>DAIQNY010000111.1:0-10512 GCA_036788155.1 Actinomycetota bacterium | reverse complement strand
GCGCATGCTCACGCGCGACCCCAACGACGCCAAGGACGTGATCATCGAGATCCGCGCCGGTACCGGCGGCAACGAGGCCTGCATCTTCGCCGGTGAGCTCGCTCGCATGTACACGCGCTACGCCCAAGCCAAAGGGTTCGAGGTCGAGATGCTGTCGTTCAACGAGAACGACGACGGCGGCTACAAGGAAGTCACGCTCGAGGTCAAGGGCCAGGGCGCGTATTCCCGCCTCAAGTACGAGGGCGGGGTGCACCGCGTGCAGCGCGTCCCCGTCACTGAGGCCGCCGGCCGCATCCACACCTCCACCGCCACCGTGGCGGTGCTGCCCGAGGCCGAGGACATCGAGGTCGACGTCCAGGCGAACGATCTGCGCATCGAGATCTTCCGTGCCCGTGGCCCGGGCGGCCAGAGCGTCAACACCACCGATTCGGCGGTACGCATCACGCACACGCCCACGGGCGTCAGCGTCAGCTGTCAGGACGAGAAGAGCCAGCTCCAGAACAAGGAGAAGGCCATGCGCATCCTCAGGGCGCGGTTGTTCGAGCTCGAGCAGGCGAAGCAGGACGAGGAGCGCGGACAGGCGCGCCGCAGCATGGTCGGCAGCGGCGACCGGTCGCAGAAGATCCGCACCTACAACTTCCCGCAGAACCGGGTGACCGACCACCGCATCGGGCTCACCAGCCACCGCATCGACGGCGTGATGGAGGGCGAGCTGGACGAGTTCACCGAGGCGCTCGCCGCGGAGGACCGCCGCCAGCAGATGGCGGCCGCCGGCCGGGAGTGACCGTGGCGCGTCCTGCCAGCGTGGGCGACGCGCTGCGGGAGGCGGCGGTCTCGTTGCGGACGACGGGCGCGTCGCGCTCGCCGCGGCTGGACGCCGAGCTGCTGCTGGCGCGGGCCCTCGGTGTGACTCGCGCCGAGCTGTTCAGGGAGACGGACCGCGAGCTGACGGACGAAGAGGCGGCGGCGTTCGAGCGTCTCCTGGATCGCCGCCTCGCACGCGAGCCGGTCGCCTACATCCTCGGCCGCCGCGCGTTCCGTACCATCGACCTCGAGGTGACGCCGGACGTGCTCATCCCACGGCCGGAGACCGAGACGGTGGTCGAGGTGGCGCTGGAGGCGCTCCGGGGCATGCCGATCGTCGGCCCCGACCCGGAGGACGAGCCGCTGGCGCTCGACGTGGGCACCGGCTCGGGCTGCATCGCGCTGGCGATCGCCGCCGAGGACCCCTTCGTCCGGGTCGTGGCCACCGACGTGGAGCCCGGCGCGCTGCTCGTGGCGCGCGGCAACGCCGCGCGCCTTGGACTGGCGCGCCGCGTCGAATTCGTGCTCAGCGACCTCTTCGCGGACGTCGGCGAGCGGCCGTTTGACCTCATCGTGAGCAACCCGCCCTACATCCCCGCCGACGAGTACGTGTCGCTGGAGCCCAACGTGCGTGACTACGAGCCGCGGCGCGCGCTCTACGGCGGCGAGGACGGTCTGGACGTGTACCGTCGCCTCGTGCCGGGCGCCGCCCTTCTGCTGAGCCCGGGCGGCATGCTCGTGCTGGAGGTCGGAGCCGGCCAGGCGGATGTCGTCGCCGACATCATCCGGACGGCCGGCGCCTACGAGGAGCCCGAGCGGCGCGACGACCTCGCCGGCATGGCACGCGTGGTGTACGCGCGCCGGCGCGGCGGGAGGACCTCGTGAGGGCACGCGGGGGACGCCGCGCCGCGGCAGGCCGGGCGCGAGGCGGCCGCTGATGCCCGGGCCGCAGAAGGCGCGAGCGATCGTGCTGAGTTCGCGTCCGCTGGGCGAGGCGGACCGCATCGTCCGGCTGTTCACGCGCGAGCTCGGCCGCGTGGACGCCGTCGTCAAGGGCGTGCGCAAGACGACGTCGCGCTGGGGCGGCCGGCTCGAGCCCTTCAACGTCGTCGACCTGCTCCTCCATCCCGGGCGCTCACTCTACACGGTGACGCAGGCGCAGCTGGTCGATGTGTTCGCCCGCCTGCGCGCCGAGCGCGAAGGCCTGTCGGCGGCGGCGATCGTCTGTGAGGCCGCCGCCGGGCTCACCCCCGAGCACGAGCCGGAGGAGCGCATGTTCGCGCTGCTGCGCAACGCGCTGCGCGAGCTGGACAAGGGCATCTCCGGCCGCGCCGTCGAGTCGCCCCTCGTGCTGGGCGCGCTGCTCAAGCTGCTCTACGAGGCAGGCTACCTGCCGGTGCTGGACCACTGCGCGGCCTGCGGGTCCGGCGGTCGTGCTCTGGGCTTCTCGGCTGCCCGCGGCGGCCTCGTCTGCGGGGACTGCGCCGGCGAGGCCGTTCCCATCACGCCGGAGGCCGTCGAGGCGCTCGCCGACGCCGTCTCCCGATCACTCGCCGACCTCCGCGAGCAGCCGGCGTCTCCGGCTGCCGGCGAGGCGCTGCGCGACGTCCACCGGCTCTACGCCTACCACACGGGCTCACGCCTGCGCGCCCTGCGCCTGGCCGGCGTGGGCTGAGCGCATGCCGCAGCTCGGGCGGGATGGGAGCAGAGCCGCCTGCGGCGCGCCCGAATGACGGTCGGGTGCTGAGAACGGATGGGCGGTGACGCCAGTGGCGGGCGGTACGCTCGCGTCGCCGGCGACCCGCTGATGCGGGCCTCGTCGCGTCGCTGTCGCGTCGCCCTGACCGGCCGCCGAAGCAGGCGCCGCCGGCTGCTGCGAGTATCCCCGGAGCCGCCCGGCCGCGCCATAGAACATCCGTCCTGGCCCCCGGCGCGGCCGAACCGGCACTCAGAAGACGCGTGAACCCATTCGTTCCACCGGTCGTCACTGCAGAGGATCGGCTACGCAGAGATCACTCTGGGTGGAAGCGTCGCAAGGCGGGGGGTCGTCCGTGAATCGCTGCCTGGGTCCGTTCGTGCTCCTGCTCGCCGTCGTGCTCGCCGCGGGGTGCGGTGGCGAGACTGCCAAGGAGGCCGCCTCGCCGCCCGTCCTCGCCAGCGAGGCGGCGATCGCCCATCGCTCGCCGCCTCCGCCGGTCGCCCCGGCCCTGGCGACGTCGGGCGACGCCGCGGTCTTCGACGCGCAGGGGCTCGTGCCGTCACTCGAGGCATTCGGTCTTGCCCTGCTGGAGCGCGAGGCGCAGGCGAATGCCTCGGGCAACGTCGTCATCTCGCCGGTCTCCATAGCGGACGCGCTCACGATGACGCTGAACGGCGCCCGGGGGGAGACGGCCAGACAGATGCACGACGCCCTGTGCCTCGGGGAACTCAGCCTCGAGCAGGCCGACCGGAGCTGGGCCGGCCTGATCGCCTCCGCGGAGCGCAAGTCGGACGCCGAGATCCGGATAGCCAACTCACTCTGGCTTCGCCAAGGAGTCGCGTTCGAGCCGGACTTCCTGAACGCCGATCGCGACTACTTCGCGGCGGACGCTCATGCTCTGAGCGACGATGGGGACAAGGCCGCCGCAGACATCAACGGCTGGGTCGAGATGCGCACCGGCGGTCGCATCAGGAACCTGGTGGAGCGGATCGATGCGCTCTCGCCCCTCGTGCTCGTCAACGCCACGTGCGTGCGGGCCGGGTGGGACTACTTCGAGCAGCGCCACACGCGCGAGGAACCGTTCGTGCTCGCAAGCGGCGAGGACGTGCGCGTGCCGATGATGCACGGCGAGCTGCACGGAAGCGTCACGCAGACGTCCGCCTACCTTGCCGTGCCGCTCTCGGCGAACGGCCGCGTCGGGGTCACCATCGTCCTTCCGAAGGCGGGGGAGACGCCTGAGTCGGTGCTGCCCATGCTCACCGACGGTGGTCTCGCGGCAGTCAGCTCGGGCAGGGACTCGCGCCGCTACGTCGTCGACCTTGCGCTGCCGCGCTTCAAGGCGGAGTTCGCCGACGACTCCGTGCAGACGAGGCTGACAGAGCTGGGCATGGTGCGGGCCTTCTCCTCAGAGGCGGAGTTCCAGGGCATCGCCCCCGGCTCTCTGTGGATCGATCAGGTGATCCACAAGGCGATCCTCGATATCAAAGAGGAGGGCATCGAGGCCGCCGCCGGAACAGCCGTCGTCATGTATGGAGCCGGTCCGCCGACCAAGCATCTGTCGGTGCGCGTGGACCATCCATTCATCGTGATCGTGAACGAGGGGGAGTCGGGCGCGCCGCTGTTCATGGCGGTCGTGCGCGACCCGCGCTAGACGAGTCGCGCACCTTCTCCAGATGACGGCGCCCCAGGCGATCAGGCAGCGCCGCAGGTCGTTCGTGAGGCGGGAGTAGGCCTAGGCGCGCAGGCGCGGCTGGGCGGTTCTTTGATTGTTCGATTCTGCGAGCTACTGGTAGAATCGCGCTTCCGAGCGAAAGGATCCCTTGACCGAGCACGCCCAGACCGCAGACGCCGTAGCGCCCACGTTCCAGCAGATCATCGGCCGCCTGCAGGCCTTCTGGGAGGGGCAGGGCTGCGTCGTCGTCCAGCCGTACCACACCGAGGTCGGCGCCGGCACCTTCAACCCCGCCACGTTCCTCCGCTGCCTGGACGCACGTCCGTGGCGCGCCGCCTACGTGGAGCCGTCCATGCGCCCCGCCGACGGGCGCTACGGCGAGAACCCCTACCGGCTCGGCCACTACTACCAGTACCAGGTGGTCATCAAGCCGTCGCCGACTGACATCCAGGACGTGTACCTGCGCTCGCTCGAGGCCCTCGGCATCGTCCTCGCCGAGCACGACGTGCGCTTCGTCGAGGACAACTGGGAGGGTCCCACACTGGGCGCCTGGGGCCAGGGGTGGGAGGTCTGGGTCGACGGCATGGAGGCCACCCAGTTCACCTACTTCCAGCAGCTGGGTGGCTTCGACCTCGACCCGATCACTATCGAGATCACCTACGGCCTCGAGCGGCTCGCCATGTACCTGCAGGGCGTGGACAGCGTGTACGACCTCGTCTGGTCGCGCTGGGACGAGGGCGGCGCGGAGCGCGTCGTCACCTACGGGGACGTCTACAAGGAGAACGAACGGCAGTTCAGCCACTACAACTTCGAAGTGGCCGACACCGACATGCTCTACCGCCACTTCCGCGAGCACGAGGCCGAGGCGCTGCGCACCATCGAGGCGCGCCTGCCCATCCCGGCCTACGATCACGTGCTCAAGTGCAGCCACGCGTTCAACATGCTCGACGCGCGCGGCGTGATCAGCGTGACCGACCGCACGGCGCACATCGCCCGCGTGCGCGACCTCGCGCGCAAGGTCGCCGGCCTGTACCTGGAGGTCGTCGGGGACGGGCGCGGAGCGGACGGCGACGGAGAGGCCGGCGGCGCAGCCGGCCCGGCCGGCGAGGAGGCGGCGGAATGAGTCTCCTGCTGGTCGAGATCGGCACCGAAGAGCTGCCGTACAAGGTCTGCGAGTCCGTCATCCGCCAGCTCGAGGGCACGCCGGAGCAGCCTGGCCTCGCACTCTCCCTGCTGGCCGGAGAGCGCCTGCTCGAGGAGGGCGCGGCGGCGAGTGTACTGGTCTCGCCGCGCCGCATCGCCGTGCTCGTCGACGGCGTGCCGGGAGAGCAGCTGGCACACGTGCAGGAGTTCCGCGGCCCCAAGGCGGAGATCGCCTTCGCCGAGGACGGCTCGCTCACCAAGGCCGGCGCCGGGTTCGCGCGCTCACGGGGTGCGGCTGCGGAGGACGTTCGCCGGGAGGTCGTCGACGGTACGGAGTTCATCTTCGTGAGTGTCGAGGCCGAGCGCCGGGAGGCGCGCGACGTCATCCCGGAGCTGGTCGCGCGCCTCATCACCGGACTGCAGATCCCGCGCGGCATGCGCTGGGGAGCCAGGCCTGCGGGCGCGAGCGAGTATCTGCGGTTCTCGCGCCCCATCCGCTGGCTCGTCGTCAAGCTGGGCGGGGAGACTCTGAGCGGGGAGTTCTACGGCCTCCCGCTGGGCGACGTCTCGCAGGGCCACCGCGTGCTCGGTGCGCCGGCGACGGTCGCCGACGCAGGCGCCTACGAGCGTCTGCTGGAGGACCAGAAGGTCATCGTCTCCCAGCACGAGCGCACGCGGCTCATCCGGGAGGGCCTCGACGCAGCCGCCGAGCAGCTCGGCGGCTCCTGGTCAGATCCCGGCGACGTCCTCGCCGAGGCCGTCTACCTGGCAGAGTGGCCCAGCGTGGCCCGCGGTTCGTTCGACGAGCGCCACCTCCGGCTGCCCGACGAAGTGCTGGTCACGGCCATGCAGAGTCACCAGCGCTACTTCCCGGTGCGGGACGCCGACGGCCGGCTGCTGCCGGCGTTCCTCTACGTGTCCAACGGCGATCCGGCGGCGGCCCCGCTCGTCACGCGCGGCAACGAGCGCGTGCTCGACGGCCGCCTGGACGATGCCGAGTTCGCCTACGACCGCGATCTCGCCGAGGGACTGTCGGCCATGGCCGCACGTCTCGGCGCCGTGGTGTTCCACGAGAAGCTCGGCTCACTCGCCGACAAGGCGAGCCGGCTGGGCGGCCTGGTGGCCGCTCTGGTCGGCGGCCGTGACGAGAGCTCGGCCGGCAACGGCTCGGGCGACTCCATCGCCGAGACCCTGCGCACGGCCGCCCGGCTGGCAAAGGCGGACCTCGTCAGCCAGACCGTCATCGAGTTCCCCGTGCTGCAGGGCATCATGGGCGGGCTCTACGCCGAGGCCGCCGGCCTCGGCGACGCGGTGGCCCGCGCGGTCGGGGAGCACTACCGGCCGCTCTCGGCCACGGCGCCGCTGCCGACGACGGTGTGCGGCTCCCTGCTGGCGGTCGCCGACAAGCTCGACAACATCGCCGGCGCCTGGGTCGCCGGGGAGAAGCCGTCCGGGTCACGCGACCCGTACGGATTGCGGCGTGCGGCCATGGGCATCGTGCGCATCGCGCTCGAGTTCAACCTCCGGTTCCCGCTCGCCGGCCTTCTCGCCGCGGCCGTCGACCAGTTCGAGCTTCAGGGCGTCGACGTCGACGGCGAGCGCCGGACGGCCATCGTCGCCGAGACGGCCGCGTTCGTCCGCGAGCGGCTGCAGGTGCTGCTGCTGGACGAGGGGCTGCCGTTCCCCACCGTCGAGGCCGCCCTCGGTGCGCCCGCCGTCGATCTCCCTTCTCTGGCCGTTCGCGCTCGGGGGTTCGCGGCGATGGCAGGCCGGGAATCCTTCGAGGATGCCGTCATCGCCTACAACAGGTGCGCGGCGCTGGCGGCCAAGGACCCGGCGGCCGGGGCCCGCTCAGTTGACCCGGCTCTCTTCTCCGACGACGCCGAGCGCGAGCTGGCCGCGGCCTTCGAGGCTGCGCGCGGGCCGCTCCTCGACTCCCTGGACAACCTCGAGCTCGAGAGCGCCGTCGGCTTCGCGGCCGGCCTGCGGCCGGCCGTCGACCGTTACTTCGACGCCGTCCTCGTCATGGATCCCGACGACGCCGTGCGCGCCAACCGGCTGGCGCAGCTGGCCGCCGTCACCGGCCTCATCGGCCGCATCGGAGCGTTCAGCCGTCTGCCGCTCGGGCAAACCTGACACGAGGAGACCGGACTCACAGCTCACGCGACCGCCGCGACGAGGCGGACAAGACGCCAGGGGAGGCAAACCAGCATGAGTGACAAGCACGTCTACCGCTTCAACGAGGGCAACAAGGACATGCGCGAGCTCCTGGGCGGCAAGGGAGCGAACCTCGCGGAGATGACCTCGATCGGCCTGCCGGTGCCGCCCGGCTTCACCATCACCACCGAGGTCTGCAACTACTACTCGGCGCACGGCGACTACCCCGCGGGCGTCGACGCCCAGGTGGAGGACGCGCTGCAGGCCCTCGAGGCCGACACCGGCAAGAAGTTCGGCGACGCCTCCGACCCGCTGCTGCTCAGCGTGCGCTCCGGCGCTCGCGCAAGCATGCCGGGCATGATGGACACCATCCTGAACCTCGGCCTCAACGACACCACCGTGCAGGGCGTGATCGAGAGCACCGGCAACCCGCGGTTCGCCTGGGACTGCTACCGGCGCTTCGTCAGCATGTACGGCGACGTCGTCCTCGGCTGCAAGCCGGAGAACGACGACGAGGGCGACGTGTTCGAGGAGCGCCTCGAGGCGATGAAGAAGGCCAAGGGCGTCAAGTTCGACACCGAGCTCACCGCCGACGATCTCAAGGAGCTCACCGGCGAGTTCAAGGCGGCCGTCAAAGAGCGCACCGGCAAGGACTTCCCGGACGACCCGCGCGCCCAGCTGTGGGGCGCGGTCAGCGCCGTCTTCGGCAGCTGGAACAACGACCGCGCCGTTGCCTACCGGCGCATGTACGGCATCCCCGACACGTGGGGCACGGCCGTCAACGTGCAGACTATGGTCTACGGCAACACCGGCGAGGAGTCGGGCACCGGCGTGGGCTTCGCCCGCAACCCTGCCAGCGGCGAGAAGGAGTTCTACGGCGAGTTCCTGGTCAACGCCCAGGGCGAGGACGTGGTGGCCGGCGTGCGCACGCCCCGTCCAGTCAGTGAGCTCAAGGAGCTGTGGCCGCAGATCTACGACGAGCTCATGGAGCACCAGAAGACGCTCGAGCACGAGCTGCGCGACATGCAGGACTTCGAGTTCACCATCGAGCGCGGCCGTCTGTACATGCTGCAGACGCGTAACGGCAAGCGCACCGGCCTCGCTGCCATCAGGATCGCGGTCGACATGGCCGACGAGGGCTTGATCAGCCACGATGAGGCGCTCATGCGCATCGAGCCCGAGCAGCTCAACCAGCTGCTGCGGCCGATCTTCGGTCCCGACGACAAGCTGCGCGCGGTCGACGAGGGCCGGGTCAAGGCCAAAGGCCTGCCCGCCGGCCCCGGCGCCGCCACCGGCCGCGTCGTCTTCAACGCGCAGGATGCCGTCGCCTGGGCGGCGAGGGGCGAGAGGGTCCTGCTCGTCCGCGACTTCACGAGTCCGGACGACATCCGCGGCATGGACGCCGCCCAGGGCATCCTCACGGCGCAGGGCGGCATGACCAGCCACGCGGCTCTCGTCGCCCGGCAGATGGGCAAGGTCTGCATCGTCGGCTGCGGAGCGCTCGACATCGACATGCGCGCCCGCAGCTTCTCGGTCGACGACGTCACCGTGAACGAAGGCGACTGGATCAGCATCGACGGCTTCACCGGGGAGGTCATCCTCGGCGAGCTCGATCCGAGCCCGCCCGAGGTCCTGCAGGTGCTGCTCGACGGCTCGATGAAGCCGGAGGAGTCGGAGTCGTTCCGCTACTACCGCGAGGTCATGGAGTGGGCCGACGCGGCACGCAAGCTGGGTGTGCGCACCAACGCCGACCAGCCGGACCAGAGTGCCAACGCCATCGCCTTCGGCGCCGAGGGCATCGGCCTCTGCCGCACCGAGCACATGTTCTTCGAGGGCGACCGCATCCTCAGCGTGCGCGAGATGATCCTCGCGGACACGCGCGAGGAGCGCGAGGCGGCGCTCGCCAAGCTCGAGCCCATGCAGCGCGACGACTTCGCGGCGATCTTCCGCGTGATGGGCGACCGTCACGTCACGGTCCGCACGCTCGACCCGCCGCTGCACGAGTTCCTGCCGCATGACGCCGAGGACACCGCGCGCACCGCCGCGGCGCTCGGCGTCTCCGAGGATGAGGTGCGCGCCAAGGTCGAGGACCTGCACGAGAACAACCCGATGCTCGGCCACCGCGGCTGCCGTCTCGGCATCGCCTTCCCCGAGATCACGGCGATGCAGGCGCGGGCCATCCTCGAGGCCGCCTGCATCGTCAAGAAGGAAGGCGTCGACGTGCACCCCGAGATCATGATCCCGCTGGTGGGCACGAAGAAGGAACTCGACCACCAGACCGCCGTGGTGCGCGAGGTTGCGGCCGAGGTGTTCGGCGCGCAAGGCACCTCGGTCGACTACCTGGTCGGCACGATGATCGAGATCCCGCGCGCCGCGCTCACGGCGAACGAGATCGCCGAGGTGGCCGAGTTCTTCAGCTTCGGGACCAACGACCTCACGCAGATGACACTCGGCGTCAGCCGTGACGACGCCGGCAAGTTCCTGCCGCTGTACACGAGCGAGGAGCTCGAGATCTGGCCGGCCGACCCGTTCGCGACGCTCGATCAGAGCGGCGTGGGCCAGCTGGTCGAGATCGGAATCGAGCGCGGCCGCCGGGCGCGGCCCGACCTGCACGTCGGCATCTGCGGCGAGCAGGGCGGCGATCCCGAGACCATCAAGTTCTGCCACCGGGCGGGGATGGACTACGTGAGCTGCTCGCCGTTCCGGCTGCCGGTGGCGCGTCTCGCCGCCGCCCAGGCCGCGATCGAGGAGAGCGGCGACCTGCGGCTGGAGAAGTGACCGGAAGACGCTGACCGAGGGCGCCGGCCCGGGCCGCCGTGAGGCGGGCCCGGGCCGGCGCTCGTCGCTTGCGGGCAAAGGGGGCTGGGACCCGTGGCGAGGCTGGGACGTGAGATCGCGGTGACGCTCGCGGACGGGCGGGCTCTCGTGGTGCGCGACGCGCGCAAGCGCGACGCGCGCGGCGTCACGGAGATGCTGGACGCCGTCGCCGCCGAGCCGGCCGTGACGCTGGTGCTGAGTCCCGGCGAGGCAGCGCCGG
>DAIQNY010000110.1:0-10693 GCA_036788155.1 Actinomycetota bacterium | reverse complement strand
CCCGCTCACCGGCGAGCTGGCGCTGGACGCCGCGGCGGGCCTGCTGCGCGGCCGCCGCGCCCTCGGCATCGGCTCGCCGCGCGCGTCGCTCGAGGCCAACTACGCGCTGCGCGCCCTGGTGGGGCCCACCAACTTCTTCCGCGGCATGTCGGACACGGACGACCGTCTCGTGAGCGCCGTGCTGGCAGTCGCCGCCGACCCTCGCCTGCGGCTGGCGTCGGCGGCGGACATCCACGGCGCCGATGCCGTGCTGGTACTCGGCGAGGACGTCACGAACACGGCCCCGATGCTCGACCTCACCATCCGCACCTGGCTGCATCTGCGTCCCAACGCAGTGGAGGAGCGCAACCACATCCGGCGCTGGAACGACGCCGGCATCACGCGCATCAAGCGGCGCGAGCCGAGCGCCCTCTGGATCGCGACGACGCACGCGACCAAGCTCGACGAGGTGGCCGCCGAGGCACACCGCGCGGCGCCCGACGACCTGGTGCGCCTCGCGCTCGCCATCGCGCACGAGGTCGACGCCGAGGCTCCGGAGGTGGCCGGCCTCGGCGAGGACGAGGCGGAGCTCGCGCGGCGCTGGGCCGCCTCCCTGAGCGCGGGGACGGCGCCGCTCGTCGTCGCCGGCTGCTCGACCGGCTCCACCGAGCTCGTCCGGGCGGCCGCGCACCTGACGCTCGCCCTGCGCCGCGCCTGCCACCTGCGGGCGGGCGTCGACTGCGCCGACCTCGTGCTCACCGTCCCGGAGCCCGACAGCCTGGGCCTGCGCCTGCTCGGCGGCGGGACCCTGGTGCAGGGCCTGGCGGCGATCGCCCGCGGGGAGGCCGACGTGCTCGTGGTGCTGGACGGCGGTCTCGACCGCCGCGTACCCGCCATGCTGGCGGACGACCTGCTGCACCGCGACCTGCCGGTGATCGCGCTGCCCATTCTGGAAGACCGCCTCACGGCGCGCGCCGACGTGGTGCTGCCGTCGGCGACGTTCGCGGAGGAGACCGGGACCTGGGTGAACCACGAGGGCCGGGCGCAGCGCTACTTCTCCATGCTGCCGCCGAGGGGCGACGTGCGCCCGGCGTGGCGCTGGCTGCGCGAGCTGCTCGTGCGGCTGGGCCATCGTGAGGCGCGGGGCTGGAAGGCACCGGACGACGTGCTCGCCGCGGTGGAGATGGAGCTGCCGACGTTCCGCGGCGTCACGGCGGCCGCACCGCCCGCCGGCTGGCGGGATCACGGCCGCAAGATCGCCCGCCAGCCGCTGCGCTGGAGCGGGCGCACCGCCGTCGACGCCGACCGCACCGTGTTCGAGCCGGGGCCGGTGCCCGACCCGGACGCCCCGTTCGCCTACTCGCTCGAGGGGCTCCAGCCCCAGCAGTCGCCCGACGCGCTCCGGGCGCGCACGTGGTGGCCCGGCTGGAACTCCTCCAACGGCCTGCACAAGTTCGGGGAGGAGCTCCGGGCCGTCGGCCCGGCTCAGCCCTCAGGGGTCCGCCTGCTGGACGACGCCACGCGCGGCCCCGACGTGCCTCAGGTCGCCGCGCCGCCCCGCTTCACCCCACGCGCCGGCGAGGTGCTGCTCGTCGCGCTCCCCCACATCTTCGGGTCGGAGGAGCTCAGCATGTACACGCCGGGCATCCGTGAGCTGGCCCCGGCGGCGTACATAGGCCTCAACGCCGAAGATGCGGAGCGGCTCGAGGCGCGCGAGGGCGACCTCCTCGAGCTCTGGCTGCCGTGGATGGACGCGACGGCGCCGCTCAGGCTCGTGCCGTCGCTCGTCACGGGCACGGCCGGGCTGCCCGCGGGCCTGCCCGGCCTCCCCTACATCTCGCTGCCTGCGAGGGCACGACTGTCCAAGGCGGAGGGACAGTGATGGCCTGGTACTGGCAACTGGTCGTCGTCCTCGGAGTGCTGGTCGCCGCGCTGACCATCGCCGCCGGGCTGATCTGGTACGAGCGGCGGCTCCTGAGCCTCGTGCAGGACCGGTACGGCCCCAACCGCGTGGGCCCCGCCGGCCTGCTGCAGGTTCTCGCCGACACCTTCAAGATCCTGTTCAAGGAGGACTGGGTGCCGCCCTTCGCCGACCGGCGGGTGTTCGTGGTGGCGCCGTCCCTGGTGCTGATCACGGCGCTGCTCTCCTTCATGGTCGTCCCCGTCGCCGAGGGGTGGGTCGTCATCGACCTCAACATCGGCCTGCTGTTCATCCTCGCCATGTCGTCGCTCGCGGTGTACAGCGTGGTGCTCGCCGGCTGGTCGTCGCGCAGCAAGTACTCGCTGGTGGGTGGGCTGCGCGCCGCCGCCCAGATGGTGAGCTACGAGGTGTTCATGGGCCTCTCGCTCATCGGGGTGGTCGCGCTGGCCGGCTCGTTCGACCTGAGCGACATCGTCGAGGCACAGGAGGGGCTCTGGTACATCGTCCCCCAGTTCGTCGGGTTCGTCGTGTTCCTCGTCGCCGGACTCGCCGAGACCCGCCGCATCCCCTTCGACCTCACCGAGGCGGAGAGCGAGCTCGTCGCCGGCTACCACACGGAGTACTCCGGCATGAAGTTCGGCCTGTTCCTGGTGGGAGAGTACGTGGCGATCACGCTGTTCTCGGCGCTCATCGCCACACTGTTCTTCGGCGGCTGGCTCGGCCCGTGGCTGCCCGGTGTGGTGTGGTTCCTCATCAAGACCTTCATCTTCATTACGCTCTTCATCGTCATCCGCGGCACCTTCCCACGGCCGCGGTACGACCAGCTGATGGCCCTCGGATGGAAGGCGATGCTGCCGCTCAGCCTGCTCAACCTGCTGATCACCGGCGCGATCGTCGTGGCGAGAGCGGGGTGAGCAGGTGATGCCGGACCGCCCCCAGGCCCTGCGCCCCGACCAGCAGGTGGAGACCCACCCGCCGCTCACGCCCGACGTCGTCACGGTCGGCGGCCTGGCGCGGCGCGGACAGCCGCTGCTGCCGCGCATCGGCCGCACCGTGTGGTCGACGCTGGTCGGCATCGGCGTGGTCATCAGTCACGCCTGGCGCAGCCGCGACACCATCGAATACCCGGAGGAGATGGTGTACCTGCCGCCGCGCTACCGGGGCCGCATCATCCTCTCCCGCGACCCGGCGGGCGAGGAGCGGTGCGTGGCCTGCTACCTCTGCTCGGCGGCGTGCCCGGTCGACTGCATCGCCCTGCAGGCCACGCAGGACGAACACGGTCGCCGCTACCCGGAGTGGTTCCGCATCAACTTCTCGCGCTGCATCTTCTGCGGCTTCTGTGAGGAGGCCTGCCCTACCTACGCCATCCAGCTCACCCCCGACGTGGAGATGAGCGAGTACGAACGCCCGAACATGGTGTACGAGAAGGAGGACCTGCTGATCAGCGGGCCGGGCAAGTACCACACGCACGACTTCTACCGCGTGGCCGGCCTCGCGATCGGCGGCAAGGACAAGGGCGAGGCCGAGAACGAGGCGCCTCCCACGGACGTGAGGGATCTGCTGCCGTGACGATCCTCTTCTACATCGCCGCCGCGGTCGCGGTGCTCGCCACGCTCCTCGTCATCACGCAGCGCAACCTGGTCCACGCGCTGCTCTATCTCGTCGTCTCGCTGTTCGCGGTGGCCGTGGTGTTCTACACGCTCGGGGCGCCGTTCGTCGCCGCGCTCGAGGTCATCGTGTACGCCGGGGCCATCATGATGCTCTTCGTCTTCGCCGTGATGCTGCTCAACCTGCAGGCCACCTCGCCCCTGCGCGTGCCCCGGACGGCGTGGCTGGGCCCGGCCGTCCTCGTCGCCGTGCTGCTGGCCGAGGTGATCTACGCGCTCAGCGTCGAGACACGGCCGCTCGCCGGCGCCGAGGTCGGGCCGAAGGCCGTCAGCGAGGCGCTCTACGGCCCTTACGTGCTCGCCGTTGAGCTCGCGTCGATGCTGCTGCTGGCGGCGCTCGTCGCCGCGACGCACGTCGCCGCGCGCGCTCGCGAGGAGGACAAGGCCACGGCCGCCATCGAGCGCGGCCGCGCGGTGGCCCGCGAACAGGGCACGGCGCCCGAGACCGGCGTGATCGCCGAGGAGGGCGACGTCTGATGGCCTCCGTCTCCCTCGAGCACGCCCTCATCCTGGCGGCCATCCTCTTCGCCATCGGCTTCGCCGGGCTGCTCACTCGCCGCAACCTCATCGTCGTGCTGGCCTGCATCGAGATCATGCTGAACGCCGCCGGGCTGGCCTTCGTCGCCGCCGGCGCCCGCTGGGGCCAGGCCGACGGTCAGGTCATGTTCCTCTTCGTCCTGGCCATGGCAGGAGCCGAGGTCGCCGTCGGCCTGGCCATCGCCATCCGCTTCCGCCAGTCCCTCAAGGGCCTGGACGTGGACGACGCCGACAGGATGAGGGGCTGAGGCCGTGCTGTCGCTCCTCTGGCTCATCCCCGCGCTGCCCGCCGCAGGCTTCGTGCTGCTGGTGCTGCTGAACCGGTGGCTCGGCCGAGCGGCCGTCACCTGGATCGGCGCCGGGTCCGTCGGCCTCTCGGCGGTGGTGGCGGCGCTCGTCTGCGGCAGCTTCATCATCTCGCCGCCGGCCGGCGACGCCTATCGCCAGGTCCTCTGGACCTGGATGGACGTCGCCGGCTTCGCCCCCGCCATCGGCTTCTACCTGGACGCCGTGAGCGTCGTCTGGGTGCTCGTCATCACCTTCGTCGGGTTCCTCATCCACCTGTACTCGACGGAGCACATGGAGCACGACGAGGGCTTCACCCGCTTCTTCGTGTACATGAACCTCTTCGTCGCCTCCATGCTCATCCTGGTGCTGGCCGACAACCTGCTGCTCCTGTACCTGGGGTGGGAGGGCGTCGGGCTCTGCAGCTACCTGCTGATCTCCTTCTGGCAGAAGGACCCGCAGAACGTGTTCAGCGGCCGCAAGGCGTTCATCGTCACCCGCGTGGGCGACACGGCACTGATCGCCGGACTGTTCCTGATGTTCACGCAGCTGGGCACCCTGGACATCCAGCCCATGCTTCGCGCGGCGGAGGAGACATGGGCGCCCGGCTCCACGGTCGCCGTCGTCGCCGCCCTGCTCATCGTCGGCGGCGCCGTGGGCAAGTCGGCCCAGGTGCCGCTGCAGACGTGGCTCCCGAACGCGATGGCCGGCCCCTCGCCGGTCAGCGCGCTCATCCACGCCGCCACCATGGTCACCGCCGGCGTCTACCTCCTCGCTCGCACCTGGCCGCTCTTCGACCTGGCGCCGGACGCGAGGCTCGTCGTCGCCGTCGTCGGCACCGTGACGCTGCTCATCGCCGGCGTCAGCGAGCTCGTGCAGCGCGACATCAAGCGCTCGCTCGCCTACTCCACCAGCAGCCAGATCGGCTTCATGTTCCTCGCGCTGGGCGTGGCGAACTGGGAGGCGGGCGTGTTCCACTTCATGACGCACGCCTTCTTCAAGGCCCTGCTCTTCATGTGCGCCGGCGTGATCATCGAGGGCCTGGCAGACGAGCACGACATCTTCAGGATGGGCGGGCTGCGCCGCGAGCTGCCCGCCGTGTTCTGGACGTTCACCATCGGCGCCTCCACCCTGGCGGCGCTGCCGTTCATCACGTCCGGCTTCTACAGCAAGGACCTCATCATCGCCTCCAGCCTCGGCTCCATCCACGGCAACGTCTGGCTCTACGCGGGCGCGCTGGTCGGCGCGTTCCTCACGGGGCTGTACTCGTTCCGCCTCGTGTGGGTCGTGTTCTTCGGGGAGCGGCACACCGAGGTCACCCGAAAGCCGCGCTGGCGCCAGACCTTCCCCCTGTGGGTGCTCTCGGTGTTCTCCCTCGTCGCCGGGTTCGTCTGGATGCCGTACTGGCTGGGAGGGTTCCACCCGCTGGCGACGTTCCTCGACACGGCGCTCCCGCACGTTGAGTGGAGTGAGAGCCTGGGCCAGTTCGCGGAGAGCGCCGGCGCCGGCTTCATCACCATGTCCGTCGTGCTCGTCGGCGTGGGCCTCGCCTACCTGCTGTGGATGCCCTGGCGGGACGCGACCTACGCGTTCTCGGCCTCTCCGGCCATGCGGCCGCTGGTCGCCTTCTGGCTCGGCGGCTGGGGCTTCGACTGGTTCTATGAGCGGGTGTTCGTGCGGCCGGTCAAGTGGTTCGCGCACTGGGCCCGCCACGACCTCGTGGACTACGTGGTGGGCGGCATCGCGTGGGTCAATGTGGCCGGCTGGCGCACGCTCAGCGCCGGCCAGACCGGACGCCTCCGCGGCTACGTGGCCGTGGCGGGCTTCGGCGTCGTCCTGGTCCTCGCCGTGGTGGTACTGAGGTGACGCCGTGATCCTGCTCTGGTACATCGCGATCCCGGCCGTCGCGGCGCCCGTCGCGTGGCTGGTGGGACGCCGCAGCGAGGTGGCCGCCCGCTGGATCGCGGTCGCCGGCACGGCCGCGCCGCTGGCGCTGGTGGCGGCGCAGTGGATCGCCGCCGCGGGGACGCTCGGCGAGACGTTCGCCGCCAAGGGACCCGGCGCGGCCGGCCTGGTCGCCGGGTCCTGGATCGCCGATCTCAAGGCGCCGTGGATCGAGTCGCTCGGCATCAGCTTCTTCCTCGCCGCCGACGGCCTCACGCTCATCATGCTGCTGCTGACCTTCGCGCTCGGTCTGCTGGCCGTGCTCTGCTCGTGGCGCGGCATCACGCGACGGGTCGGGGTCTTCCACCTCATGGTGCTGTGGACGATCGCGGGCCTGGCCGGCGTGTTCCTCGCCCTCGACCTGTTCCTCTTCTACTTCTTCTTCGAGATGATGCTCATCCCGATGTACTTCCTGATCGCCGTGTGGGGCCACGAGCGGCGCATCTACTCGGCCATCAAGTTCTTCATCTTCACGCAGGTCAGCGGACTGCTGATGCTGGTCGCGATCATCGCCCTCGTGTTCATCCACGGACGCGAGACCGGCGTGTACACGTTCGACTTCACCCAGCTTCTGGGAACGCCGATGACGGCGAGCACGGCGTTCCTGCTCATGCTCGGCTTCTTCGCCGCCTTCGCCGTCAAGCTGCCCGCCTGGCCGCTGCACACCTGGCTGCCGGACGCGCACACCGACGCGCCGACCGCCGGCTCCGTGCTGCTGGCCGGCGTGCTCATCAAGATCGGCGCGTACGGCATGCTGCGCTTCATGGTGCCGCTGTTCCCAGGTGCCGTAGCCGAGTTCCGCACCTGGGCGCTGATCCTGGGCGTGACCGGCGTCATCTACGGCGCCGTCCTCGCCTACGCGCAGAGCGACATGAAGCGCCTCGTCGCGTACACCAGCGTCAGCCATATGGGCTTCGTGCTCATCGGGGTCTTCGCCTGGAACGAGCTGGCGCTGCAGGGCGTGATCCTGCAGCTCGTGTGTCACGCCCTCTCCACCGGCGCGCTGTTCATCCTGGTCGGGGGGCTGCAGGACCGCATCCACACACGGGACATGGGCAAGATGGGCGGCCTCTGGCAGGTGGCGCCCCAGATGGGCGGCACGGCCATGTTCTTCGCCATGGCCTCGCTCGGGCTGCCGGGTCTCGGCAACTTCGTCGCCGAATTCCTCATCCTCGTGGGGGTGTGGCAGGTGAGCAAGTGGGCCGCGGTGCTCGGCGCCGTGGGCCTGGTGTTCGCCACCGTGTACGCGCTGTGGATGATGCAGCGTGCGTTCCAGGGCGAGGAGACGCACGGCCTGCGCTTCGCCGACCTCACGAAGGTCGAGACCGGCATGTTCGCGAGCATGATCGCAGCGCTCGTGCTGCTGGGGTTCTGGCCCCAGCCGCTGATCACGACGGCGCGACAGACGGTGGACGGGCTGCAGCAGATGACGGCGCAGAGCGCGCTCGTGCAGCCGCCGGCCGAGGCCGGCGGCCCCGCGGCCCCGGCCGACCTGGCCGGAGGCGCGGAGGCAGAGGCGGCGACGGCCTCCGGCGCCTTCGTCATGGGCCGCGATGTCGACGACGGGAGCGCGCCGTGACCGTGACCTGGGGCGACCTCCTCACCGTCTCGCCGCTCATCGCGCTCACGCTGGCGGCCGTGGTCGTGATGCTCACGGCCGCCTTCGTGCGCTCGCACGCGCTCGCGCTCGGGACCGCGCTCGGCGGGCTGGCGGCGACGTTCGGCACGCTCTTCGTCGCCGCTTCCCGCGCCGAGCGCGACGTCACCCCGCTCGTCAGGATGGATGCCTACACGCTCTTCTTCATCGGTCTGCTGACGGCGGCGGCGGCGGTCGTCGCCCTCTTCTCCTGGGGATACCTGGACCGGCTCCGGGTGCACCCCGAGGAGTACTACGTGCTTCTCCTCACGGCGACGCTCGGGGGCGCGACGCTGGCCGCGAGCACCCACTTCGCCTCGTTCTTCCTGGGCCTCGAGATCCTCAGCGTCTCGCTGTACGGCCTGATCGTCTACGCCGTGTATCGGGACGAGGCCGTCGAGGCGGCGGTCAAGTACCTCGTGCTCGCCGGCGCCACCTCCGCCTTCCTCGTCTTCGGCATGGCGCTCGTCTACGCCCAGACGGGGACGATGACGGCGGCCGGCGTAAGCGACCTGGTCGCCGGACTCGGTGACGACGTCGTCGCCACCATCGGCCTGGTCATGCTGCTCGTGGGGATCGGGTTCAAACTGGCCGTGGTGCCGTTCCACATGTGGACCCCGGACGTGTACGAGGGGGCGCCGGCGCCGGTGAGCGCCTACGTGGCCACCGTGTCCAAGGGCGCCGTGTTCGCGCTGCTTCTGCGCTTCCTGCTGCCCGTGAGCTCGGACCAGCGTTCGACCGTGTTCCTCGCCCTCACGGCGGTCGCCATCGCCTCCATGGTGGCCGGCAACCTGCTGGCGCTGCGCCAGGACAACGTCAAGCGGATCCTGGCCTACTCCTCCATCGCCCATCTCGGCTATCTGCTGGTGGCGTTCCTGGCCACCGGTGAACGCGCCGGCGTGGCGGTGGGCTTCTATCTCATCGCCTACTTCGCGACCACGCTCGCCGCCTTCGGCGTGGTCACCGTGCTCTCCCCTCCCGACCGCGACGCCGACCGCATCGCGGACTACCGTGGCCTCGGGACTCGCCGACCCGTGCCGGCCGCGGTCTTCACCGTCGCGCTGCTGTCACTCGCCGGCATGCCGCTCACCATGGGCTTCATCGGCAAGTTCGTGATCGTGACGGCGGGCTCCGGGGCGGCGCTGTGGGCGATGGTGATCGTGCTCGTCGTGACCAGCACGATCGGCCTCTACTACTACACGCGCCTCATCGTAGCCATGTACGTGCGCCGGCCGGACGAGGCCGAGCCGGCGTCGGTGCCGCTCGCCCTCGGCGCGGGAGGGACGCTCACCGTCTCCGTCCTCGGCGTGCTCACCGTGTTCCTGCTGGTGTTCGGCGTGTATCCGCAGCCGCTGCTGCGGCTGGTGGAGCACGCCGTCTCGGTGCTGCCGTGGCCCTGAGCGTGGCCCAGCGCCGGCCCTGAGCGTGGGGCCGAGCCGGCCATGAGCGTGACGCCACGCCATTCTTGAGCGTGACGCCGCGCCGCCCTTGAGCCTGCGAAGGGCTCAGAAGTACCCCGAGGGGGTATCAGGTCAGCGACTTCACCGGCGCGGCGCACGCGCGCCATACCAACGGGAGGACCGATGGCATCGGCCGAGATCGAGAGCGGGATCTGCGGATTCTGCACCACCGTCAAGACCACCAGCGAGGGACGCACGGTACGCGTCGCGTTCGAGACGGATTGCGGCTACGTCGAGCACCTGGCCGAGGCGCTGACGGAGGTCGATCCGTTCCGTGAGATCAGTTACCGCGGCGAGGGTCCGGTGACCCTCAAGCTCGCCGCCGAGCACCTCATCCATCCCGCCTGCCCGGTCCCGGCCGGCATCATCAAGGCGATCGAGGTGGAGGCCGGCCTCGCGCTGCCCAAGGACGCGAGCATCAAGCCGCACAAGGACTGAGGCGCCGCTACCGGGCCGGCCCCGCGACGAGCTCGACCAGGGCAGAGCGCGCCACGCCTGAGGAGTCGGTCCAGGAAACGGTGACCGTATCGCCGGGCTGGTACTCGGCGATCAGGGCGCTCAGAGCCTCCGCGGAGGTGACGGCCGAGCCGTTCACGGCGGTGACGACGTCCCCGGCGGCGAGGCCGGCGCCCTCCGCCGGGGACCCCGGCACCACGGCGATCACGGCGGCGCCTGTGGCTCCCTGCCCGGAGGCTCCGCCCTCACCCTCGCCGTAGGGGTCGCCGTAGCCGTAGGGGTCGCCGTCTCCGTAGGGGTCGCCGTAGCCGTGAGGGTCGGCGTAGCCGGAGGGGCCCTGCCCGACGTCGGCAGTCTGCACGCCGAGGAACGCCGTCTCGCCGACATGCACCGTGCCCGAGTCGTCGCCGGCCCTGATCTGCGCCACGATTGCCATGGCCGTATCGATGGGCACGGCGAAGCCGTCGGTGTCGGAAGGATCGGGCCCGTGGGGACTGCCCATGGAGGCCGCCGTCATCACGCCGACCACTTCGCCGTCGGCGTCCGCCAGCGGGCCGCCGGAGTGCCCGGACCGGACGTCGGCGTCCGTGTGGATCAGGCCCCTGAGGAACTGCGCTCCGCCGGCTCCGTCCCGGGCAACGATCTGCTGGTCGAGCGCCAGGACGACGCCGGCGACCACGATGGGTGCTCCGCCGGCCCCGCCGGCGTTGCCGGCCCCGACCACGACGTCGCCCACGGCCAGGCCGGAGGACTGGCCGATCTCGGCCGTCTGAAGCCCGTCCGCGCCCTGCAGCTTGATGAGGGCGAT
>DAIQNY010000109.1:0-10782 GCA_036788155.1 Actinomycetota bacterium | reverse complement strand
CCGGCGACTTCCGCAGCAGCGAGTCGCGCGCCTGGCAGCTGCCCCGCGGCTGGACGGCCAAACAGGCAGCCGGCCGCATCCACAGCGACATCGAGCACGGGTTCGTCCGCGCCCAGGTGGTTCGCATCGAAGACCTCATCGAGCTGGGTTCGTTCCACGCCGCGCGCGAGAAGGCGCTGCTGCGCACCGAGGGCAAGGAGTACGTCGTCCAGGACGGCGACGTGATCAACTTCATGCACACCGGCTGACCTCCGGAGGGCGTCGCCCCGCGGCTGCAGGCGCCCGTCGTGCGCGGCCGCGCGGAGCCGTCAGTCCTCGAGCAGGATCCTCACGACCCCGGCCTTCGCCTGCACCGGGTACGACTCCGCCACCGGCCCATCGAACCACACGGACACCATCTGTCCGGCGCCCAGGTCGTCTGCCGTCCCTCTGCCCCCCTTGAGCATCCAGACGACCGTCTGCGGCGTGACCGTCACGGAGGCTCGATCGAGCGCGCCCTTCACTGCCCCGTCGTCGACCACCAGGAGCACCGGCAGCCCGCTCTCCGCGTTCCTGGTCAGGCGGTGGATCACGCCGGTGATGTCCGCGGGCACGGCGGGCGGAGCGGTGGGCGCCGGAGAGACCGAATCGTCGCCGGTCGAGGCCTCGCACGCCCCGGCGAAGACTGCGAACAGAGCCGGCGCGGTGAGGGCCGCGAGCCTGAGGATCGTCTGTCGCATGATCACCTCCCCGTCGCCGGCGGACGGCGACGTCGTCTGCCCGGGTGACGCCCCGGGCAGCGCAGCAGTTCGGCGCAATCCTCTCCGCCCGGCGCCCACGATACAATCCGGAAAGGAACACCGTCCGCCATGACCCCGCCCAGCCCACAGCCTCCGGTTCCCGAGGGATACCGACTCCGTCAGACGTCGCCCGACGACGCCGAGGCCGTCGCTCGACTCAAGCGCGCCGCCGAGACGGCTCTGCACGGCGAGACGGACGTCACGGTCGAGCACGTGCATGAGGAGTGGGCGCTGCCCCGCCTCGACCTGAAGCGCGACCTCTGGCTCCTCGAGGACGCGGCCGGTGAGCTCGCCGGCTACGGGTTCTGTTGGGTGGAGGCGCCGCCGGCCATGATCGTCGCCGAGCAGACCGTCCACCCGGACCACCGGAGCCGGGGCCTCAGCGAACTCTTGCTCCTGCTCGGCGAAGCACGGGCCGCCGAGCTCGCGCGTGCCGCCGGCGTCGACGGCGCCCTCGACGTGTGGACGAGTGAGGGCGACGCGGCGCGGCTCGCGTTGTTCGAGCGCCGCGGCTTCGCCCACATCAGGACGTTCCTGCGGCTCGAGCGCGAGCTCGACGACCCGGTCGAGCCGCCTGTCTGGCCGGCGGGCCTCGAGGTCCGGCTCTTCAGACGGGGGCGGGACGAGGAGCCGGTCCACGCCGCCGGCGAGGAGGCCTTTCGCGATCACTTCCGGCCCTCCGCCATGGATCTCGGTGAGTGGCTCGACTTCCGCTTCGTCCGTGGCGACCTCGATCTCGGGCTGTGGTTCGTCGCGTGGGACGGCGAGGAGGTGGCGGGCGCCGTCCTCGCCTTCGAGACTCCCGTGGGCGGCTACGTCGACGAGCTCTTCGTGCGGCGCCCGTGGCGAGGCCGCGGCCTCGGACGCACGCTGCTGCTGACGGCCTGTGCGGAGCTCAGGCGACGGGGGCAGCCCCTCGCCTACCTGGGCGTCGACGCGGAGAACCCGACCGGCGCGATGCGCCTGTACGGCTCGGCCGGCTTCATGCAGCGACGCCGAGCCACCCGTGTGTACTCCCGGGACCTGCGGCTCGGCCTGCCTTGACGCGGCGCGCCGCGGGGGTGTGTACTGAGCCGCGCGCAGCGGCCATCGGAGGAGCAGCCGTGGGAGACAGCCTGAGGGAGATCTCGAGCCTGTTCCGGCGCGCCCATTGCGGCCGCTACTACGGCGGCCTGTGGTTCAAGGTCTTCAACGAACGGGGACCCTGCGCGACCTGATGACGGCCGGCTCGGCGAACTACGTCACCGCGTACGGCCGCACCCCGCTCCACCACTTGAGGACCATCCGCGAAGGGGATCACCGTGAATCGAGCCACACTCAAGGTCTGGGACGACGACGCCTGCCGTCGCGTGCACGAGGCCTCACTGACGCTGCTGGAGCGCACCGGCGTCGACGTCAAGGACGAGCGTGCCCGCGAGCTCTGCGCCGCCGCCGGCGCCCGCGTGGACGGGCGGCGCGTCCTGCTGCCCCCCGAACTCGTGCGGGGGGCACTGGACAGCGCGCCGCGCTCCTGGGAGCTGCGGCCGAGAGGTGGCGAGACGGCGCCTCTCGAGCTCCGTGACGGCGCCGGCCACACCGGCAGCGGCCCGGACTGCCTCTACGTCTCCGACCCCAAGACCGGCGAGCGCCGGCGGGCCCGGCTCGCCGACGTGGAGGCGGCCGCCCGGGTCGTCGAGGCGCTGCCGGAGATCGACTTCGCGATGAGCATGGCGCTGCCCGAAGACGTCGAGAACGAGGTCGTGGACACCACGCAGTTCGCCGCCATGCTGCGCGGTACCCGCAAGCCGATCGTCGTCTCGAGTCCCTTCGGCGGCGAGTCGCTGTACACCATGCACGAGATGGCGGCGGCCTGCGGCGAGGCAGGCAGCATCGCCTGTCTCGCCATGACGTCGCCGCCGCTCCAGCTCGACGACGTCTGCTGCAGCAAGGCGCTGGCCTGTGCGGATCTGGACGTGCCGCTGGTGCTGGCGCCGTCGGTCTCGGCCGGCGCACAAGGTCCGGCGTCGCTCACCGCCTGCGTGGCGGTGGCCAACGCCGAGGTGCTCGCCGGCCTCGTCGTGCACCAGCTGGGCAAGGCCGGCGCCCCGTTCGTGATGGGCGTGGGCACCGGTGTCATGAACATGCAGTCGGCCGTGGAGGTGTACAACTCCCCCGGCGTCTTCCTCGGCAACCAGGCGCAGCTGGACGTGATCCGCTGGTACGGACTGCCGAGCTGGCACTACGCGGGGCACTCGGACAGCAAGGGTCTGGACGAGCAGTGGGCCCTCGAGCTCGGTATCTCCACCATCTTGGGAGCTCTCTCACGCGCGACCCTGCTGCACGACGTGGGCTACATGGAGAGCGGGCTGCAGAGCACACTCGAGGGCCTGGTGCTGGGCGACGAGGTGGTGGGGTACGCCAGAGCGTTCCTCGGAGAGCTCCGGGTCGACGACGAGACCCTGGCTCTGGCGGAAGTCGAAGCGGCCGGTCCCGGCGGGAACCATCTCGGGACGAACATGACGCGCCGGCACTTCCGCGACTTCTGGCGCGCCTCGCTGATCGACCAGAACACATTCGACCGCTGGTCGGCCGCCGGCCGCACCACCCTGCTCGAAAGGGTACGGACCCGCCTCGCCGAGATCCAGGCGGCGGACCCGGCCTTCGCCCTCGACGACGAGACGAGCCGCCGGATCGATGTCCTGGCGGCCGGCGGCGTCGCGGCCTGATCGCGCCTGGAGGGCGGCGGCACGTCGTGCCGCCGCCCTCCCTCCGCCCTCCGGGACGCCGTTCTCAAACCGGGCGACCAGGCTGCCGATACCTCTCCACACTATGGGTCACCGGCGCCGGCGCGACGTTCCGACGCGCGCCGCTCGGGGAAGAGAATCGGCGTCTCTGTGTTCGAGGACGCTGGGGCAGTGTGGCGGCCGGGGGCGGCCGCGAGGAGGTGCAAGACGTGAGGCTCAGGGTCGTGGTCGTGGCCGCATTCGTACTGATGGCGCTGGCGCCCGCCTACATCGCGTACGACGCCGGCATCCTGCCGAGCCCGACGCAGGCCGCAGCCGGCGGCGGCGACGGCGCGACCTCTGTGTCACTGGTCACGGAGCTCGCCTGGCCCAGGGAGCCTCTCGGACTGGCGGCGTCAGACGCCGCGGTGTTCTGGGAGCAGCGCGACCGGAGCGCGGCGGTCGCGGGCCTCTGGAGCTACGATGTCGAGGAGGGCCGCGTCGAGCGCCTGCTCAACCGCTCGCTCACCGGAAGGTCCGCCGGCTTCCCTGCCGCCGCGGGCGACATGGTGGTCTGGGCCTCGTGGGCGGGGCGCCGAGGCGAGGGTCTGCCGCGCATCGAGGCGTACGACACTGCGACGACGCGCCGCTGGACGGCGGCGGGATCAGGCCGGCAGCCGGCGGCGGCCGGCCGGACTGTGGTCTGGATCGACCGCGACGGAGACGCACGCGGCGGCGACGTCATCAGGGGACTCAACGCGGTCACGGACGAAGAGTACGCCGTCGAGACCGGCGCCCGCGTCCGTCAGGTCGCGGCTCGAGGTAGCTGGGCCGGCTGGCTCGCGGGTGGCGGCAGCAGGACCGAAGTGTGGATGGGATCGCTTCGCGGCAAGAACATCGCCCGGATCGCGCCCGCCGGTACGGCGATCGCCATCGACGGCGGCCGGGTGATGTGGGCGGCTCCCGCCGGAGAGCACTCCTCCCACCTCCTGATCCGGGAGCAGAAGACGGGTGAGTCCCGGCGCCTGTGCAGCGTGGCCGGCGCCGTCTCTTCGCTGACGCTGAACCGCGATCATGCCGCCTGGGTGACGACGTCGGATGCGAGCGGATCCGTCGTCTGGGTGTACGACTTCACGACTGCCGAGGCCTACCCCGTCGACGACGCAGGGGGCCGTCAGGTCAGCCCGGTCATCGCGGCCGGGAGCGTCTACTGGGCCGACGAGCGCGACGGCGCCTGGGGGCTGTACCGTCGCGCCCTGCGCTGACGACGACGGCGCCCCGCAGGCTCTTGCCCCCGAGCCTCCTCGTGTAGACTCGCCCGGGGCCGCACGCGCCCCTCACCCGGACTGGAGGGGTCGATGTCCGTCATCAAGGCCGAGCACCTGACCAAACGCTTCGGCAAGAAGGTCCTTGCCGTCGACGACGTCACCTTCTCCATCGAGGCGGGGACGATCACCGGCGTGCTGGGACCCAACGGCGCCGGCAAGACCACCACGCTGCGCATGATCCTCGACCTCGTGCGACCGACGTCCGGCTCGGTGACGATCCTCGGCAGCCGGTACCGGGACCTTCGCGCGCCCGCCGCACGGGTCGGCGCGCTCCTCGACGCCTCCGGGTTCCACCCCGGCCGCAGCGGCCGCAACGCGCTCCGCGTCATCGCCACCGGCGCCGGCATCGCCGACGCACGCGTCGACGAGACGCTCGAGCTCGTCGAGCTCGAGAACGCGGCGAACAGGGCGGTCAAGGGGTACTCCACGGGCATGAAGCAACGCCTGGCGCTGGCTGCCTCGCTGCTCGGCGACCCGGAGGTGCTGATCCTCGACGAGCCGGCCAACGGCCTCGACCCGGAGGGCATGCTCTGGCTGCGCACGTTCCTGCGGCGGCTGGCGAGCGAGGGGCGGACCGTGCTCGTCTCCAGCCACGTGCTGGCCGAGGTCGAGCAGACGGTCGACGACATCCTCATCCTGAGCAGGGGCAAGCTGCTCGCACAGGGTCCCATGCGCGAGCTGACGATGTCGGCGCAGCCCGTGGTGCGCGTGCGCTCGCCCCAGGCCGAGAAGCTGGAGGCCGCGCTCCGCACCTCCGGCGCGGCCGTCAACCGCCTGAACGACGCGCTGGCCGTGCGAGGGCCGTCGGCCCCCGAGGTGGGCGATCTGGCCCACGCCCACGGCATCGTCCTTCACGAGCTCCTCACCGAGACCCCGAGCCTCGAGGAGCTCTTCCTGCAGATCGCCGGCACGAGGAGGGAGCAGTGATCGCCCTCGCCCAGGCCGAGCTGCTCAAGCTGCGCAGCACCCGCACGGCCCTCGGCCTCTTCATCGTCATCCTCGTGGTGACGCTCGTGCCCCTCGTCGCCCTCATCGCGGCGCTGCCGCGGGAATGGCTGGAGGCCGACGGCGTCAGCGGCTTCCTCAACACCGCCAGCGCGCTCGTCCCTCTGGTGCTGCTCGTGTTCGGCATCCTGGGCATGACCAACGAGTACCGGCACGGCACCATCACGTACTCCTACCTGGTCACGCCCAGGCGCTGGCAGGTGATGGTCGTCAAGCTCGCTGTGTACGCGGTCGTCGGCATCCTGACCATGCTGGTCGCCGTCGTGCTCGTGTACCTGGTGATCCTGCTCGGCGGCACTGTCCGGGGGATCGAGATCGATGCGTCCGGCGGCAGCACGCTCGGCGACTTCGCGCGGTCGATCATCGTCGCCGGACTCATCACCACCTTCGGCGTGGGACTCGGGGCCCTGTTCCGCGCGCAGGTCATCACCGTGGCCGGAGCGCTGATCTGGGCACTGGCGGTCGAGAACATCATCGCGGTAGTCAAGCCCGCCGTCGGCAAGTGGCTGCCCTTCGTGGTGTTCAACCAGGTGAGCGCGGCCCAGCTCTCAGAGGACTCTGCCGGACTGGGAGGCGTGACCGAGCAGCTGAGCCGTCCGGAGGCGTTCGCCGTGAGCCTCGTCTACATCGCCATCGTGAGCGTCGCGGCGGTCTTCATCTCCCTGCGCCGCGACGTGACCTGAGGGCGCCGAGGGGTACGGAGGCCGGATGAACGCCGAGGACGCACGGAGACACGCGAGTCAGACCGGGTTCTCGGTGCGCGGGCCGCTCCTCGGACAGGGAGCGGCGGCAGACCGCATCCTCCGCGCCTTGCCGAGCTGGTTCGGCATCGAGGCCGCGCGACAGGACTACGTCCGCGCAGCCGACGAGCTCGAGACCTTCGTCGTCGTCGCGCCGGCGCCCGCCGACGTGTTCGGCCCGGATCAGGTGCTCGGCTTCGTCACCCTGCGCGAGACCAGCGGGGACGCCCTGGAACTGCACGTCATGGGCGTCCTCCCCGAGTGGCACCGGCGGGGCGCCGGCCGCGCGCTCGTGGAGCGCGCGGCCGCGTACGCCCGCGCCGGAGGCTACTCACTGCTGCACGTGAAGACGCTGGCGCCGAGCGACCCCGATCCGGGGTACGCGGCGACCCGGGCCTTCTACGCCGCCCTCGGGTTCAGGCCCCTGGAGGTCGTCCCCCAGATCTGGGGACCCGAGGACCCCTGCCTGCTCATGGTGCGGGCGCTCTGAGCTGACCGCGCCCGCGTCGCCCGAGCGTCCTTCTCAGCCGCCGGCGGCGTCCAGCTCCACCAGGGGCGACGGCGGCGCGTAGGAGCGCGCCGCGAGCTCCTTGTCGAGCTGGTACAGCCCGGCCGGGTGTTCGCCGGCCATCTTGAACTTGCTCACCCAGTCCATGGCCGTCTCTTCCTCCTCGACCTGCTCGGCGATGAACCACTGGAGGAAGTTGTACGTGGCGTGGTCCTTGAGCTCGAGCGCAAGCGTGGCCATGTCGTGGATGCGCGCAGTCACGCCCTCCTCGTGGGCGAGCGCCTCCTCGAACATCGCCAGCCCGCTGGGCCACTCCGTCTCCGGCTTCTCGATGGCCTCGAGGAGCACCCGGCCGCCGCGCGTGAGCACGTAGCTGAACATGATGCGCGCGTGGGCCAACTCCTCCTGGTACTGCACCGTCATCCAGTTCTGCCCACCTGACATGCCGAGATCGGCGAACTTGCTCGCCATCGAGAGGTAGATGTAGCCGGAGTAGAGCTCCCAGTTGATCTGGCTGTTGAACGCGTCCTGCATCCGCTTGTCGAGCATGTCACCCTCCATCGGCGTGCGGGGCCAGGTGCCCCATGGTCGCTTGTCGTTCTGTGTCTACCCAATCGCGAGGGAGTGCGTACGCGGGCGTCGAAGGGAACACTCAGAGTAGCGAATCCGCCCGATCGGAGCTCATGATGAACAGAGCGTTCGTCAAGGAGCCGGACGAGGGCGCGCCCGCCGAAGGTCTCCCCGAGCGGCAGGTCAGCGAGCATCCCAACTTCGTCACGCCCGCAGGCCTGAAGCAGATCGAGATCAGAGTGGGTGAGCTCGAGCGACGCCGGCTGGAACTGCTGGATGGCGACGACCCCGCCGGGGAACTCGCGTACGTGGACCGCGACCTGCGGTACTACACAGCGCGGCTCGAGAGCGCCATCGTCGTCGACATGGCCCGTCAGCCGCGCCGCAAGGTCGCCTTCGGGGCCGCCGTCACCGTGAGCCAGAACGGCGGCGACCGACGCACGTTCACGATCGTCGGCGAGGACGAGGCCGACCTCACGGAGGGCAAGATCAGCTACGTCTCGCCGCTCGCCGAGGCCCTGCTGGACGCCCGCGTCGGCAAGACGGTGCTCTGGCGCCGACCCGCCGGCAACCTCAAGCTCATCATCGAGGAGATCGACTACCCGGAGACCTGAGCGGCGGTCGTCGGTGTCGTGCCCGCCGTGACGCCCGCCTCCGAGCGGAGCCCCGCGTGGTCGGCCGCCCGCTCCCTCACCAGCCAGGCCTCGAGATCCATCTCCAGCGTGGTCCACTCGTCGACGTCCGGATCCCCGAACTCGTGGACCTTGGGGTCCGTACCGATCTGCCGGTACCCGTAGTGCTTCTTGTACCAGGCGATGGTGACCGGCCTGTCCGCGTTGGTGATCACGCTGGTGGCCCCGAGAGCGGCCATGGCATGGAGGCGGGCGTCCTGCAGACGCCTCCCGAGCCCGTAGCGCCGGTAGGACGGATCGACCGCCATCAGCGTGGTCTTTCCCTGGGTCTCCGACAGCATCGTGTAGCCGGACATGCCCACGATGCGTCCGTCTGAGCGCGCCACGAAGCACCGCCGCCAGTCGAGCTCGGGCATCTCCTCCGACGGCACATGGTGCATGTTTGCCGTGCTGAGCACCTCGAGCATGCCGGGCATGTCTCCGTCGGTCGCCGGCTCGATGCGGATCTCGTCCGCGCCGGAGACGCACGGCGGCAGGCCGAGCAGGCGCCGGGCCTCGTCCGCGTTCGCCACCGGTCTGCCCGCCTCCTCGGCGAGACGCACGAGCCGCCGCACGAGTTGGTCGTTGCGGGCCAGTCTGGTCCGGGCCGCGTCGTAGAAGAGGTTGTCCTCGATGCCCGTGCGCACGTGCCCGCCCATCGCGATCGCCACCATCGTCATGGGGACGTCGAACACGCCGAGGCCCGTACCCGACCACACGGCGTGCGGTGGAAGGCCGGCGACGGCCGCGCAGAGGTTGGCCGCCGTCGCCGCCGTGGTGTGCGGCGACCCGAGCAGGATGTTGAAGTAGTAGGGCGGATCCACGAGCCCCTTCTTGATCGCCAGCTTGGCGGTGTTCACCATGCCCAGCTCCAGGATCTCGAACTCGGGCCGGATGCCGCGCTCCCGCATGCGCTCCGCGAGCGCGAAGATCATGTCCGGCGTGTTGACCGAGGGCCCGTCCGGGAAGTTGAGCGAGCCCGTGGTGAGGCTCGCGAGATCCGGCCTCGCATCGCCGTCGAGGTCGAGCACGGCGGCGCGCTGCTCGAACTCCCCATAGCGTCTGCCGCTGGTCGTGGCGCAGACGACCAGCTGCGGCCGCTCCGCGCGGATGCCGCGGATGATCTCTCCGAAGACGTCCGGGTCGTAGGTCGGCACGCCGTCGCGGTCGCGGGCGTGGACGTGCACGACGGCCGCTCCCACGTCGTGACAGCGCACCGCGTCCGCGATGATCTCCTCGGGCGTGAGCGGGACGTGCGGGGTCCGTTCCCTGGTCGGGATCACCCCGGTGAGCGCCACGTTGATGATCAGCGGCGCGTACGGTCGCAGCGGCGGCGGAAAGCCCAGATCGTCGTGACCGGTCTCGCCCATGGCCCCACCTCCGTCCGCCGATTCCCCTCAGCGCGGAGGCTAGCACGGGTCAACGGTGCACGGCTCGAGAGCAGGCGAAAGAAGCTGGCGGAGCGACATGGGAGTCGAACCCACCCAGGACGGGATCACCGCCCCGCAGACGGTTTTGAAGACCGCGGTAGTCACCGGACCACGAGCCGCTCCACTGCGCATCTTGCCACGAGACCGGCGGCGCGGTCACCCCGCGGGACGGCGGCCGCCCCTCAGACGGCACACGGGTGCCGAACCGGTGCGGCCGGCCGCCGGGGGGCGGCCGGCCGCACCTCGACGACCGGGATTGAACGACGCTTACTTCGCCAGATCGATCAGCGACTGGCGGTCCTTCTGGATCTTGTACTCGGATTCCATCTCCAGCAGGCCGCCTGGGAACTCGTAGTCGGCCATGAGCGCCACGTAGTCGTCGGCGTTGAAGGCCTCCGGGTTATGGACGCCCGCACCGGGGTCTCCCGGCTTGCTGCCCAGGCTGCCCCTGGCGAGCAGTTCAAGGGTGATGACCGGCGTGAACGCGGTCTGCGCGACGACGACCTGGGTGCCGTACTTCTCGACGCACTCCTCGTTGTCGGCGACCTGGTACAGGTGGACGCGGCGCTCCATGCCGTCCTTCTTGCCGACCACGTAGGTGCCGGCGGCCGTCTTGCCGACGTACTTCTTGCCGATCTCGTTGGGGTCAGGCGCGGCCGCCGCGATCACGTCGCGAGGGGCGACGTCGACGTTGCCGACCTTGATCTTCTCGGCCTTGTCCATGTTGATGGAGCGGAGCGCCGCCATGAAGGCCATGAACTCGTCACCGAGCGCGTACTTGAAGTCGGCCTTCTTGACGCCCTTGAGCCGGTCGGCGTTGTGGCCGATCTGGATGACCTCTTCGTGCTCCACGTGACCGACCTCGACCTCGCCGATGCCCTCGGGGAGCCAGAACGTCTCAAGCTCGGCGAACGGCTCGATCGTGTGCCAGGCGCCGTTCTCGAACACGACGGCCGGGTTGTTGCACTCCTCGATCGTCGTCCAGACGCTGAAACCGAAGCTGATGCCCTCGGCGCCGGGGATCTCGAGGTTGCTGCCGTCGCGGATGC
>DAIQNY010000108.1:0-10820 GCA_036788155.1 Actinomycetota bacterium | reverse complement strand
CGTCGCTCTCGAGGTGGATCAGCTGCGCCACGATGAGGTTGGCGACCTCGTCGACCACGGGCGTGCCCAGGAAGATGACGCGCTCGTTGAGAAGCCGCGAGAAGATGTCGAACGACCGCTCCCCGCGGCTCGTCTGCTCGATCACGAACGGAACAAGTGGAGTCACGTACTCACCCTCTTCGTTGCCTTCGTAGTTCTCTCCAGTGTGGTTTCCCCGCTGCGAAACTCCTAGTCCGGTCCGCCGGGTCCGGCTCCCTCCGGAAGCCTGGCTCCGGCGCCCCGTGTGCTCTGTGCCCTTCGGGCGTCACTGCTCGTCGTCGGGGTCCACAGCGTCCGCCGACTCCTCGGCGGCGGCCTCCTCGGCCTCGGTCATCGGCACGGCGACGGCGTTCTCGGCGACGAAATCGGCGGCCTTGGCCACTAGCATTTCGTCGCGCAGCGCCTCACGCCTGCCCGACTTCTCGAGATCGCCGAGGAGCTGCAGGTAGTCGCGGCCGAGCGCCTCGGCGTCGTGCTTGACCACCTCGGCGATGTCGTCGTCGGTGACCTCGAGGCCCTCGGCTTCGGCGATCGCCTCGAGCACAAGCTGACGCTTGATCACGAACTCGGCCTGCGGGCGCATCTCTTCCTCGATCTCCTCCTCGGTCTTCTGGAGAACGCCGAGATACACCTCCATGGTCATCCCCTGCTCGCCGACGCGCTCCTCGAGCTGGTGGTAGAGCCGGTGCGCCTCACGGTCGATCATGGCGGACGGCACCTCGATGGTGGCGTGCTCGACGGCCTTCTCGACCGCGGCCGCGCGGAACTCGCGCTCGGCGCCGGACTCCGTGGCCGCCGTGAGCCGCTCGCGTATGTCGTTGCGGAGCTCGTCCATGGTCTCGAACTCGCTCACGTCGACCGCGAAGGCGTCGTCCAGCTCCGGGGCTACCTTCTCCTTGATCTCCTTGACCGTGACCGTGAAGCTCGCCGGCTGCCCGGCAAGCTCCTCGGCGTGGTAGTCCTCGGGGAAGGTGACGTCGAAGGTCTTGTCCTCGCCCGCCTTCAGCCCGACCAGCTCCTCCTCGAAGCCGGGGATGAGGTTGCCGCGACCGACCTCGTACATCTGGTCCTTGCCTTGGGCGCCCTCGATGAGCTCCCCGTCGCGACTGCCCGAGAGATCCATGAGCACGAAGTCGCCGGTCTGCACGGCGCGGTCCTCCACGGGCTGCAGGCTGGCGAGCCGCTCCTGCAGCATCGTGAGCTGCGCCTCGACCTGCGTGTCCGTGACCTCGACCTCACGCCTGGGGACCTCGAGGCCCTTGTACTCGCCCAGCTTGGGCACCGGCATGGTCTGGACCTTGAGCGAGAAGGCGTAGTCCTGCGTCTCGTCCAACGGCCCCACCTGCAGGTCCGAGGTGCCGACGGCGTCGTCGAACAGGCCGGCCTCTCTGAGCGCCTGGTCGCCCCACTCCGGGATGGCGTCCTCGAGCGTCTCCCCGCGGATGAAGTCCGTCCCGACGTTCTGGACCACCAGAGCGACCGGCACGCGCCCCTTGCGGAAGCCCGGCAGCTGCATCTCCTCACGGATCTTGGCGACCGTCCGGTCGTAGGCCTTCTTGACGGCCTCGGCGGGCACCTCGACGCTGAGTTCGACCTCGTTCTCGCTTGTGGGGTTGACCTTCGTCTTCACTGTCTGGTTCTCCGTCTGTCGCTGGAACGGTCCGCGAGGCGCTCGGGTGGCGCTGCGGACCGCCAAGTGGTCGGTGCGGGGGTCGGCATGAGCAGATGGTGCGGGTGAGAGGACTTGAACCTCCACGAGCAGAGCTCACCAGATCCTAAGTCTAGCGCGTCTACCAGTTCCGCCACACCCGCACGTCGTTAACGTGGGCGGCCGGCGCTCCGCGCCGGCCGGTACACCCGAGTCATTGGGGTGAACGACGGGACTTGAACCCGCGACCGCCAGGGCCACAACCTGGAGCTCTACCAACTGAGCTACGTCCACCACGGTCTGCGCCGCAGAAAGGGCCGCAGGCGAGCCTGCGGCCACCTCGTGCGGCCGGCGAACAATGGTACCACCAACCCGCGGATGCGTCACACGGGCTCGAGCGCCGGTGCGGAGCTGTCCTCACCGGCGCCGGCAGCCCCGGCCTCCTCATCGGTGCCGCCGGGATTCGAAGCCTCTCCGTGCGGCGGACCCGTGTCCGCGGAGGGTGCCAGGTACTCGTTGCGCACGTCCTGCACCAGGACGCCGTCGCTGATCTCGAGGATCCGGTCGGTCTGTTGGGCGACCCCGCGGTCGTGGGTGACGATGATGAAGGCGGTGCCGATCTCCTCGTTGATCCTGCGGAAGAGTTCGTACACGCCCCTGGTGTTGGCGGTGTCGAGGTTGCCGGTGGGCTCGTCGGCGAGCACCAGCGCGGGCCGGTTCATCAGCGCCCGCGCGATGGCGACGCGCTGCTTCTGGCCACCGGAGAGGTCGTTGGCGTTCTTCTTCTCGAGGCCCTCCAGCCCGAGAAGCGCGAGCGCCTCCTCGGCACGCGGCACGAGCGTCGAGACGGGCACCCCCGCGATGCGGCCCGGCATGAGCACGTTCTCAAGCACCGAGAACTCGGGCAGCAGGTAGTGGAACTGGAAGACAAAGCCGAGGAAGTCGTTGCGCAGGGCAGCGCGCTGCCTGCGGTTCGCCGCCGTCGTGTCGTGGCCGTTGAGCACCACCCGGCCCGTGGTCGGCGTATCGAGCAGACCGATCAGGTTGAGCAGCGTCGACTTCCCCGAACCGGACTCGCCGATGATCGATGCGAACTCCCCGGCCTCCACGGTGAACGACACTTCGTGGACGGCCACCGTCTTCGCCACGGTGCCGTAGGTCTTGCCGATGCCCTCCGCGCCGACGAGCGTCTCAGCCACCTTGGATCACCTCGATTGGGTCCAGTCTCGACGTGCGCCGTGACGGGATGAACGACGACACCACGGCCACCAGCACGCCGACGATGAACGAGATGACGATGAATCCCACCTGCGGGGTGATGGGGAACAGCGAATCGGAGTTGCGTCCCAGGAACGTGAAGACCGCGATGAGGCCGAGGCCGGCGGCGACGCCCACGGCGGCGCCGCTCACGCCGAGGATCAGCGCCTGCCACAGGAAGATGCGGCCGGACTGCCGGTCCTTCATGCCCATGGCTTTGAGGATGCCGATCTGGCGTGTCTTCTGCACGGCGGAGATCGCGAGCGTCGAGGCGATGCCGAGCGCCACGGCGACGAGCACGAAGAACTGGATCATGTAGCTGGACGAGCTCTGGCTCCGCAGAGCCGAGAGCAGGTCCGCGTTCTCCGCCTGCCACTCGGTGACGGTGAGGCCGCTCAGTGCCCCGTCGGCGCGGAGGTCGGCGGCGACCTCCTCCGAGCTGAACACGTCGTCCACTTGTGCGTCGACGGCCGAGTACTGGTCGGCGGAGAGGCCGAGAACGCTCGCCGCCTCCTCCCCGTTGGCGAACGCCGTGGCGCTGTTGGCCGCGGCGGAACCGAAGTCGAACACGCCGGACACCGTCAGCTCGGACGGCTCCCCGTCGGGGAGCACGAAGGAGGCCGAGTCGCCGGGCTCCAGCTCATACGTGTCGGCGAAGTCCTTGCCGACCAGTACCTCGCCGGCTTGCAGCGACGCCTCACCCGCCACCAGGCGGCCGGAGATGTCGTAGATGGTATCGAGCTGGTCAAGCGAGCCGCCCGTGAACTGCAGCGGCGAGCTCTCCGGGCCTTTGCGGAAGATGGCCGAAAACCCGCGGGTGGGGACGACGGTCGTGACCTCGCTCCGCGCCTTCATCGCCTGCTCGAGCTGCGGCGTGTAGGTGACCGGTTCTCCATCGGTGCCGGCGGTCACGACGAGCTGCGGGCTGTTGCCGATCGTCTCATCGACCAGGCTCGCCTGCAGGCTCGTGATGAGCGAGCCCAAGAAGACCTGGACACCGATGCCCACCGCGATCCCGGCGGCGATGAGGACGGACTGCACCGGGCTCTTGCGGAGAAAGCGGATCGCGATGCTGAGGCTGAGCACGATCAGCCCTCCTCTTCGCCCGTCTCCGACCGGTCGCTCGCCGCCTCGTGGCCGCCGGCGGTCCCTCCCTCCAGCAAGGCGTCCAGGTCGACGATCTCTTCGGGCAGCCATCCGGTGGCGGCGCCGACGAATGCGGCGCCTCCCACCCAGATGTCCACGCCGTGCAACTGCTTCTTCAGCGCGTCCACGGCGTGCCGCACGGCGAGGCGGTGGAAGTGCGTCGAGGAGCTCATCACCACGGCGTCCACGCCGAGGCGCCTTGCGGCGTCGGCGATCTCGTCGACCGGCGTATCGGGGCCGAGGAAGTACGTGGTCCACCCGGCCATGTCGAACCGGTCCGACACCATCCGCAGCCCGAGGTCGTGCCCCTCCTCGGGAGGGCAGGCGAGCAAGACCGAGCGCCCCACCGGCTCGACCTCGGCCTTGGCCTTCAGAACGCCTGGATACAGGATCTCGACGATCGTCCGCACCGTGGAGCTCGCCAGGTGCTCCTCCCAGACGGCCGTGGTGCCCCTCTTCCAGGCGGTGCCGGTGTCGGCGAGGATACCCGTGAGCATGGCGTACAGTCCGGAGATGGTGACGGCGCCGGTGGTGACGGCCTCGACCGCCTCTCGGACGGCCGTCGCCTTGTCGTGGGCGGCCAGCGCGGTCGTGACGCGGCGGTACGTCTCGTCGAGCGAGGCTGGCACGCCGGCCTGGGAGCTGTCGTCACGTGCTGTCATCGGGCTCGTACCTACCCACTCCCCGGTTGCGGTTAACCGAAGGGTGACAAGGGCGACCCGCCATGACACACGACTGGCGCGCCCGGCAGGATTCGAACCTGCGGCCTGAAGATTAGAAGTCTCCTGCTCTATCCAACTGAGCTACGGGCGCGCGGGAGGCAAGTATACGGGGAGAGGGCACTCGGACACGAGCGTGAAGGCCTGGAACGGGCACCGGACGACGAGCGGATGGAGCGGGAGACGGGTTTCGAACCCGCGACCCTCAGCTTGGAAGGCTGATGCTCTACCAACTGAGCTACTCCCGCTCGTGAGGTGGTCGGGACGGCGAGATTTGAACTCGCGACCCCCTGCTCCCAAAGCAGGTGCGCTACCAGGCTGCGCCACGTCCCGGACGCCGCGCAAGTATACCTCACGCCCGGCTGGCCCGACCTGACCAGTCGAGCTACTCCTCCAGATAGGGCAGCGTGAGAGCCTCGCCGGGCTCCAGCGACGAGGACTCGAGGCCGTTGGCCTCGCGAATGGCGTAGACGGCGGCCCGGAGGTCCATCTCGGCGCCGTACTGAGCCTCGGCGATGGTCCAGAGATCGTCGCCGGCCTGCACCGTATAGGCCGTGCCGGAGTAGACGGCCGGGTCGTCGCCGGCGTGCGCCACGCGCACACCGGCCCACACGGCCACGAAGATCAACAGAAGGAAGACGGCGAACCGGATGAGACCCGCGAGCCGACGCCGGCGCCGGTGTCTGCGCGTGACGCGGCAGAGCGGGCGCGAGACGGAAGCGACCGGCTGCCGGACCGGAGCGTCCGCGACGGCAGGCGGATACGGGCGGTGCGTCATCGCGGCACCTCGCGGAGGTGCCGGGGCACCACGCCGTCGAGTTCGGCGCCGCACGCGCGGCACGTGAGGACGACGGCGCCGCTCCAAAGATCGGCCACGCCGACCTCGATGTCACGTGCCCCGCACCATAGACAGGCAGCCTGGCGCCCGGCGAGGGCGGCGGCGAGTGCCTCGTCGACTGCGTCGGCGAGCGTAGGCTGGACCGCTGTGGCGAGAGGCACTGTACTCATAGCTGACGCAAGACCCCCACGACTCGGCCGACCACTTCGACCTGGTCGGCGTTGACGACGATCGGTTCGTAGTTCTCGTTCTCGGCGACGAGGCGCACGTGGCTCCCGTCTCGGTAGATGCGCTTGGCGGTGGCCTCGTCGTCGCCGACGCCGCTCACGCGGGCCACGACGATCTCTCCGTTGCGGGCCTCCGGCTGCGGATGGACGACGATGAGGTCGGCGTCGAAGATGCCGGCGTTGATCATGGAGTCGCCCCGCACGCGGAGCACGAAGTCACCGTCGTCCCGACGCAGGAAGCCGGGCACGTCGACCAGCTCCTCCACGTTGTCCTCGGCAAGGATCGGCGCACCGGCGGCGACACGGCCGACGAGCGGCAACGGCCGCGGCGGCCGCTGATCGCCGACGACATCGAGGGCACGAGGCTTGGCCGGATCGCGCTTGATGAGCCCCCGGCGCTCGAGGTTCGCGAGGTGCGCGTGCACGGTGGACGGCGAGGACAGATCGAGCGCCGCGCAGATCTCACGCACCGTGGGCGGGTAGCCGTTCGCGCGCACGCACTCCCGGATGTACTCCAGTACCTGTTCCTGTCGCGGCGTGAGACCTTCCACCCTTCCTCCTCTGTCAGCGAACACGTGTTCGTGTGGAGCCTAGAGCGAACCCGTGTTCGTGTCAAGAAGCATGATAGAGACCCCTCCGGACGGAAGAAGTGCACGCTTCCCCATCTGGTCGCATCGGGGGCGGACGCCCGAGCCAAAGCCGGGAAAGGGAGACGGCGCCACTGTGGTACCGGAAAGCGGAGGGGGCGCCGCCACCTCGCGGTGGCGGCGCCCCCTCCGACTCTCCCCGGGCCGCGGAGCGGCGGTCAGGCGGATGCCATCTCTACTTGGCGGGGCCGAGCGGGAGGATGACCCTGCCGTACAGCTCGTTCCACACCTGGGCGATGGACCCATACACGGCGCTCAGGCCGACGAAGATGCCCTCCCAACCGGCGATCGTGCCGATGGTCTCGTTGCCGGTCCAGTCGCCGACGGCGAGCAGCACGAACAGGATGGTGAGGCTGCCGAACACCACCTGCAACGAGCGGTTGATGCGCAGGGTGCCGATGAACATGAGGCCGGTGAAGACGCCCCACGCCATGAGATACCAGCCCATGGCGACGTCGTCGGGACCGTCTACGCCCATCCACTTGGGGAAGACGATGAGGCCGACCAGCGTGAGCCAGAAGAGGCCGTACGACAAGAACGCGGTCATGCCGAACGTACTGTTCTTCTTCCACTCCATGATGCCGGCAACGACCTGGGCGAGGCCGCCGTAGAAGATACCCATGGCCAGGATCATGGTGTTCATCTCGTAGAACCCGGCGTTGTGGATGTTCAGCAGGACCGTGGTCATGCCGAACGCCATGAGGCCGAGCGGGCCGGGGTTGGCCGTCACGTCGCGCAGCGTGGCGGTGATGGCGCCACGCTCGCCCATCGGGCCCGTCCCACCGGCGAGCGGGGTCTTGGGTTCGTCACTCATCGATCGATGTCCTCCACTTCGGTGATCCGGGAACCGCTTGCCCGCCGCCCCCGGTTCTCACCCTCGACGCGCAAACTCGCGGAGTTCTATCACGAACACGCTCACAAACCAAGATGCCTCCCGCGCTCCGCGGGGCATGAGTCGTGCCGATGCGCACCGGTCGGCCGCGGTCGCGTCACGCCGGTCGCCGCGCGCCGGTTCAGCGCCTGACGACGGTGCGCTTGACCAGGGAGTACTCCATGGCGAGTCCGGGCGCCGGCTGGGCGACAGCCCTCCAGAGCGTGGTGCGGCGGACCCGCAGAGCCGCGCGCCACGTGCCGTCAGCACGCGTACGCACCTTCCTGGCCGTGACCCAGGTCTTGCCGGCCTTGCGCTGCACCGTCACGAGCGTCCCGGGAGGAGCCCAGGCGACGCTCGCCTCCGGTGTGGAGTCGGCCGGCATGGCCAGGGTGCCCTTGAGCACGACCCGGCGACCCCGGCGCACCCTGGCCGTCGCGGAGGCCAACCGCAGGTTCTGCGGGAGGAGCAGCGTGGCCTTGTACCCGACGGTCCGCAGTCCGGTCGCCGGCGGGCCGGGAGGAGCCGGCGCGGTGGCGTAGGGCGCCGCGCCGGCGAGCCAGAGCACCGGCACGTAGTGGTAGGCCTTGCGCGGCTGCCACGGACCGGACGACCGCACCACGAAGCTCGCCTGCAGGCCGTACCAGTCATCGCCTGCGAGAGGCGCGGCGGCGTGCCGGTTCAGGTCGTAGAGAGCCCAGTGTGCGTAGTCGGCGGGCTGGCTCACGGGGACCTCGGCGCCCACGGGCTCCCAGAGGGTGGGGTACACGTACTGCTCGAAGCACGCGGTCAGCGCCGGCGATGCCGGCGTGACCCTGCGCTTGGCCGGAGCAGCCGGGTACTGCAGACGGACCTCGGCCCGTCCCTGGGACGTCGGCGTGAAGTCGAAGGGACCGCCGTACGGAGCGCCGGCGACCTTGAGGGTGGCGCCGGCCTTGGCCGGTGCCTTGAAAGAGACGCGCGTGAACGTAGCCTCCGAGATGGTATCCGTGGATCCGGCGACGGTACGCGGCAAGTACCCGGACAGGCGGAAGCGGGAGACGCCGTTGGCCGCCTGCACGACCACGTAGTACGCGTCGCCGCGCACGCCCTCGGGCTGCGGTTCCTGGTCGAGGACCTCGGGCACCGCGTAGTCGACAACCTCGCGCCCCGGCCACAGGGAGAGGAACCCCTGTCCGTAGGTGCCGGGGCACACCTGCCACTCCGTCGACCCGGCGGTCACCGGCCCCAGGAGGTAGATGAAGCAGTCGCGGTCGGCGGGCGTGTACGTGAGTTCCACGTGGAGGTCACCGGTGTGAGTGACGTTCTGCGGAAGGCGGTAGACGTACACCTGGTCGCGACCCCAGATGGTGCGTTCGGTGGGACCGGGGACGACCTGCCGCTCGCTCCAGGAGGCCAGGGCGCCGGCCGCAAAGGCGGCGCCGGCGCCACCCAGGAGACACAGCATCGCTGCCACCAGCACTGCTACTCCTGCGATCGATGCGCGCACGCGCGACCTCCTCCAAGCCCGCGGATTCACTATACTGTCGGCGCACCGGGAGGATACTTGAAGAGATTCACACGCTGATGCTCGCACGGCCTCGCCGTATGGAAGATCCGGCTCGGCGGCACGGGTACGCCCTGGCCGTGGCCCTCGTCCTCCTCATCTCCACAGCGCTCCGCCTCTGGCAGCTGAGCACGCCGGCCGAGATGATGTTCGACGAGATCTACTACGCCAAGGACGCCAAGGCCATCGTGGACGGCCGTATCGGCACCGAGGGGCAGTACCGCTGGGCGGCGGGCGACGAGGTGTCCTGGCCACACCCGGAGATGGGCAAGTTCGCCATCGCCGCCGGGATCGCCCTCTTCGGCGACCGCTCGTTCGGCTGGCGCCTGCCGGCGGTTCTCGCCGGCATCGGCATCCTCGCCTGCGTGTATCCTCTGGGTCGCAGGCTCGGTCTCTCCCCTCCGTGGGCCTTGCTGGGACTCATGCTGGCCGCGGCCGACCCCCTCGGCATCGCGCAGTCGCGCATCGCGACGCTGGACGTGTTCATCGCCTTCTGGACCGTGCTGTGCGTCCTGCTGGCGCTGCGCTACGTGCAGGAGGGCTGGCGCCCGGCGTGGCTCTTCGCCGCGGGCGCAGCAGGCGGCATGGCCGCGGCCACCAAATGGTCCGGCGGCCTGGCTCTCATCGCCGCGGCGGTCATCGTCGCGGCCGCCTGGCTCCTGCAGGCAGGGGCTGCCCGCCGCACGCGGACGGCCGCGCTCCGGGAGGCCGGCGAAGTGCCGGCCGAGACGGAGGCCTCGATCGCGAACGCGACCCAGCCCCCGGCCGCCGTCGGGCCGCCGCTGGTATCGCCGTATGCCGAGGCCGCGCCGCCCGCGCCGCCGCAGGATTCCGCGGGTCTGCGCGTCCTCGCCCTCGTCGCCGCCCTCGTCGCCGTGCCCGTCGGTTTCTACCTCCTCAGCTACGCCCCGTACTTCCTGGCCGGCCACACCATCGCCGACTTCCGCGAACTGCACCGCCAGATGGTGATCTTCAACCTCAATCTCGAAGCCACTCACACCTACGCCTCGCTGGCGCCGACGTGGATCGTCGATTACCGCCCGGTCTGGTACTACTTCGAGGGCACGGAGACGTACCGCGGAGTCATCGCCATCGGCAATCCGTTCCTCTGGTGGCTCGCGACACTCTCGCTTGCGGCGGCGGCCGCTCTCGCGCTGCTGCGCCGCTCCTACGCGCTCCTGCCGGCGGCGGCGCTCGTCGTGGTGCTCTACGTCCCGTGGTTCCTGGCCACGCGCACGTCGTTCCTCTACTACATGACGCCCGTCGCGCCCATCATGGCCGTCCTCGTGGCGGGCGCCCTGTGCCTCTTCGCCGGAGGCCTCGTGCCGCGACGCGGGTGGCTGGCGGCGGCGGCCGCTGCGCTCGTCGCCGCCGTCCTCTGGCAGCCGCTCGGCATCGCCGCCGGCTGGCTCTTCTGGACGCTGCCGCGCCGCGGCGGCGACGCGCTCGGCTGGGTCGGCGTCGTCATCGGCGTGGCGCTCGCGGCCGCCGTCGTCATCTTCCTGCTCTCGCCGCGGATGTGGCGCTACCGGCCGTGGATGGCCATGGTCGTGGCCGGCCTGACCATCGGCATCGTGGTCGCGTTCGTGCCCATCGTGCTGGGGCTGCCGATCTCACCCCGGTACTTCGAGCACATCATGTGGTTCCCCAGCTGGATCTGAACGCGCGGAAGGGGCGGGGCGGCGGCCCTTGCGGCCGCCGCCCCGCCCCTTCGTCGTGCTCGCCGGACTGCGTGGCGCCGCTCAGGCGATGACCGCCGCCATGATCGCCTTCTGCGCGTGCAGCCGGTTCTCGGCCTGGTCGAAGACCACCGAGTGCGGCGAGTAGAGCACCTCTTCGGTGATCTCCTCGCCCCAGTGCGCCGGCAGGCAGTGCATGACCT
>DAIQNY010000107.1:0-10877 GCA_036788155.1 Actinomycetota bacterium | reverse complement strand
GGGCGTCATGCCGTCCGGCACCGAGAACCAGAGCAGCGCCTTCGAGACTGTGCCCGGCGGCTGGATGACCGCGTACTGGAAGCTCTCGACGTACCGCTGGTTGTACTCGTTGGACTGCGCCTGGCTCGGGGGCAGGCCGAAGAAGTCGTCCATGCGCACCCGTTCGCCCTCGGCCCCCACCAAGGTGGCGACGGGGACGACCAGCTCGCCGTCTTCGCCCGACGTCTCGGGCTCCCGCTGCTTCTCGACCCTGATGCTCACGTGCAGCCCCTCGCCCTCGATGGGCTCCCCGTCGGAATCGTACGCCGCGCCCGGCCGCGCGCGGACGTCGAGCGGGGTCATCGCGAAGCCCGCCACCATGCCCGTCTCGCCGAGGCTCAGGATAGCGGAGGGCTCTGAGCTGGGCGTGGGCGAGCTTGCCGCCGGCGTCGGCGAGGTCGTCTGCGTCTCCGACGGGTCTGATCCGTCGTCCGGACCGCATCCGGCGAGCAGGACCGCCGCAAGGGCGAGGAGGACGGCGGCCAGGAGGAGCCGATGTGGCCGCCGGTCGGACGTGCGTCGTCTCACTGGGTGACCTCGGAATCGATCGTTGAAGGCGCAGGCGCCGCGCCGGATCCGTCATCTGACCTTTCAGTCCGGATTATAGGGCCACGCGGCCGCAGCGTCGCCCGTGCCGCATGCGGCCGCCTGAGCCGCGCCACCTTGTCTGCGAGCAGCAGCGAGACGGAGAGGGCAGCGACGTCGATCACGCTTCTGAGCAGAGCGTCACCCATGGTTCCACCGAAGACGAGACCGATGAACGAGTTGAAGATGATCCAGTTGACACCGACTCCGAAGACCATGACGGTCCTGCAGGCCCGGTTGGCTCGAGCCAGCAAGACGGCGGCGAACCCGAAGCCGAGACCGAGCAGGTAGCCCCATGCCACCACTGCGGCGGGGTAGTCGGCGATGCCGCTGTGGATGACACCCGAAATGCTCAGCCCCAGCCTGACGGTCCCGATCAGCAGCGTCGTCACCACCAGGAGCACGACCCCACCGCCGTGCGGACTCGCCCCCACCCGTGGACGCCCGGCGAGCAGAGCTCCGACCACGGCGCAGAGGACGATGACGGGGACGGCGTCGCCGAGGCCCATGATCGTCTGGTAGATGACGAAGTCGGAGCCCCATGCCGAGAACGGGCTCGTGTCGACCATGATCTCCTGCATGCCGATCACGTACATGACGGCGAACGCGAGTCCGACTACCAGCCCGTGACGTCGCGGACCATACCGCGCGGTGGGCCACGAAGCGACGACTGTCGCGGAGCAGTGCGTGAAGAGGATGAGGAAGTACGCGACGGCGACTGCCGGGAACCCGAACCGGAGCACCAGGACGCCGTCGAGCAGGGCTTCGTCTACCTTCGCGGGGAGGACGGCATGGACGACGATGGTCGCGAGGGTGCAGGCGACGATCGTCACCCCAATGACGATCCAGCCCGCGACGGTGCCCGTCCTGAACGGTCCTCGGCCCAGCAGTCCTTCCCCCCACTTCGCGGCGCCGTGCCGTCACCATCCTATGTCACTGCGCCGCCCGCGGCATTCTGCGAGGAGGATGTGGCGAGCTCGGGCCACTTCGTCCTGGGGATTCTGGGATTCGTCACCCAAGACTCGACAGCTGTGGTGGGCCGCACAGGGATCGAACCTGTGACCTTGGGATTAAAAGTCCCCTGCTCTACCAACTGAGCTAGCGGCCCGGGGCCTGCGAATTGTACCACCGAGGCGTGTAAAGGTCACTTGACATGACGTGCGGGCGCCGCTAGACTGATGTCAAGGTGGCTTTACATAGGAGTCGGCGGATGGACAACCTCGTGAGGGAGCTCCGCGGAGCGGCCGGCCTCCGGCAGGAGGACCTGGCGCGCCGCGTCGGCGTCAGCCGGCAGACCATCATCTCCATCGAGAACGGTCGCTACAACCCGTCTCTGGAGCTCGCATGGAAGCTCTCGCGCGCGCTGGGGACGACCATCGAGGGCCTGTTCCGTTTCCCGGAGGGGGACTGACATGAAGACGGCGAAGCAGACGATCCTGATCGCGGCGATACTCTCGCTGCCGTATCTGGTGACGGGGATCATCTCGGACGGGCCGCACGCAGACCGGCTGATCCAGGGCGGCATCGTGCTGCTCGTGATCGCGGGGGCGGCGGCGGCCTTCATGGCCTGGAGGGGCCGCCGCCTGGACGAGGCGCAGGACGAGCGCCAGGACTACATCGTCGGCAAGGCGATGCGGTTCTCGTTCTGCGTGATGGCCGTCGCCGTGCAGGCCTACTGGGCCTGGCAGTTCTCGGCGTACGGCAACGAGGGCGACACTTCGTTCTGGCTGCTTGTCGCCCTCTGGGTGTCGTTCGGCTTGGGCTACGCCTACAACGAGGTCCGGCACTAGGGGCGGGGAGCGCGGGTACTGCTTCGGCATGAGCGCGCGCCCCGACCTCGCCTCGGTCATCACCCGCGATTACGAGCTTGACTGGCGGGAGGACTTCGACGAGCCGGAGCTCGACCGCTCGCGCTGGCTGCCCTGGTACCTGCCGCAGTGGAGCTCGAGAGAGCAGGCGGCGGCGCGGTACGAGCTCCGTGACGGGCGGCTGGAACTGCTCATCGAGCACGGCCAGCCGCCCTGGTGCCCCGAGCTCGACGGCGAGACGCGCGTGTCGTCGCTCCAGACCGGGGTGTACGCGGGACCGGTGGGCAGCGGTCTCGGGCAGCACCGGTTCTCACCGCGCGCCGTGGTGCATGAGGCGCAGAGGCCGGAGCGACTGTACACACCGCGACACGGCGTGTTCGCGCTCCGCGCCCGCATGCCCGACGACCCGGCAACCATGGCCGCCCTCTGGATGATCGGATACGAGGACCGTCCCGAGCGCTCCGCCGAGATCTGCATCTGCGAGGTCTTCGGACGCGACGTGGACGCCGGTGGGGCTGGGGTCGGGATGGGCGTACACCCCTTCGGCGACCCCTCGATTGTCGACGATTTCGAGCGCGTGCGGCTGCAGATCGACGTCCGGGAGTCGCACGAGTACGCGGCGGAGTGGGCGGCCGGCCACGTCGCGTTCTTCGTGGACGGCCGGGAGCTCCGCCGCGTGGAGCAGTCGCCCGGCTACCAGATGCAGTTGATGCTCGGCATCTACGAGTTCGGCGAGCAGCGGGAGGAGCCGGGCCGGTACCCGCTGCGTTTCGTCGTCGAGGAGCTCCGGGCCTACCGGCCGCGTTGACGGCCGGCAGCGCCGCCCGTCAGACCGGAGCTGGGGAGCGGAGGCGCACGAAGTGCACCTGGTCGTCGCGGGGCGGGAGGCTGCCGTCGCCCGACGGCACGACCCGCCCGTCGCGGCTCTTGCCGGGCTCGGGCGCGAGGAAGCCGCGCAGCAGGGCCTCGCGCGTGAACCCGAGCCGGACCGCGAGAGCTTGCGACGCGGCGTTGCCCGGGTACGTGAGCAGTTCGAGACGCTCGACTCCGAGCCGGCCGAAGGCCCAGTCGATGATGAGGCGCGCCGCCCCCAGGGCTACGCCCCGGCGGCGCGCCTCCCGCTTGACCCAATAGCCGATCTCAGCCGCCTCGCGGTCCGCGAAGAGGTCGAGGCTCACGCTGCCCAGCAGCTCGCCGGAGAGGCCGTCGGTCACGGCCAGCCGAGCCCGCCGGCCCAGGAGCAGGTGCTGCCGCGCCTCCGCGATGAAGGCCTGGGCGTCCGCCTGCGTGTACGGCGTCGGCAGGCGGTGGATCCAGCGCGCGATGTCCGGATCGTCACAGGCGGCCTGGACGGCCGCGGCGTCGTCCGGCTCGAAGGGCCGGACGACCAGACGGCCGTCGGTGAGGCGCGGCCACCCGAGTCTGGGCCGCGGGTCGCCGGCTCCCGGGCGGGCATCGGCCGGCACCATGGCGAAGAGCACATCGTCCCTGCGTCGGCCGCGCGCCGTCACCAGGCTACGGCGCAGGCCCTCGTACGAGAAGCCGGCGGCCAGCGCGACACGTTGTGAGCCGACGTTGTCGGCAAAGGCAGAGATCTCCAGGCGTTCGAGCCCGAGCTGGTCGAACGCCCAGTCCCGGACGAGCCGGACGGCCCCCGTCGTCACCCCGCGACGTCGAGCCCACGCGCCGCACCAGTACCCGAGCTCACCGGTCTCCAGCTGCGGCGCCACATGGAGGGAGATCGCACCGAGCACCGAGCGGTCGACGGCATCCGCGATCGTCCAGAAGAGCTCCCGGTCGCGCTGCCACGCCTGCTTCTGCCTCGCCAGGAAATCGTCGAAGTCCGCCTCCGTGTACGGGTACGGCGGCTGCCAGAGGAACCGGCCACACTCGGGGTCGTTGAGGCCCCGGACGACGGCCGGCTTGTCCTCGGGCCGCAGGGCCCGCAGCCTGAGCCGGCCGTCGCTCAGCTCCGGCGGCGCCTGGATCTCGTCGAGGTCTCTCATGTCCGTGTCCTCGAGGTGCGAGGGGCGGGGCGGCCCTGCCGGCCTCCCCGCCCCTCACCGTTCGCCGCGCGGCGCCCGGGAGGCCGGCGCGTGACCGGACTCCGGGCGGCCCGGCCGTCAGTGCAGGAAGTGACGCCGCCCCGTGAACACCATGGCGGCGTCCCGCGCGTCGCAGGCGGCCACGGCGGCCTCGTCGCCCTTGGAGCCGCCGGGCTGCATGAAGGCGGTGATGCCGTTGTCGATGGCGAGCTCCACCGCGTCCGGGAAGGGGAAGAAGGCGTCGGAGCCGATCACGGCGCCCTGCAGCTCCCCGCGCGCCTTCTCGACGGCGATGCGCGTGCTGTCCACCCGGCTCATCTGGCCGGCTCCCACGCCGATCGTGGCCAGGTTCCTGGCGATCACGATGGCGTTGCTCTTGACGTGCTTGGCGACCCGGAACGCGAAGATGAGGTCGCCCCACTCCTGCTCGCTCGGGTGGCGTTTGCTCGCGACCGTCATCTCGTCGCGCTCCTCGCTGTCGCTGTCCTTGTCCTGGACGAGGATGCCGCCGGTGACGCGCTTGTAGTCGAACTCGCCCGGGTTGATCTGGCGTCGCTCCTCGTTACGCAGGAGACGGATGTCGGCCTTGCGCTGCAGAACCTCGAGCGCGGCCGGCTCGTAGCCAGGCGCGAAGAGCACCTCGACGAAGAGCTCGGCGAGGCGCTCGGCGAGCGGGACGTCCACCGTGCGGTTGACGGCGATGACGCTGCCGAACGCGCTGACGGGGTCGCACTCGTAGGCCTTGTCGTAGGCGGCCGCGAGGTTCTCGGCGAGCGCGCAGCCGCACGGGTTGTTGTGCTTGACGATGGTCACGCAGGGCAGCGTGAACTCGTCACAGATGGTACGCGCCGCGTTGAGGTCGTAGAGGTTGTTGAAGCCCAGCTGCTTGCCGTGCAGCTGCGTGACCTGCGAGAGCAGGTGCTGACGCAGGCCGACCTCGGCGTAGTACGCGGCCCGCTGGTGCGGGTTCTCGCCGTACTTGAGTTCCAGGACCTTGTGGTAGTCGCGCATGACGTAATCCGGGAAGTCGCCCTCGGCCTCGCTGAACCAGTTGGCGATGGCGAAGTCGTAGTGCGCGGTCCGGTGGAATGCCTTGGTGGCCAGCTCGCGCAGCGTCTCGTAGCCGAGCTCGCCCGTCGACGCGAGCTCGTCGAGGACGGCGTCGTAGTCGTCGTGACTGGTGACGACGGCTACGCCGGAGTGGTTCTTGGCGGCGGCACGGATCATGCTCGGCCCGCCGATGTCGATGTTCTCGATGACGACCTGGTCCTCGACCCCGCGCCGCCCGGCGACTTCCTCGAACGGGTAGAGGCTGCACACGACCATGTCGATGGGCTCGATGCCGTGCTCGGCGATGGTCGCCATGTGCTCCGGCACGTCACGGCGTGCCAGGACGCCGGCCATGAGACGTGGGTGCATGGTCTTGACGCGGCCGTCGAGCATCTCCGGAAATCCCGTGACCTCCTCGACGAGCGTGACCGGGATGCCCGAGTCCTTGAGCAGCCTGGCCGTGCCCCCGGTGGAGATGACGGTGACACCCAGGTCGGTGAGGCCTTTGGCGAACGACTCGACGCCACTCTTGTTGAACACGGAGATAAGTGCTCGCTTGACCTTCACGTGTCTGCTCCTTACGTGGCCGCCTACCCCTCGCGATGCGTCCCCGACGCCCCTCGCGCCTTGCGCCGCAAGCCTACAAGAAAGGCCCATGCGGAGGAATGGCCGTCTCTTGCCGGGAGCCTCTCTGGTACACTCGCTCGAATGTTCCCCGTCCTCGCACTGCTGCCGGCGGCGACCGACAACACAGCCGATCAGGTCGAGGCGGCCTCCGGCTGGTTCCAGACGCACACCGAGGAGCTCATCGCCGCCGGCATCATCATCCTCGCCGCCGTGATGCTCAACTGGGTGCTGCGCCTGCTGATCCATCGCATCGTCCGCGGCATCACCAAGGTGCAAGCGCTGCGGACGGAGCGCCTGAAGAGCTCGGCGGACGTCGCCGAACTGGACCCCGAGGAGGCGGCGCGGCTGCACGAGCAGGCGGTGCAGTTGAAGCGCGCCGAGCAGCGCTCCAAGACGCTCGACTCGCTCCTGCGGTACGCCACCACCATCGCCATCGGCATCCTGGCCGCGTTCATGGTGCTGTCGGAGCTGGGCGTGAACATCGGACCCCTCATCGCCGGCGCGGGCGTGCTGGGCGTCGCGCTCGGCTTCGGTGCGCAGAGCCTCGTCAAGGATTTCCTGAGCGGCGCGTTCATGCTGATGGAGGACCAGTACGGCGTGGGCGACGTCATCGACGTCGGGGAGACCATCGGGGTCGTCGAGAGGGTCACGCTCAGGATCACGATCCTGCGCGACGTGGAGGGGACCGTCTGGTATGTGCCCAACGGGGAGATCCTCCGGGTGGGCAACAAGTCACAGCTCTGGTCGCGCATCGTCCTCGACGTCGAAGTGGCGTACGACACCGACATCGAGAAGGCCTCGGAGGTCATCCAGCGGGTCGCCGACGAGGAGTGGAGGAGCCAGCGCAACGGAGCCACGATCATCGAGCGACCCGAGCTGTGGGGCGTCGAGCGGTTCGACCCGAGCGCCATGGTCATCCGACTGGCGGTCAAGACACGGCCGGGCGAGCAGTGGGCCGCCGGCCGCGCGCTGCGCGCGGCCCTCAAGGCGGCCTTCGACGAGTCCGGCATCGTCATCCCGTTCCCGCAGCAGACCGTGTGGCTGCAGGGCGCGGCGGGCGACCAGCCTCAGGATCGCTCGTCCGGAGGCGCGGACGGCGACGACGGCCCGGCTTCGCGTTCGCCGTCCTGACGCGCGGCCTCGAGCCGCGCGCTCGCCGCACGCTGCTCGGCCCTGACCGCGCCGTGCACGCAGCAGCCCTCGGCGTGGTCGTTGACGATGCCGGCCGCCTGCATGGTCGAGTAGGCCGTGGTCGGGCCGACGAAGCGGAAGCCGCGTCTCTTGAGTTCCCTCGCCAGCGCCTTCGACTCCGCCGTCTCGCCCACCCAGTCAGCACGCGTCCGCGGCGAGCGGTGAGCCTCCGATCTGAACCGCCAGAAGAAGGCGGCGAGGCTGCCGCACTCCTCGATCACGGGCAGGGCGGCGCGCGCGTTGGCGAGCGCCGCCTCGATCTTGAGGCGGTTGCGCACGATGCCGGCGTCGGCCAGCAAGCGGGCGCGGTCGGCGTCGCCGAACCGCGCGACCGCCTCCACGTCGAATCCAGCGAATGCGGCTCGGAACGCCGGCCGCTTGCGCAGGATGGTCAGCCACGACAGGCCGGACTGGAACGCCTCCAGCGTGAGGCGCTCGAACAGGCCGTCGTCGCTGAGGACGGGGCGCCCCCACTCCTCGTCGTGGTACACGACGTACTCGGGGGCGCCGCCCACGGCCCAGAAGCAGCGCGGACGGCCGTCCGGGCCGGCCGCGACCGCATCGCTCGGCATGCCGTCGTCCGTTCCTCCGCCCGGGGCCTCAGTCAACCTGGCCTCTCGCCTTGGCGAGCAGCTCGTTGGCCTGCTTCTGCGCCTTCTCGAGCAGGTCTGCGGCCTGCGCCTTGGCCTTCTCGAGGTACTCCGGGCCCTGTGCCTTTGCCTTCTCGATCAACTCTGCACCCTGGGCTTTCGCCTTCTCGATCAGCTCGGCAGCCTCAGCCTTCGCCTTCTCTCCGGCCGGCTTGGCCTTCTCACCCCATTCGCTCGCCTTGGCCTTGGCCTGGTCGAGGGTCGGGCCTGACTTCTCCTTGGCCTCCGCAGCCAGCTGCTTCGCTTTCGCCGCGGCCTCGTCGGCCATCTTCTTGGCGTCGTCCATGAATCCCACGCTGACCTCCTGCCGGGTTGAGCCTCCGCCTGCCGTCGCCGGTTCCGGCTGCCCCGAATGACCCGTCGACGGCGGCCCGAAAAGCCTCAATTGCGTTCGTACTACCGAACGGACGCAGCATGAGTGTACCCCGGCGCGGCGACTTGCCCAGTCGTTTCTTGAGGCGGTCGCGGTCGGTCGTCAGGGCGTGGGCATCTGGCTGAGGGGTCAAGTCCCGAGTAGTGGTGTAACTCCCTCGTCGGGATGGTCTTCGCGTCACGCCGCCGGCAGCGCACTCACCTCCACGACCGTCTCGGCGTCCGCCGCCCTCGCGAGCACCGCCTCGAGCGACTCGATCGAGAGGTAACGGCGGCCGACCAGCCACTCGTCGTTCTGCTCGATGAGGAGGCTGCCGGCGAGGCGCACGAGGGCAGCGTCGTTGGGATAGATGCCGACCACGTCGCTGCGCCTGCCGATCTCGCGGTTCACGCGCTCCAGCGGGTTGGTCGAGCGCAGCTTGCTCCAGTGCTCGGCCGGGAAGGCCATGAAGGCGAGGAGGTCATCCTCGGCGGCGGCCAGCAGGCGCGCCACCTTGGGCGCCGTCTGCCCCAGGGCGGCGACCACCTCGCCGAGCCGCGCATGGCCGTCGGCGACGCTCTCAGCCGCGAAGACCTGGCGGATGGCGGTGGCCACGAGCGGCTGCTGCGCCTTCGCGCAGTGGCCGAGCATGTCACGCAGGAAGTGCACCGTGCACCGCTGCCAGGGGCAGCCGAGCACCTTGGCGATCGCCGCCTTGAGCCCCTCGTGGGCGTCGGAGACGCAGAGCTGCACCCCGGTGAGGCCGCGAGCGCGCAGGCTGCGCAGGAACTCGCGCCAGAAGGCCTCGGTCTCGGCCTCGCCGACGTCGATGCCGACCACCTCACGGCGGCCCGTCTCGTGCACGCCGTAGGCGACCACGAGCGCCTTGTGGCGGACGCCGCCGGGCTCGCGCACGCGCTCGATCTTGGCGTCGAGCCACAGGTAGGGGTACCGGCCCTCGAGCGGCCGCTCGCGGAAGAAGCGCACCTGCTCATCGAGGCCGGCGCAGAGGCGGGAGACGGTGCTTCGGCTCATGCTGGCGAGCCCGAGCTGCGTGACGAGGCGCTCGACCTTGCGCGTCGAGACGCCGTTCACGTAGGCCTCCTGGACGACCGCCACGAGGGCCTTCTCACTGCGGCTGCGCGGCTCGAGGAAGCTGGGGAAGTAGGTGCCGCTCCGAAGGCGCGGGATCTGCAGGGCGATCTCGCCGGCCCGGGTCTGCCAGCCGCGCTCGCGGTAGCCGTTCCTGTGCGTCGTGCGCTCGGCGCTCTTCTCGTGCAGGCCAGCGCCGATCTGACCGGCGACCTCGGCCTCCATGAGCTCGCGCACGAACCAGGCGAGCGTCTCTCTCAGAACGTCGGCGTGCTCATCGCCCATCAGCTTGCGTACGAGCTCGTCGAGCGACAGACTCGTGTCCGCCATCGTGGTGCTCCTCTCGTCGTTTCCCTGCAACGGTTCCGACGATTCTGGGGCCCACGATGGTCTTCCTTCATCGGGGCCTCTTCAGGACTTACACCACATTACGGGACTCGACTGGCTGAGGGCGGCAGTGGCGGGCTCCGACCGCTTCCCTCGACACGTGCGCAGGCCGGCTTCTCCGCCGCGGCGCTCGGCCTCCAGGCGCGCCGGCATCGCACCGCCGCCGCTGCCGAAGCGGTCCAGGATGGTCTCGAGCAGCGGCAGGAAGCGGTGCACGTGACCGCTGCGGATCACCCGATCCCACATCGGTTCGAGCTTCTTCCAGCCGCTGGTGTAGGCGAGGTGGCGGACGTGCTCTCGCGCGTCGCCGTGGACGAAGGACGCGCGCGCGATGTTCCGCCAGCTGTAGAACTCCCGGTAGGCGCGTCGGTAGCCGGCCTCAAGAGCGGCAGCCGTCATGCGCGCCGGGGTGAACACGGCGTGGCGTGTGTCGTACCGGTCCCAGTGGCGGCTGGTGATGCGGCCCTCGGCCTCGAGCCGCCGCGCCAGCCGGGTGCCGGGGTACGGCGTCATGATGTGGAACGTCGCCGTCTCGATGCCCCGGCTCACCGCCCACTCCACGGTGCGCGGGAAGACCCCGACGTCGTCGTGGTCCATGCCGAAGACGAACGCCGCGTTGACCATCACGCCGAGGTCGTGCAGACGGCGGACGGCGGCATCGTACTGCGGGAGGCCGACGGCCACCGCGGGTGAGCCGCCGGTCGCCGCGACCCGGGGCGAGGCGCCGGCCAGGTTCTGCGTCTTGCCGGCGCCCATCAGGTTGACCTCGTCCAGCGTCTCGAAGCCCACGAACAGGCTCCGCAGTCCGCTCTCCACCGCCTTCTCGAGGAGGCCGGGACGCAGCACGGCCTCGACCGTGCCGGCCGCCTGCCACACGCGGCCGGCGCCCTTGAGTCCGTCGAAGAGGGCCTCGGCGAACGGCGGGCTGCCGAACAGGTTGTCGTCGAGGAAGTAGAGGTGCCGCCCTGGCAGGCGGTCGATCTCGGCCAGCGCGTCGTCGACCGCCTGCACGTAGAACGACCTGCCGCCGCGGAAGAACGCCTCCTTGTAG
>DAIQNY010000106.1:0-10908 GCA_036788155.1 Actinomycetota bacterium | reverse complement strand
CGCTCGCGAAGCTCCTCGACGACGGTCCACACCTCTCGCCGGTTGCGCGGGTCGAGTCCGGTGGTGAGCTCGTCGAGCAGCGCGATGCGCGGCCGGCCGATCAGCGCCAGGCAGATCGCGAGCCGCTGCTTCTGACCCCCGGACAGGTCGCGGTAGCGCGTGTCGAGCTTGGACTGCAGGTGGAGTCGCTCGGCCAGCTCGTACCCGTCGACGGGGTCGTCGTAGAAGCCTGTGAACAGGGCGATGGCCTCGCGGACCGTGAGCTTGGCCTGAAGTCCGGCCTCCTGCAACTGCACCCCGACCTGCCGCGTGATCGCGGCGCGGTCGCGTGCCGGGTCCAGTCCGTCGACACGTATCGTGCCGGAGTCGGGCTTGCGGAGCCCGGCGATGCACTCGATCGTCGTCGTCTTGCCGGAGCCGTTCGGCCCCAGCACGCCGAAGACCTCGCCTTCGCCCACGTCCAGGTCGATGCCGTCGACGGCGACGGTCGAGCCGTAGGTCTTGCGCAGTCCGCGCACCTCGATGATGGTCATCTGTGGGGTGAAGTCGGGCCCGGACGTGCGTCCTCGTCGACGCCGTCAGCGCGATGAGTCAGTTGGCGACGAGGTCTCGTGCGGGCTCCTTCTCCTGGCGCCAGCCGAACTGCGGCGTGCGCCAGGACGGCAGCAGCGTGATCTTGCCGCCTGGCGTGCGCCGCCAGAACCGCTGCCCGTCGTAGGAGTAGACGTGGCCGCCGGGCTGCGGGTCGGTCCTCGCCGGGATGCCCTCGCTGATCACCTGAAACCTGCTCTGACGGCGTCCCGTGCTCATGGTCCTCATCCTCCAGCCTCGCTCGTCGTGCGCCCTTAGGCCTACCCAGTGACGGACCGAGCCAAGCAGGCTCAGGCGTCGCGGCGGCAGGGAGGCTCAGACGCCGCGGGGCTCAGGGCCACGGCAGTGCGGGCGGGTCGTGCGTCACGTCACCTGACCGTCACGGTCTGTGCGGACGTGTACGCGCCGTAGTACCAGTCGTCGCCCGGGTAGCGCACGACGAGCGTGAGCGTCTTGCGCGGCTTGAACAGGCGCGTGGTGTAGGCGCCGCGGCCGTTGGTCCGCACGTCGGCGATCTTGAACCAGCCCTTGCTCTTCGGGTTCCAGATGGTGGGCACCGAGACTCTGCCGTTGTGGCCGTACAGCGTCACCTTCTTCTTGAGTCCGGTCTCGCTGCCCCAGCGGCCGGCGGTGGGCACCACGCCCGTCACGCGGATCCTGGCGCCCTTCTTGATGGCGCGCCTGGAGGGCTTCATCGTGCAGACCTGATAGCTCTCCTTCAGGTAGAGCGCGCCCTCCTCACCGGCGCCGTCGACGTGCTGGAGGTTGAACCAGTAGGTGTAGCCGGGCTTGGCCGACGCCGGGACCTTGAGGCTCAGTCTGTGTGTGGCCGTGCCCTTCGACTCGAAGGTGCCGTAGGTCTTGGTCAGCGAGCCCTCGGCGTCGTCGGAAAAGCCCGTCACGCGGTTGAGCCAGCCGGTGGGGTAGCCCTGCAGGGCGAGCTTGACGGTCGAGCCGGGGCTGCCGGAGTACCAGAAGGGTGACGAGCACCACACCCGCTGCGCGTCCGCCTCGTTGATGCTGATCGTGTCGGGTGACGCGGCTCCCATCGTGACGGTGATCGGGTCGTCGAACTCCAGGCCTTCGTCCCAGAAGAAGTAGGCGGCGCCGCCTTGATACGTGGCGCTCAGAGCCTCGAGGTCGGCGAGCACAGGCGTCGTGGTGGTGCTCGCCCCCACACGGTTGGTGCAGATCACGCCCGGGCCCATCAGGTCTACCGTGACCGAGGAGAAGTCGCCCCAGCGCCCGCCGCGCGCGGCCTGCAGGGCGACGCGACCGGGATAGACGCCCCGGGTGTACGTCCCCGCGTCCGGCCAGCTGTCCACCTGCACGAACCGCGTGTCGTTGTCCGGGAAGACGATGAGCCGGCCGTCGGAGCTGGGCCGGACTCCCTCCACCTCGTAGTTGCCGGCGGCGTCCGTGGTGCCCGAGACGAAGTACCAGCGGTCGCCCAGGAGGGAGTCGCACTGCACCGTTCCGCCGTCGACGGCGACGCCGTGAGAGTCATACACCGTCCCCCCGACGACGGCCGTCGCCGAGAGCCGGGCGCCGAGCGGCGCGTAGTCGGCGCGGGGGTCGACCGTCCTGATCGCGACGCGCGCTCCGCCCGGCCACGCCCCGTGCAGGTCGCCGCCGGCGCCGCGCGGCCGCGCGGCGGCGGCGGGGCCGGCGAGCAAGAGGAACAGGGCGCCTGCAGCGACCCAGGTGGTCAGACTCCTCATCATGTCTCCCTCCGTTCGGCGTATCGGGCACCGACGTGCCCACGAAGATGCTACAGCTCATAGTGACGTACGACGACCGGAGGAGGCAGGAGCGAGCGGGGGCGCGGCGCCCCGGTCTCAGGCGTCGCGCCTCCGCGCGGTGTGGAACGTCGGCCGGCCGGCGCGCCGGCCGATCAGAACGAGCGCCGTCTCACTCCAGGGTGAACGACTGGACGGCCTGGTCCAGCGTCGGACTCAACGCGTCCCAGTCGCCGGCCACTGCCGTCTCGGTGATGTCGAACTCGTAGGTGCCCTTGATCAGGATGGTGAGCCGGCAGGCGATCTCCTCGCCGCCCATGGTGAAGCGGTAGTCCTGCCTGAATCCGGGAGTGCCGTTCAGCTCGATGGCGGTGACCTCGCTGGTCGTCTCACCGCCGGACAGGCCCGCGACCCTCTCCTCGAGGACCTGGGTCATCCCCTCCTTCAACTTGGCGACGTCCGCCGGTTCGATCGCCTGCTCGAGCTCCAGTACCGACACGCGGATGCCGTTCACGTACTGGTCGTCGACCAGCGGACCGTCCTTCTCGGCGAAGGCGATGGCGTAAGCTTCCTCGCCGAACGGCGAGATGGTGACGGGGCTGAGCGGGTCCGTGTACGTCATCTCGAACCCGTACTGGGCGTTGGTGTAGGTCTGCTTCTCCGCGCCGCCGCCGCCGCCGTCGCTCCCGCACGCCGCAGCGGCGGCCGCGAGAACGGCGAGCGTCGCCGCGAGGATGATGGTCCTGGTCAGGTGCCGCATGGTGCTCCCCTCCGTAGGTGATGCCGCGCGTACGGACTCCTCCGCATGCGTAGCCTCATCCTACCGGACCGGTCCGCCCCCAGCGTGCGCCGCGCGGGCCCACGGGGGGATCGCGAAGACGGACCGCCGAACCTAGCGGTCTGACGTTGGCTCGGTCCTAAGCTCGTGGTACCGTGGCTACCGAGAGGAGGCTGGTGCGCCACGCCAAACGTGCGCCGCAGGGCGCCGACGAGGGGAGGTCTCCCGTGGGTCTGTTCAGCCGCAAGCGTCACGACGAGCCCGAGAACGTGGCGGGCGGTGGACCGGACGACGCCTTCGAGGTGGTCGACGCCGTCGGCAACCGTGTGCGCTACGCAGCCGCCGACTTCGACGAGATCTTCACCACCTCCGAGGTCCGCGAGATGCGTCGCCACGTCGAGATCGGCTGGCTGTTGCTCGACGAGTGGGTCGGGCACGACCCGGGGCGCAAGGCCTCCTGGCTGGACACGGGCTACCGGCGCATGGCCGGCCGCGCGCTGCCCCCGCAGGACGATCCCGAGTACGTGCCCCCCAGTGACGTCACCACCTACGTTCTCGGCTACCTCAAGGACGGCGTCACCGGCACACCGGTGGGGTGAAACGGAGCGGCCCGACAAGCGGAAGGAGCCGACTCGCCGACTCGCCGGCGGCCCTCGTCGTGAGTCGACACGCTTGCGGCTTGTCCGCGATGCGCAGGGCGTAGCTCGGTCGCGCAGATGGCCTTCGCGGGCAAGTTCATCTTCGTCATCTCCATGGCCATGCTGGCGCTGGTCGCGCTGATCATGGCAGCGCTCGAATTCTGGTCCGTCTTCGCTCTTGTGACTGTCCTCGCCGGCGTCTTCGCTGCTCTGGCCCGCATGCTCTCGGAACGCCGGGCGCGGACCCGGCGCGAGCGGCTCGAGAACGAGTACCTGACCTCGTGGCCAGTACACAATGTGCTGCTGAAGGACGACCGGCCAGGGAACCGCCTTGGTGGGGTGCTGACCGGTAGCCGGGATGAGGATGGGCACGCCTGACAAGGCGTATCGAGCAGGACGTCAGAGGGCGTGACGCAAGATGGCAGGTCGCCGCGACTGCTCACGCGGACTACGTGACGCGACCTCGCCATGCGCGGCATGCTCGCCCTCCTTGGGTCGCTGGTCGAAGCCGTCCCGCGGCCGATGCGGCATCAGGGATGTACGTAGACGCGTTCTCCCACGAACGAGCGATCGTAGACCCAGTCGCAGATCCAGAGCGGTTCGCGCACGCAACCGTGACTGGCAGGGTAGGGCGGCACACTCGCGTAGCCATGAATGCCCTGTGTCCTGAAGAAGGTCATGAAGCGTGGCATAACCACGGCTCCACCGAACAGGGTGTTCACGGGGATCTTACGCTGGACGAAATGGGATCCCGTCCGCGTGTTGCCCGTCCTGCCAGTCGATACCGGTACGACGCCGATGACCCGACCATGCCGCACCACAGAGAGTATCTGTCTCCCTTTGTCGATTTCGATGTGCGAGAGCGGCCGAAGGAAGCGTGGGGTGGGTGGTGAGGCTCTTTCCAGCCGGCGCCAATCCTTGTAGTCGACGACGTAGTCGCGCGCCAAGCCGTACGTCTTCTGAAACGCGACCACCGCGTCACCCGTTGCCCGCGTGAATCTGCTGCCGCTGCGCGGCGTGCGGATCCTCAGATCGGCGAGCCTCCAAAGGAGACCGCGTACCATGGGACCCGTCGACCCGACGGCGAGGCGCCGCCAAGGCACGCGGATGCGGTGCGAGACGGAGCGTGACGCAAGGTTCTCCCACGGGGCGAGGGAGAAGCGGACGGAGAACGATTCGATGCCGCGCAGCGGCACCCGAAGCATCAATCGACCGCCTCGACACCTTCCCTTCAGCCTGGCCACCTGGCGCCCCCGGTGTGTGATGCGCACGCTGACCCGACCTGAATAGTCGGAGGGCGAGACGCGCAGGGTGAAGGCCGTGCGGAGGAAGGGCACCGGCGCAGCGTGGGAGAGTCTGACGTCGGGCCGCACCTTGAGGAGGGTCGCCTCGCTCGTCGCGCCGTCGCCAAGACCGGCGCCGACCAAGCCGCCGTGAGACGGGAAGAAGGCCAGGGAGAACGCTCCGTCCGCGTCGGTCACGACTGTGTCGACGACCTTCTCGCCGAGGGTGATGCTGACCGGTTCGCCGGAAGTGGCGGGCTCTACGACTCCCGAGGCCGTGACTCGCTCACCGAAGACGAGCGAGGTGCGGGACAGCGTGAGGGTCACGGTCGCGGCGAGAGCGACCGGGGCCAACGCGGACACCCCCAAGGCTGTGACCAGGACCGCGATCGCGAAGAACCAGGTCTGGCGTACTGTGCGGATCGACACCCGGACTCTCCCCCTGCTCCCCTGGCGGAGCGATGATCAAAGGACGGAACCGCGGAGGGGCCTGATGCTCGCCCCTCCGCGGTTGACACTCGACGTCGATCACCAGGAGCCTCCGCCGAAGGCCCGCATGATGATCAGCCTGTTGGACGCGACGTTCGCCTGCGTGTTGCCTGCGAGGTCGCGTGCGTAGACGTAGTAGCGGTAGCGGCCGGGCGGCAGGGTCGCCTGGATACGAGCGCTCAGAGTCCTATTGACAGGCTTGACTCCGAGGCGAAGCGTCCGCACCACTCTTGAACCACGCCTGATCCTGATGGTCACGCTGGCCCTACCACAGGTAGGTGCACTGTCGGCGATCCGGTAGCGCAGGTTGGTGAACTCGTACCGGTGTGCACGGGCTGTGTTCAGCGCACGCGTCCTCGGCTTGACGGTGTCGATCCTCACCCGCAGCGTCTGTGTGGACTCGATGTTGTCGGCCACATCAGTCGCGAAGTAGGTGATGACGTGCGTGCCGTCCGTGGTGTGGCCGGTCCTGTCCACCGTGAGCGTCACGTTGGCTGTCGCCGCCATGACGACGACGGGAGTGCCACCGTCGATCGCATACGTGATGGAGGCCACTCCCCCCGCATCGGTGGCGGAGAGCGTGATGTTCAGCGATCGGTTATAGCACCGGTTGTTGACCGCTCCCGAGACGGTCGTCACCGGTGGGGTCGTGTCGGCACCCGGCTCGAGGACCGTGAACGAGAAGCCGTCCGAGGCGGTCCCGTCCTGCGGCGTCACGGTGACGAGCACCGTTCCAGGAGACAGCGATGCCGGGACGGTGACGGCGATGGACGTGTCGCTCCACGCGGTCACGGTGGCCGTCGTGGTGTCGAACATCACCGTGCCGCTGCCCTGCGTCGCGCCGAAGCCTGATCCGGCGATGGTGACGGAGGCGCCGGCTTCGGCGCCGGCCGGTGTTATCGACGTGATGGTCGCTCCGGCGGTCGCGCCGTGGCACCCCGGCGTGCTGGCACAGCCGATCGTCGTGTGCGTCGTGCCGGCGAGGATCGCGCTCGCGCCGTGACATGACGCGCAGGCGGCCGGAGTCGGCGGCTCCGCCGTGCCGTTCGTGTGGCACGTCCCGCACTCGACGCCGGTATGCCCGGCAATCGCCGGTGCGTGCGTGGTCGCAAGCGTGTGACACGACCCACACGAGCCGATTGCTCCTTGGGACTGTGTGAAGGTCGGGAAGGCGAGCGCTTGCGTCGCAAATGCCCCGAGCGCGAGCACCACCACCCCGACCAAGAGTGCGAGCAGGAGCAGACGTGCTCCCGCAGTCTGTCTGGTTGCCCTGTCCCCCATGGCTCCTCCCGTTGGGTCGCTGGGCGCGCTGCAGCGCAGATGCCTTTTTCATGCGCGAGAAGGAGTACGGGCAATCCCCTTGCCGTTGCCGCAAGCCTTTGCGCACGGCCACCTGACAACGCGGAAGGAATCGGTTGACGGCTATGGAATCGTCGCCGACGAGGATGAGCGGATCGACTCGTTGGAGGTCGGCGCCGCGGCCCTGGTCGTCGACAAGGTCAGATGTGGAGCGGCAGCGCCGGCTGAGGGTCCAGGCGGCCGGCCTCCCGCCGTGCCGGCACTTCGATGCTGCCCTCGCGTGGTCAGGTGTTGACGGAGCTGGGTCGGCGGTTGTGGATGGCTCGCCGGTGGCAGAGGGAACACTGGTAGCCGTCATCGTGGCGGAGTCTCACGACGTGGCATTTCTTGCAGGTCGCCTTGCTCGGGGTGCGTTGGGCAGCGTGGAACTCGCCGCGGTGACAGGTGCGACAGCTCTTGACCCGTTTGCTCACCCGGCTGGCATGCAGCTTCTGCTTGTGGCATGTGCCGCAGATGCGCTTCTTCGTCACTTTCGCCGAGTGCTGCGCCTGCCGTCCCGAGGTGCCCCGATGGCAGGACGCGCACCTCCTGGTCGATACCTTCTTCTTTGCGTGCCTCATCTTGTGGCAGGAGCCGCACTTCTTGAAGCCTGGGCTCGACGCCTCGCGCAGGTGGTACTTCTCGGCTCTCGTGTGACACCTGCCGCACGACACCTTGCGGTCGTGCTTCTGCGGTGAGGAGTGACAGGCGCCGCAGTCGGCGAACTCCGTCTTCTGGCCGCTGTGATGCGGGCTGGAGCCGGGATCGGCGATCCCGGAGCTTCTCTGGTGGCAGCCGAGGCACTGCGGGGTTGAGCCAACGTGCGGATCGGCGCCGTGTGTGAAGGGGATCGTGTAGGCCTTGTCGACGCCGCTGTAGAGATGACACTCGCTGGCTGCACGGAGCGCCGGTCGGGTCGGGAATCGCCGTCGGCGTCCCGGTCGGCGTCGCAGCGGGCATAGGCGTGCCGCTGGGCGTGGGCGTGGGCGTGGGCTCCGTCCAGAAGGGCCTCGTGTCCTGGCCGGGGAAGTGGCAGGACCAGCAGGTCGTGCCGGGGTAGCTCTGGAACCCCGAGTGACACGTCGTGCAGGCGGCATCGGTAGGCACGCCGCTCTCGTGACAGCTGCAGCCCGCGGCGCCGTCGTGCTGCCACGAGGTGAATGCTTGCGCCGGAGAGGCGTTCAAGGCCAGCGCCAGCACCGCCGAAGCGAGCAGCGTGGCGGCGACCACCGCGCCGATTCGTACATGCCTCACGCTGACTCCAATGACTCCTTCCCCATGGGGAATCACTCACCGCCTGCCCCACCCTGGCGCGGCGGATCGACGGCATCTTGAGTGTAGCATCGACGTGGATGAGCTACTGTGCGTTCTCCGTGTGCCCGCGTGCGGTGAATCGCGCGCGGGAAAGGGGACCCCACTCAAACATGCGAGGAGGCTCCGGCCCGGCAGTCCGGGAAGGGGCCTTCCCCGCGGGGCTTCCTGCACGCTGTGTGGAAACGGATCGCCCAGCGGATTGCCTCTCTTCCGAGAAGGAAGTCCGTCGTCTTTGGCCGTCGGTTCCGTAACTGCATGCAACAGTGTCTGCAGCCGCACCACCGGATCAGGGAGGTCCCCATGAGCCGCTTCGCCGTCATCGATATGGAGACGACAGGCTTCTCACCCGCCTACCCTCGCGTCATCGAGGTCGGCCTCGTCTTCGTCGACGACTGTGGAACCCGGTCTACGAGTGGGACACGCTCGTGAATCCCCGGCACGAGGTCTGCCGGTGACGCCGCGCTGCTGAGGACTGTCCCGAGCAGCGATGATCACCATGGTCGAACGCCGACGACGTGTGCCCGCCGGCGGTCGCTCTATCGGGAACGGCCCATGCACGAAGGATCCGCTCCTGACGTCATCTGATAGCATCATCTCAGTCATTGAACCGCCCTTTCAGTCTGGCTACCGCGAACGGGTGCCTGCACGCATCGCCTGAAGGGCAATCGTCTGCACCACAGGGGCCGACTATGAGGACACTGCTCGTGCTTCTCCCCGCATGCGCCGCCCTGCTTGCTTTTTCCGGATGTCGTGCGACTTCCTCCGGACAGAACGCCGTCTATGTCGACAGCGAATACGGGGCCTTGAAGGAAGTCATTGTCGGGCTGCCCTACGGCAAGACGCCGGAACGGGACTGCCCATGGCTGCAGGAGACCCTGAAGGTGCTGCCGGCCGACGAGGCGGAGTACACGCTGGCGACCGCCGGGCGTTCATGGGAAGAGATGATCCACCCCGTCAAGAACAAGAGCGAGACGGAGTTGCTGGAGGAAGAGAACCGCGAGCTGATCGCGGTCCTGGAAGGTCTCGGGGTCAAGGTCTATCGACCGAAACGCCTGACCGAGGACTTCATCGCGCGCAACTACGGGGAGGAGATCCTGGCCAACGGGTTCTCCCAGGACTTCCCGCGCGACAACATGATCGTGATCGGCAACCAGGTCATCGAATTCAACTTGCGCACCATGCTGCGGCGCGCCGACATCTCCGGATTCAAGGACATCCTGACCGCGAAATCCAAGGCGGGCACGATGAGATGGGTATCCATGCCGCACACCCCGCCTCTCGCGCAAACACAGCCGGACGAGCCCGCGCTCGAAGGCGGCGATCTCGTGTTCGTCGGGGATACCCTCCTCCTGGGCAACACGCAGAACCTGTCGGTCGGCTCCAACCAGGCTGGCTACGAATGGATCAAGCGGGTCGTCGGCAACGAGTACAAGGTGGTGCGCGTTCCCCTCGTTGAGAAGATCCTGCACCTCGATTGCGTGCTCTCGATCCCTCGCAAGGGACTCGCGATCGTCTGCGAAGAAGCCTACGTGGATGGACTGCCGGACTGCATCAAGGACTGGGATCTGATAAAGGTGCCCCTTGAAGATGCGTCCAGGCTGGCGGTCAACGGCCTGCCGGTGGACGAGAACAACTACATCATGTCCTACAACGACCACGTCAAGAACGATTTCGTCCGCGAGGAACTGGAGAAGCGCGGGATCACGGTCCATCCGGTCTACTTCGATACGCATAACGGCCAGGGCGGATCCATCCGCTGCGCAACGCAGCCCCTGAAACGAGCATCAGCACGGTGACCGCTCTGCATGCCCGACCCCGGGCGAGGCAGAGTCTGAAGTCGACGATTCTCTCGCCGAGCTGAAGGTTCGCGACCAGGCGCCGGTCAGCCGGGCCGGCCGCTGTGCGGCAAGCTGAAGAAGAGGGTCACGCCCTTCTCGACCTCGACCTCGACCCAGACGCGGCCGCCGTGCCGGGCGAACCAGTCGCTGGACGGCGGCGAGGCCGGCGACGTGGATCGCGACGGTGACCAGGACTTGGTCACGTCCGATCAGTTCGACGATACCGTCAGCGTCCTCCTCGGCGACGGGCTCGGCGGGTTCGCCTCAAGAGTGAGTCACCCGGTCTGCGATCAACCGATCGACGTGGTGGCCGGCGATCTCGACGGCGACGGAAACCAGGACCTCGCCGCGGTCAACGCGGGCGACAATAGCATCAGCATCCTCCTCGGTGATGGGCAGGGCTCGTTCGCCCCAAGGATCGACTACCTCTGCGGCGTCACACCTGTAAGGGCCGACGCAGGCGATCTGGATGCCGACGGACGCCAGGATATGATCGTGGCGAACCGCGATTCCAGCACCATCACGGTCATGCTCAACAAGAGCCCCGCCGCCACAATGGCGATCGACGGCCACGCGACCAGCACGACCGACCGGGAGGTGACGCTCTCAGTTCAGGCCCTGGGCGTGTCGGAGTTCCGCCTGCGCGACCAGGGAGGAGCGTGGGGCGAGTGGACGCCGTACGCCGGCCCGGGCGTATTGCTGACGCCCGAGGCCGTATCGGTACCCCTGCTTTCCTCGTGGAAGCGACGGCCGTTGAGGTTGTTCCGCGATTATTCCGCAACCCAAGTCCGTTGGCACTCGAAGCTCGCCGACGGGTCCGCCCGGTCTCAGGCGGTATACTGGGTCCCCTCGTGGGCCGCTAGCTCGGTGGGGGCATGAAGGCATTCGTCAGGGACAGGT
>DAIQNY010000105.1:0-10921 GCA_036788155.1 Actinomycetota bacterium | reverse complement strand
CGGTGAGAAGGCGCGGATCCTGCTTCGCTGGGCACGGCGCGGGCAGCCGGTGTGCATGACGTCCTGCGTGATGGGCGGCACCACCGGTCCTGCCACCGTCGCCGGCGTGCTCGCCGTACAGCACGCCGAGCTTCTGGCCGCGCTGGTGCTCGGGCAGGCGGCTCGTGAGGGCTCGCCGTTCGTGTACGGCGGTCTGCCGGTGATGGCCTCCCTGCGTACCGGCGCGGCCAGGTTCAGCGGCCCCGAATTCGTGCGCCTGGCGGTCGCCACCGCCCAACTCGCCCATCTCTGCGGCCTGCCCGTGCGCGCCGGAGCCGCGTGCACGGACAGCCATACCCTCGACGCACGCGCCATGGCCGAGTCCGCCGAAGCGCTCTCCTCCGCCGTGTTCGCCGGAGCCCACTTCCTCTTCCAGGCCGCCGGCATCATGAGCTCGTTCAACGCGCTCTCTCTCGAGAAGTACGTGCTCGACGCCGACCTCATCGCCGCGCTGCGCTCGGCCGTCGATCCGGTACGCGCGGGCGAAGAGTCTCTGGCGGAGGACGTCATCGACGCCGTCGGTCCCGGGGGCGGGTTCCTCGGTCAGAGTCACACGCGCCGGCATGCGCGCGACCTCGAGCGCCCTGATGCGCAGCCGCTCGAGACGTTCGATCGCTGGGTCGCTGCGGGCGGCGAAGACGCTGCCGCCTCCGCCGCCCGCCGCGTGCGCGACCTCCTGGCCGCGCACCAGCCCCCTTCCGACCTCGATCGGGTGACACGCCGCCAGCTCGACGAGTACTGCCTGACCTGAATCCAACCCACCACCCGCTCGCCTTCGAGCCCGTCAGTGAACGTTTTGCGGGGCGAGGGCGTTGGCGTCTCAGTCGTGGGACTCGGAAAGCCCGCGCTTGACACACGGCTCCTGATGGCTACTGTGCCTGATACATCGTGTAAGGGCGGGAGGCCGGATTATGTTCTGCGCCGGGCCCATGGAGGGCTGCCGGCCCGGACCGGCCATCTCGCCGAAGAGGACCAACGGATCACAGGGGGAGCTGGATCATGACGATGAAGGCAAGGCACAGAAGCCGCCGCGGCGCCAAGATGTTGGGGGCGGTGCTCGTCCTTGTAGCCGTCCTGGCGCTCGCGCTCGCGATCATGGCGTGCGGAGGCACGGAGAGCAGCGATGAGGGCTCCGAGGGCGGCGGCGCGCCCGTCCCGGGCGGCACGCTCAAGGTCGGCATGCAGCCCGGCAACGGTCAGTACGACCCGGTGATGATGGCCGGCTCCGTCGGCGACATCATCCTTGTCTGCCAGGTCCAGGAGAACCTCGTCGGTCTGGCCCAGGACTTCAGCGTCAAGCCGTGGCTGGCCAAGGATTGGGACTCCGCCGACGGCAAGTCGTGGACGTTCAACCTCCAGGAGGGCGTCACCTTCAGCAACGGCGAGCCCTTCACCTCAGAGGACGTCATCTACTCCTTCGAGCACCTGCAGAGCGAGGAGTCGCCGATGGCGGGCGTGTACGAGAACATCGAGGAGGTCGTCGCCGACAGCCCCACGCAGGTCACCTTCAACCTCAAGGCCGTCGACTCGGAGTTCCCGTCCTCGCTGACCGACTACCGTGCCAAGATGCTCTGCAAGAGCGTCGAGGATCCGATGACGGAGCTCGTGGGCACCGGCCCCTTCATGCTCGACTCCTACGCGGCCGAGGACCGGGCGGTCCTCAAGAAGAACCCGACCTACTGGCAGAAGGACGCGGACGGCAACGCGCTGCCGTACCTTGACGGTGTCGAGTTCATCTATTCGCCGGACACGGCCGGGCAGATCGAGGGTCTCCAGGGCGGTGCCCTCAACTGGGTGGGCGGCCTGACCTCCGAGCAGAAGCAGACCATCGAGACCAACCCGAGTCTCAAGGTCATCACGACGAACACCAACTACATGAACGCGCTGCAGATCCGCGTCGACCAGGGGGCCGGCAAGGACAAGGCCGTCCGGCAGGCTCTCTGGGCAGGCACGGATCGCCAGGCGATCGTGGATCTCGTGGCGCCTGGCGTGGGCGTCGCCGGCAACGGCACGTTCGTCGGCCCGGCCTATGAGGCCTACTACAGTGATGAGCAGCCCGCCTACGACACGGAGAGGGCCAAGCAGCTGCTGGCCGACGCCGGGTACGCCGACGGTCTGAAGATCAAACTGGTGGCGCAGAACGCGGATCCGATCCCGGCTATCGCGACCGCCTGGCAGGCCCAGATGAAGGAGATCGGCGTCGACGTCGAGATCCAGCAGGTCCCGACGGACGTGTACTACGCCGACAAGGGCACCGACAACTGGTACCAGGCCGACTTCGGTATCGTCGACTGGGGCACCCGTGCCGTGCCGATCACTTACTTCAAGCTCGCGCTGACGAGCGACGCGCCGTGGAATTACTCCCGGTGGAAGAACACCGAGTTCGACTCGATCGTGGAGCAGATCCCGCTGGCCTTGGACGAGGCCGAGCGCGCCGACCTTTACAAGCAGGCGCAGACCATCCTGCAGGACGAGGTCCCGGTGATGAACTTCATCATCCTCACCGCCGTGGCCGGCGAGTCGGCGAACGTGGACGGCATCGAGCTCGATCCCGACTGGGCGCACACCACCTTCACCACGGCGTACTTCACCGAGTGAAGCACTGACGTCGCCTCCGGCCTTATGTGCCGGAACGAGGACTGAGGGCGCGAGGGGGCCGCGAAAGCGGCCCCCTCGCGCCCTCGGAACACCACACCACGCCCAGCCTCCCCATTTGTCTCCAGTATCCGGGACGTGATTCGGACCCAGGTTGACTCAGATCGGCGCGGGACCCATGGTGACCAGATGACGATCCGAACCGACGTGTACCCGCTGCGCCATGACTGACGCGAGCCGGCCGCGGCACGCAGGGCCGGCGTCGCGGGTGCCGATCGGACCTGTGGACTTCGACCTCGACCCGGCGCGTGTCGAGTGTGCTCGTGAGCTCACACGCCGGGTGTGGCGGTACGAGCAGGTCGAGCACGTCCCCGTCATCATCGACCTGGGACCGGAGTGCGACGAGTCTGTGCACGACGTCCTGCTGCGCGACGACGCCTGGTTCAACTCTGGAGTCCGACGCATCGAGCGTTCGCTCCGGGTGCTGCCGGACGACTACATCCCCGTCTTCGAGCCGCCGTGGGCCGGGTACTTCTCCACGCCGGCCATGCTCGGCGCCGAGCTTTGGTGGGAAGAGGACGTCGACTCCTGGCCGGCGGTCAAGACGCCGCCGGTGCGGGACCTCGACGCACTCGACCGTCTCGAGGTCCCCGACGTCCACGCGTCAGCGCATTTCCAGAACGTCCTGCGCCGGCTCGCCATTGCCCGCGACTGTCTGCCGCCGGCGGTTGCGATCGGCGGGGTCGACATGATGTCGCCGCTCGGCGACCTGCAAGGCATCATGGACCAGTCGCTGCTGTTCGTCAGCATGAAGCGCGCTCCGGAGGCCATCTGCCGCGCCTGCGAGGTCATCACGGCGACGCAGGAGGCAGTGCAGGAGGCGACCCTCGAGGTCGTCGGGGGCGAGGGTCGCCTTGCCGGGCTCTCCAACTGGCCTATCTGGCGGCCGGAGGGCGCCAAGGTCCTGGTCACGGACGACGTCGCGGGTCTGCTCAGCCCCGCCGTCTACACTGCCTTCGACAAGCCCTACGGCGACCGGCTGCTGCAGCGGTATGGTGGCGGACTGCGGCACGTGTGCGGTCCACACCCCGCCCTCTCGTTGTACGTCACGTCAGAGCCGCCGGTGCACGGCCTCAACTGCGCCCACCGCTTCAGTCGCGCGGTGATCGCGGAGTTGAAGGAGGAGATGGGACGGAGAGCCGTCGAGCAGCACGGGCGACGAGCGCACCTCGAGGTCATGTTCGAGCGGGACATGTCGCTGCCGGGCATCGTCGATGCGTTCCGTGGTCTGGCAGACGCGCTGGCTCCCGACGTCGTCGCGATCCCCTACTGCCAGGTGGCATCCGACGGCTCGGTGAGCGACCATGACATCACCGCGTTCGCAAGAGAGATGCGCCGTGTGGCTGAGTACTATGCGAAACGCATGCACTGGGACGACTGAGGCGGGAGGACGCATGCACGTCGTCATCATCGGGAACAGCGCCGCCGGTCTGAGCGCACTCGAGGCCTTCCGGCGCCGAGACCGCACGTCCCAGGTCACCGTGATCTCCGCCGAAGGGGGCAGGCCTTACTCCCGCGTGCTGCTGCCCTACTATCTTCGCGGCCGCATCCGGCAGCGGGACCTCTTCATCCGGCCGGAGGGCTACTACGAGGGACTGGACGCCCGCACGGTGTTCGGTGAGGCCGTTGTGCAGGTCGACGCGGAGGCACAGGAAGTCAAGCTGGCGGGAGGCCGCACCGTCCCGTATGACCGCCTGCTCGTCGCGACCGGGTCCCGAGCGGCGGTCCCTCCCATCGACGGACTCGACGGACCGGGCGTCCAGGGGTTCTGGACCCTTGACGACGCACTGCGGCTCGACCGCGGGCTGCGACCAGGTGGCCGGCTCATGGTGCTCGGCGCCGGGTTCGTCGCCCTCCAGGCTGCGTGGGCGGCTCACCGCCGCGGCGCCGACGTCACGGTCGCGGAGCTCGAGGGTCGCATCCTCCCACGGGTGCTCGACGAGTCGGCGTCGGCCCTTCTCCGTGCGCACATCGAGCAGGCCGGTGTGCGGGTGGCGACCGACGTCTGCATCGCTGGACTCGAGCGCGCCCGCGGTGAGCTGTGCTGCACCGCCGACGACGCCGACACCTACCACGTCGACCTTCTGGTCGTCGCCACCGGCGTCCGCCCCAACGACTCGGTGCTGCCCGAGGCGGTATCGGACCAGGGCAGCGGGCTGCGGGTCGATGCCTCCATGGAGACCGCCGTCGAGTCTGTGTACGCAGCCGGCGACGTCGCCCGTGCTCCCCTATGGGCCGGCGGCGACGACGTCCTCGCCCTGTGGCCCGTGGCGGTCGCCCAGGGACGCGTCGCCGGCGCCAACCTCGCCGGCGCCGGCCTCACCTGCGAGGGCAGTCTGAGCGGCAACGTCACCGAGATGTTCGGCGTGACGGTGGCTTCGGTGGGTCGCTTCGTCGGGGCGTCTGGAGAGCGGGTCGTCATCCTGGAAGACCTCCCGGGGGTCGAGTACCTGAAGATCGTCCTGGCCGACGACGTCCCGCTGGGCGCCGTCTACCTGGGGGAGCAGCAGGCGGTCCGGCTCCTGGGGCGGCTGGGCCCGTTCATCCGCTACCACAGACCTCTCGACGACGTGCGCGCGTTCTTCGACCAGCGGCGCTTTCCAGGCATGGCCGCCGCCGCGCCGGCGCGCGTTTCTCGTTTGCCCAGAACCGTACAAGCGACCAAGGAGACGATCCTGTGCGCATCGTAGTGGGCGACCCCGATCTCTGCGTGGCCTGCCGCGACTGCGTGTACGCCTGCGCGTTTGTTCACGGCGGCGGGTTGGATCGCGAGGCGTCCTGTATCACCGTGACGTACTCACCGGAGGACCGCGTCTGCCTGCCGCTCACCTGCCTGCACTGCTCGGGGGCCTGGTGCATGGACGTGTGCCCTGCCGGCGCGATCTCGCGCGACGCAGCCACGGGAGCAGTGGTCGTCGACGAGGGGCGCTGCGCCGGCTGCAAGATGTGCCTGCTCGCCTGCCCGATCGGAGCCGTGAGCTTCGACGCCGCCGCAGGGGTCGCACGCAAGTGCGACCTGTGCGGCGGCGACCCCGCCTGCGTGCGCAGCCGTACCGTGGACGTGCTCCAGTACTGCGAGCTTGAGGACCTGGTCGAGACACGGAGGGCGACGCTCGAGGCGAAGCTTGTCGCCGTGTACCGCAAGGACGAGGTCGCGCCCTGATGGGTGTGCACAGAGACACGGTCAGAACGCTCTGCCGCATGTGCGACGACCGCTGCGGCATCGTCGTGAGCCTGGAGGATGGGCGCGTCGTGGACGTCCGCGGCAACGACGCGCACCCCTGGAGCCACGGTCGCCTCTGCGTCAAAGCCCGGGCTGCCGTGGACATCGTCAACCATCCCGACCGGCTGCTGCGTCCGTTGAAGCGCCGCGGCAACGACTGGGAGGAGCTACCTCTCCGCCAGGCACTCGACGAGATCGCCGAGAGACTGCAGGCCATCATCGCACGCGACGGCGCCCGCAGCGTGAGCGTCTGGAAGGGCGAAGCCACCGGCTTCGCCCAGCAGGAGGACCTCGCACGTCGGTTCATCCACGCCATCGGCAGCCCCAACTATCTCTCCAATGACTCGATGTGCTGGGTCGGCCGGTTCACCGGTTTCAAGCTGGTGTACGGCGCGTGGCCGAACGTGGACATCGAGAACTCGCGCTGTGTGGTGATGTGGGGCGCGAACCCGCCGTTCTCGCGCCCCAACCTCACGCAGCGCATAACGGCCGCGCGTCGGCGAGGGGCGAAGCTCGTCGCCGTCGACCCCCGGCTCTCCGCCGTGGCCCGGCGCGCCGATCTCCACGTGGCGCCGCTGCCAGGCACCGATGGAGCGCTCGCGCTCGGGCTCATCCGCGAGCTGATCGAGAACGGATATTGCGACAGCGGGTACATCGAGCGGGCCACGGTCGGGTTTGAGTCGCTGGCCGCTTACGCACGGGGCTTCTCGCCCGATGTGGTGGAGCGCGAGACGGGCGTCTCGGCGGCCACTGTGGTGGAGTTCGCCCGCCTGCTCGGCGCCGCCGGCGGGCGCGTCGCGCTCTACCCCGGCAACGGTCTGGAGCACCACGAGAACGGCGTCGACAACATTCGTGCCATCGTCTCGCTCAACGCCCTGCTCGGGACGCCCGGCAAGGTCGGCGGCTCGGCCTTCGTCCCGGCGCTCCCGCTCAATGACCTCACGCTGTACGAGGAGCGGCCGCTGATCGAGCTGGAGCCGATCGGTGCGGACCGCTTCCCCGTGTTGTACGAGGTGCGCCGCGAGTGCCACACGATGACGGCGCTGCGCGGGATCCTGACCGGCGACCCATATCCGTTGCGCGCCATGGTGCTCGCCGGCGCGAACCCGGTCCTGACCAACCCCAACTCGAGCAAGGTCGTGGAGGCCCTCTCCGCGCTGGAGCTCTTCGTCGTGCGCGATCTCTTCATGACGGAGACGGCCGCCCTCGCGGACTACGTCCTGCCGGCCGCCTCGTTCCTGGAGCGCAGCGAGGTGCACACGCATCACGAGATCGGGGTTGTCACGCTGACCTCCGCGATCGGCGGGCATCCCGAGGCCCAGACCGAGTACGAGTTCTGGCGCGACATGGCGCATCGTCTCGGCGCGGCGTCGTACTTCCCCTGGAAGGACGATCACGCGTTGAACCGCTGGCTCCTCGAGCCGACCGGGATCACGCTCGAGAACCTCGAGGCGCACCCTGAAGGCGTTCGCTACGGCTCGCCGGCGAAGGACGAGGTCGCGGAGCGTTTCCCGACGCCCTCGGGCAAGGTCGAGTTCGCCTCGCAGCACCTCGCCGATCTGGGGTACGACGCGCTACCCCTCTACCGGCGCCCGGCATATCTCGAGACGCCGGACCCTGAGTACCCGTTCGCACTGATGACGGGCGCGCGGTCGCTCCTCTTCGCGCACAGCCGCGGGCACAACGTGGCGAGGTTCGCCGCGGAGGCGCCGACGCCGGGACTCGAGATGCACCCCGAGGACGCCGCTGCGCTCGGCGTGGCCGACGGCGACACCGTCCGCCTGACCACACGCATCGGGGCGATCGCGACGCCGGTCCGAGTTGTTGCCGCCAACGAACTGCCGCGCCACTGCCTGCAACTCACGCACGGATGGAAGGGCGCCAACGCGAACGCCGTGACGCACGACGACCGCTTCGACCGCATCAGCGGTTTCCCGCTGATGAAGTCAGTCGAGGCGCGTGTCGAGCCGGTTGGCGAGACTGGATGAGCGGTGCGCGCGGTCCAGTTTCGCCCAACCGACGCCACCCGCGCCGGTTTGACATCCGGCTCCGGGCCGCTACTGTCACGCCTATCCCCGAGCGAATGAGGATGGACCCTTGGTCGAACCGAATGTGACCGACGAACTCTTCGATACGGCGATCATGGACGAGGAGGCCGTCAAGGGCTTCTCCGAGCCGGAGCAGCAGCAACGGCCGAGGACGTGGAGGCTGTATTGGCGCCGCCTCCTGAAGCGGCCGGCGGCGCTCGTCGGCACCATCATCTTCTGCTTCTTCCTCTTCCTCGCCGTGTTCGGACCCTGGATCGCTCCGTACGATTACGAGAAGCAGGATCCCGACCTGCGCCTCGCCGCTCCCACGCTGAGCCACCCCTTCGGGGCGGATCAGTTCGGTCGCGACATCCTCAGTCGCATCATCGTCGGCACGCGCAACATCTTCCTGCTCGGCGGGTTCGGCACGGCCGTCGCCGTGGTCATCGGTACGGCGATCGGCCTCTTCTCCGGCTACATCGGAGGAACGACCGACGAGGTGGTGATGCGCTTACTTGACGTGCTCTTGTCGTTCCCGTCCCTGCTCTTGGCGCTCGTCCTGCTGAGCACCGTCGGGCCATCGAACCTCAACCTCGTCTTCGTGGTCGCGATCCTGTACATCCCGATGGTGGCGCGGGTCGTGCGGAGCATGGTGCTCGACCTCAAGAACAAGGAGTTCGTCGAGGCGGCGCGCGTCCGTGGAGAGACGCGCAGCTATGTGCTGTTCCGTGAGATCCTGCCGAACGCGCTGCCGCCGCTGCTCGTCGAGGCGTCCATGCGCTTCAGCTACTCGATCTTCCTGGTGGCGTCGCTGGGCTTTCTCGGCCTCGGCGTGCAGCCGCCGTCGCCCGATTGGGGTCTGCAGATCAACCTGGCGCGCAACTTCTTCGCCATCGCGCCGTGGGTCCTGCTCTTCCCCGCTTGCACCATCGCCGTGCTCGTGATTGCGACGAACCTGATGTCGGACGGTCTGCGGCAGGTCATGTTGCCGGGCGGCGGGAGGAGCTGATGACTGCTCCCGCCGCCTCCCGCCCCGTCTTCGAGGTCGAGGGCCTCTCCGTCGACTACGTCACGGAGCTCGGCGACCTCCACGCGGTGCGAAACGTCTCACTCGCCATCCACGAGCACGAAAGCTTCGGGCTCGTGGGCGAGTCCGGATCCGGCAAGTCCACGCTGGCCATGGGAGCCATCCGGTATCTCGCGTCGAACGGCCGCGTCGCCGACGGCAGCGTGCGTCTCAACGGCGTCGAGCTGCTGGACCTCTCGCCGAAGGAGCTGCGCGCGCTGTGGGGCGCGAAGATCGGCGTGGTGTACCAGAGCCCGCTGAGCGCCCTCAACCCTTCCATCCCCATCGGAAGACAGCTCGCCGAGGTCGCTCGCCAGCACCTGGGCATGGACGCGGCCGCGGCCCGAGAGCGCGTGCAGGAGATGCTCACCAAGGTGGCCATGCCCGACCCCGAGGCCGTCATGAAGCGCTATCCGCACCAGCTCTCGGGCGGAATGCTCCAGCGCTGCGTGATCGCCATGGCGCTCATGACCAACCCGTCGCTTCTCATCATGGACGAGCCGACGACGGCGCTGGATGTGACCACCCAGGCCGTCGTCCTCGACCTGGTCGCCGAGCTCAAGCGCGAATTCGACTCGGCGATCCTCTACATCACGCACGATCTTGGGGTGATCACCAAGATCTGCGACCGCGTAGGAGTCATGTACGCGGGGGAGTTCATGGAGCAGGCCGAGCTGAGAGAGCTCTTCAAGCGCCCGCTGCACCCGTACACGCTCGACCTGCTCGGCTGCGTGCCTCACTTCGATCCCACCCCGGAGAAGCGGTCGCTGGTCACGATCCCCGGGTCGATCCCCCGCGTGGACCAGCTGCCGGCGGGCTGCATCTTCGCGCCGCGCTGCGGCTTCACCGAGGCGGCCTGCACCCAGGCGCGCCCGCCGCTCACGACAGTGGACGAAGCCCATCTCTCGGCCTGTCGCCGCTGGCAGGTGGTGCCGCCGCCGGCCGAGTACCTGCGCGCCGCGACCGAGGCCGTGCGGACCGTCGAGACCGAGTGCGGCACGTCCGACGTGCTCGTACGCACGAACGACACACGGGTGCACTTCAAGGCGCCGAAGGGCACGGTGCGCGCCGTCGACGGCGTCGACCTCGACGTGTGCGAGGGGCAGACGCTCGGAGTCGTCGGTGAGAGCGGCAGCGGCAAGACCACGGTCGCGCGGGCCATCATCGGCCTCACGCCGAGCACCGGCGGCACCATCACACTGCGGGGAGACTCCCTGCCCCGTACCATGAGCAAGCGCCCACGCTCGACGCTCAGGCAGATCCAGATGGTGTTCCAGAACCCGGACGCCTCGCTCAATCCCACGCGTAGCGTCGGTGACGCCATCATGCGCCCGTTGACACTGCTCGGCGGACTAGACCGCCGGAGGGCCAAGGACCGGGCGCTCGAGCTCCTTCAGTCCGTGAGCCTCCCGGTCAGCTACTTCGACCGGTTGCCGCATGAGCTTTCCGGCGGCGAGAAGCAGCGGGTGGCGATCGCCCGCGCCTTCGCCGCGGAGCCCGGCATCATCCTCTGCGACGAACCCATCTCCTCGCTCGACGTCTCGGTACAGGGTTCGCTCATGAACCTGCTCATGAAGCTTCAGGTCGAACAGAAGACGTCGTACCTCTTCATCTCTCACGACCTCTCGGCCGTGCAACACCTCTCGGACGTGATCGCCGTGGTCTATCTCGGCCACGTGATGGAGGTGGGCGACGCCACCAGGGTGCTCACACCGCCCTTCCATCCGTACACCGAGGCGCTGCTCTCCGCCGTGCCGCTCGCCGACCCGGACGTGAAGCAGAAGCCTATTCGGCTGGCAGGGTCCGTGCCGAGCGCCATGAGGGTCCCCTCGGGCTGCCGCTTCCACCCGCGCTGCCCGCGCAACCTCGGCGACGTCTGTCGCGAGCAGGAGCCGCCGTGGCAGGAGGGAG
>DAIQNY010000104.1:0-11152 GCA_036788155.1 Actinomycetota bacterium | reverse complement strand
GGCAAGGCCGCGGCTGGTGCCGGCGCAGCCGCCGGACGCGCCGCCTCGGGTGGGGTGGGCGCGCCGCCCGCAAGACCGGCCCCGCGCGAGACCGCCGCCGTCTTCACCGGCGGCGTGCGTCACGCGGCGCCCGTGTATCTGCGCGACGACCTGCCGCCGGCCGCCGTCGTCGACGGGCCGGCGATCGTCTGTGAGCCCACCAGCACGACGGTGGTCGAGCCCGGCTGGCGAGCGGAGGCGCAGGCCGGCGGCGAACTGCTGCTGCGCAGGACCTCGCCGCCGGCCCGCCCCTCCGCCGACCCGGAACGCGTCTCGCCCCTCCTCCTCGAGGTGTTCAACAGCCTGTTCATGTCCATCGCCGAGCAGATGGGCGCAACGCTGGCGACGACGGCCGTCTCGGTGAACATCAAGGAACGCCTCGACTTCAGCTGCGCCCTCTTCGACGCGGAAGGGGGACTGGTGGCCAACGCTCCCCACCTCCCCGTACACCTGGGCTCGATGGGCGCCTCGGTGCGGGCCGTGCTGGACCGGCACCGCGGCGAGCTGCGTCCGGGCGACGCCTGGCTGCTCAACTCACCCTACGCCGGCGGCACCCATCTGCCCGATCTGACCGTCGTGACGCCGGCGTACGTCCCCGCGACCGCCCGGGTCAGGACCGGAGGCACCGAGACCCATGAGACGGCGACCGAGCCGTTGTTCTTCGTCGCCTCGCGCGCCCACCACGCCGACGTGGGCGGCATCACCCCCGGCTCCATGCCCCCGGGCAGCCACACCATCCACGAGGAGGGCGTGCTGATCGAGGACTTCCGGCTCGTGGACGACGGCCGTCTTCGGGAGGCCGAGGTGGCGGATCTGCTCTCCTCGGCCCCGTATCCGGTGCGCGACGTGCGCCAGAATCTCGCCGATCTGCGCGCACAGGTGGCGGCCAACGCGCGCGGCGCCGCGGAACTCGGGCGCATGACTGACGAGTTCGGCCTTCCTGTGGTCCGCGCGTACATGCGTCACGTGCAGGACAACGCGGCAGAGGCCGTGCGCCGCGTGCTTGACAGGTTCGCCGGCGCCGGCGACGGGCCGCGCCGCTTCCAGCAGGAACTCGACGACGGCAGCCGTATCGTAGTCTCCGTCACCGTCGACGCGGCCGCCCGGCGCGCCACCGTGGACTTCACAGGCACCTCGCCTCAGCGCGACGACAACTTCAACGCGCCGGAGGCGGTCGCCACGGCCGCCGTCCTCTACGTCGTGCGCACGCTCGTCGACACCGACATCCCGCTCAACTCGGGCTGCCTCGAGCCGATCGACATCGTGATCCCCCCCGGGACCATGCTGTCGCCGCGCCCGCCGGCTGCGGTGGCGGCGGGCAACGTGGAGACGTCGCAGGCGATCACGGGCGCGCTGTTGGGCGCCCTGGGCGCGGCCGCCGCAAGCCAGGGCACGATGAACAACCTCACCTTCGGGGACGCGCGCTACCAGTACTACGAGACGATCTGCGGCGGCGCAGGTGCCGGGCCGGGCTGGGATGGCCGGAGCGCCGTGCACACGCACATGACCAACTCGCGGCTCACGGACCCCGAAGTGCTGGAGTGGCGGTACCCCGTGCTCGTCGAGGAGTTCCGCGTCCGCGTGGGGAGCGGCGGCGCGGGCGAGCGTCGCGGGGGCGACGGCGTGGTGCGGCGCCTGCGGTTCCTGGAGCCGCTCACGGCGGCGATCGTCTCGAGCAGCCGCCGGGTGCCGCCCTTCGGGCTCGCCGGCGGCTTCCCGGGCACGTGCGGCCGCAACGCGGTCGAGCGCGCGGACGGGAGCGTCGAGGAACTGCCGGGCGTGGCGCAGGCGCGCCTGGCGCCGGGCGATGTGCTGGTGATCGAGACGCCGGGCGGCGGCGGCTACGGCCCGCCGCCCTCCTCACCCTGACGCCGCGGAGAAGCTCAGTACCCCGCGGCCTTGCGCCGGAGCTGCTGCTTGCGCCGGCGCCTGAGCACCGCGGCCACCAGCAGCCCGATGAGGAATCCCACCACCAGGAGCAGGACCAGCATCAGCGCCGCCGGCAGCGAGAACCACCAGAAGAAGAGGTGGAAGCGCCAGTCCTCCTGCGTGTTCTGGAGGATGAGGATGATGATGACGACGGCGACGACGGCCGGCGCGATGAGCTTGCCGTAGCCGTTGCCGCCGGACCTGGTGTCGCGCTGCACCTGCACCTGCGGGCCGTCCTGCGTGGAGCTCATGCCTTCCCCCCTTGTGATGTCCCGACTTGGTTCGCCGTGCTCCCGGTCTACCCTTGCCGGCCGGGAGAGATGCCGTGATCGTACGCGCGCGGGGGGCGGGAGGCCCTTCCGGCCTCCCGCCCCCCGCAGCGAGCGCGGCGCCGCCGCCCCGGCCGGCTCCGCTCGAGCGCCGGGCCTCCGGCCCGGCGCGATGCATCCTACCGCGTCGTCAGGCGACCGCCGGCTGCACCGACGCCTCGATGCCGTCGGCCACGGTGGCGACCACGCGCTCGAGTTGAGCGTCGTCGATCACCAGCGGCGGCTGGATGCGCAGCACGCTGCCGAAGTTGCCGCCGACGCCGATGAGCACGCCGTGGTCGAGGCAGTACTGGCGCACGAAGCCGGCCTGAGCGGTGCCGTACGCCTTCGTGGCCGGGTCGGCGATGAGCTCGACGCCGACCATGAGGCCCTTGCCGCGCACGTCCCCGATGAGCGGCTGCGTCTTCTGCAGTTCGCGGAACCTCGCCATGAGGAGCTCGCCCTTGCGCGCCGCGTCGTCGACCACGCCGTTCGCGAGGAAGTCGATGTTGGCCAGTGCGGCGGCACAGCTCACCGGGTTGCCGCCGAAGGTGCTGAGATGGTCTCCGATCTGGAACGCGTCGGCGATCTCCGGCTTGGCGATGAAGGCGCTGAGCGGCCAGCCGTCGGCGATGCCCTTGGCGAGCGTCATGATGTCCGGCTCGACGCCGAAGTGGTCGATCGCGAACATCTTGCCGGTGCGGCCGAAGCCGCTCTGGACCTCGTCGGCGATGAACAGGATGCCCATCTCGTCAAGGATCTCCTTGACGCGCCTGAAGTAGCCGTCCGGCGGGACGATGATGCCGCCCTCACCCATCACCGGCTCGGCGATGAAGGCGCAGACGTCGCCCGAGAGATGCAGACGTGCGACCTCGGCGACGCGCCGCGCGCAGAGCAAATCGCACGTCTCCGGGTCTTTCTCGGCGAAGCAACGGTAACAGTAGGGCGTGGGCGTGAAGGCGACGCCCGGCATGTACGGGCCGCCGCCCTTCTTGCGGCCCGAGTTGCCGGTCACCGAGAGGGTGGCGAAGCTGCGGCCGTGGAAGCTGGACTCGATGGCGAGGAACTCGCGCTTGCCCGAGTACCGCTTGGCGAGGCGGAAGGCACCCTCGATGGCCTCGGCGCCGCCGTTGCCGAAGAAGGTCTTCTGCAGGTCGCCCGGCGTGATCTGGGCGAGCTTCTCGGCAAGGGCGCCCACGGTGGGCACGTGGTAGACGTAGGAGCAGGCGTGCACGAGCTTCTGCGCCTGGTCCATGGCTGCGGTCAAGATCTGCTCGTTGTGATGGCCGGCGTTGGTGACGCTGATCCCGGCGAAGCAGTCGATGTACTCGGTGCCGTCGGCGTCGTAGAGATAGGCTCCGTCGCCCCGGTCCGCGACCACCGGCTCGACGCGCTTGACGAACCCCGTCATGACGTAGTCACGGTACTGTTCCTGCACACCCATGCTATCGACTCCCCTTCGGCGGACGCGTTGATTAATCGCTTGATTGACTCCGTCGCCCGTAGAGTATCAGATGCAGACCCGTCCAGGGACGTAGTTGACCACGCGCGCCCGGAGGTAGAAGGTAGCCTCACACGGACGGGGGACGTTTGGGGGCACGGGTGAGCCATCTGGACGCGGACGACGGTACGCGCTCGCGAGACCCGCACGCCCTCGTCTTCGAGACCACCCCGGCCGGCGTGGTCTTCCAGGACTCCGCCGGCCGCGTCACACTCGCCAATCCTGCCGCGCAACGGATCCTCGGCCTCTCGCTCGACCAGCTGCAGGGACGCGCGCCCGTCGACCCGTGCTGGCGCGCGTCGCGCGAGAACGGCGACGAGGTCTCCAGCGAGGACTACCCCTCGCTGGTCGTCCTGAGGACGGGCCGGCCTGTCCGCGACGTCCTCATGGGGGTCTTCGACCCCGCCCGGGAGGAACAGCGCTGGATCCGGATCAACGCCACGCCCCTGTTCTGTGACGGCGATGACGAGCCCGCCGAGGTCGTCTCGACCCTGGAGGACGTGACCGACCTGCGCCGCGCGGAGCGGGCTCTCGCCGAGCGGGACGAGTCGCTGCGACTCACGTTCGACCAGGCCCCCGTCGGCGCGGCGCTCTTCAGCGAGACCGCCTTCGAGCGCGTGAACGACGCACTGTGCGCCACGCTGGGGTACACGCGCGAGGAGCTGCTCGAGCTGGACTTCGTCCAGATCACCCATCCGGACGACATCGACGTCTCGATCGAGACCGCGCGACGGCTGCGCGACGGAGAGGCGGAGCAGATCGCCCTGGACAAGCGCTACCTGCGCAAGGACGGGCAGGTGGTGTGGACACGGACGGTGGTGCGAGCGGTGCGGGACGACGCGGGGCGGATGGTCTCCCAGCTCGCGATGATCGACGACGTCACCGAGCAGAGGCGCGCACTCGAGGAGCTCAGCCTCAGCGAGGAGCGTCTGAGGTCCGTGCTCGACGCGGCGCACGAGGGCATCATCCTGCAGGCACGCGACGGGACGATCCTCACCTTCAACAGCGCCGCGGCGGCGGTCTTCGGAGTCGATCAGATGGAGATGGTCGGACGGTCGGCGCTGGGACGCGACTGGAGCACCATCCGCGAGGATGGGACGCCCTGGCCGCCGGACGAGCATCCCACGATGCTCGCGATGCGGAGCGGCGCACCGCTCTTCGACGTGGTCATGGGGGTGGTCCGAGACGGCGTGACCCGCTGGCTCAGCATCAACGCCCGCCCGATCGTGCCTCCGGGCGAGACGGAGGCGGTCGCGGCCGTCGTGTCCTTCACCGACCAGACCGACCACTTCGAGGCGCAGCGTGCCCTGCACGAGAGCGAGGAGCGCTACCGGCTGCTGCTGCAGAACGCCAATGACGCCGTGTACGTCCACGAGGTCCGTGAGGGCGTCGTCGGTCGCTTCATCGAGGTCAACGAGGGCGCCTGCGACATGCTCGGCTACTCGCGCGAGGAGTTCCTGGCCATGGACGTGAGCGCCATCGACACGCCGGAGCAGCACGAGCGCGTGCCGGCGATCGTGGAGGAGCTCCTCCGTACGGGCCGGGCCACGTTCGATGCCGAGCACGTCACCAAGGACGGACGGCGCATCCCGGTGGAGATCAGCACCAGTGCCTTCGAGCTCCAGGGCAGGACCGTCATCTTCTCCGTTGCGCGTGACATCTCGAAGCGAAGGATCGTGGAGGCGGCCCTGCGCGAGATGACCGAGATGCGCGACGTGGCTGAGGAGGTGGCGCGTGTCGCCAGCTGGCGGTACGACCTGCGGACGGGACGCGCCGGCTGGTCCCCCGAGATGTACCGGCTGTTCGACCTGGACGTCGCTTCATTCGACGGGAGCCTGCAGCCGGTCCTCGAGCGCGTGCACGAGGACGACCGGCATCTGGTCACCGACGCCATCAGGCTCGCCACTGAGACCGGCGAGCTCGTGTCTGCCGATCTTCGCATCCTTCGCCGCGACGGCAGCGTCGCGCTGGTCCACGTGAGCTCGACGCTCGAACGCGACCGGGACGGTCGCCCACTGGCGCTGGTCGGCTTCTGTCAGGACGTCACCGACCAGCGCGCCGCCGAACAGGCGCTGCGGCTGGCGGAGGAGCGCTTCCGCAACCTCTTCGAACAGTCGCCGATCCCCGTCTGGGAGGAGGACTTCTCGGACGTGCGCGCCTGGTTCGACGAGCATCCGGGGGTGACCGACTGGCAGGGATACTTCGCGGCGCACCCCGAAGCCGTCGTCGAGTGCGCCGCCCGTGTGCGTGTCCTGGCTTCGAACCGCGCCGGCCTCACGGAGCTCGGCGCGGCTTCACTCGACCAGCTGGAGGCCAGCCTTGAGTCCTACTTCACGAAGGACTCTCTGCCCGTGTTCGCGGACGAGCTCGTCACGCTCGCCGGCGGAGGCACGCGCTTCTCGGCGGAGATCGCGGTCGTCGATCCGCGCGACCGGCGCCCACTGACCCTGGAGATCCACCTCAGCGTGGTGCCCGGGCACGAGCAGACACTGGACAGGGTGCTCGTCTCGTTCCTGGACGTCTCGGAGCGGCGGCGCGCCGAGGCCGAGATCGAGCGGCTCAACGAGGAGCTGCGGCGGCGCGTCGTCAGCAAGACCGAGCAGGTGGACGCGGCGACGAGGGAGCTGGAGGCGCTCGCATACTCCATCGCCCACGACGTGCGCGCGCCGCTGCGCACCATCGACGGCTTCAGTGCCGCGGTGATCGAGGATGAGGCGGGCAGGCTGAGTCCGGAAGGCGCGACGGCGCTGCGCCGCGTGCGCAACGCCGCCCAGACGCTGGCCCGCCTCCTGGACGACCTCATGAGCCTGTCTCATGTCTCCCGGCGAGAGCTTGTGCGGCGCGACGTGGACCTCTCCGCCATTGCGCTGGAGGTGGGCGAGGAGACGGCGGCGGACCACCCGTCGCGAGCTGTGCGGCTCACCGTCGCGCCGGGTCTTGCCGCCGATGCGGACCCGGCGCTCGTCAGGTTGATCCTGCGCGAACTGCTCGCCAACGCCTGGAAGTTCACCGCCCCCCACCCGTCGGCCCGCGTCGATGTCGGTGCGCTGGACCAGGACGGCGAGCGCGTCTTCTTCGTCCGCGACGACGGGGTGGGCTTCGACATGCGGTACGCCGAGCACCTCTTCGGCGTCTTCCAGCGCATGCACCCGCCCGGGCAGTTCGAGGGCGACGGAGTCGGTCTGGCGACCGTCCAGCGACTTGTGCGCCGCCACGGCGGGAGGGCATGGGCTGACGCCGCGCCCGAGGACGGCGCGACCGTCTACTTCACGCTGCCCCCCCAGCGCGATGACGGCGCGGCACGCGCCGATTGACGCCGGGATAGAGCGCCCCAAAACGCTTTACAACTAATTAACTCACGCTGGTCTGACGGCTGCCGCACACCGCGAGCCCCGACGCTATACTCGCGCTCTCAGCGACCGGGGGGTAAATACATGGGTGTGGATCAGCGCAGGCGTGTCACCATCAAGGACGTGGCCCGGCTCGCCGGCGTGTCTCCGACCACTGTCTCTCACGCACTCGGCGGGCAGCGGCCGGTGTCGGAGGCGACGCGTAGCCGGGTCCAGGATGCCGTGGCCGAACTCGGCTACCGGCCGCACCCCGGCGCGCGGAGTCTCAAGGCGAGCGGCACCGGAGTCATCGCGATCTGCGCCGTCAACGCGGTCACCTCGAGCTCCCAGGCCGACCTTGAGTACATCCACCGCATCCTGCGCGGCGTCACCCAGGCCGCGCGCGAGCACGAGTACGCCGTGGTCGTGGTCCCCGACACGCGCGACGGCGTGTACTGGGAGCGGCTGCTGTTCGACGGCGCGATCGTCGCGGACCCCGAGTCGAGCGACGACAACCTTCGCTTCCTGCGCGGCCAAGGTCTGCCCTACGTCACCATAGGCCGGGACCCCGATCGCCCGGACGAGGGGTACTGGGTCGACAACGACGCCGGGGAGAGCGCCCGTGCCGTACTCGACCACCTCTACTCGCACGGCGCCCGCCGGGTGGCCGCCATCACCTGGCCGACCACGGACTACTGGACGCAGGAGGCGGTACGGACGTACAGGGCCTGGTGCGAGGAGCACGACGTCGCCGCCCACGTCGAGGAGGTGACCGGTGCCTCCGAGGAGGCGCTCGATGCGTCCGCGCACAGGCTGCTCGAGAATGCGTCACGACCGGACGCTGTCTTCGGCGTCTACGAACTGCCCGCCATCGCCGTGCTGCGCGCGGCCACTGAGCTCGGCGTCGCTGTGCCCGGCGAGCTCATGGTCGCCGGCCCCAGCGACTTCGGCCTGGCCGAGAGAAGCGAGCCGCCGATGACCACGCTCGAATACGATGCCGAGCGGCACGGGAGGGAGGCCGCCGACATGCTGATCAAGATCGTGCGCGGCGAGACCGTGGAGGAGCCGCGCCGCGTCCTGCCGGTCAGACTGGTCGAGCGCGCGTCGACGCAGCGGTAGCGCGGCGCTCCCGACGCCTCCCGGGACGCGGCCCCGACCCTCTCGTCGCGCAGCCGTTCGTCGCGTCAGTCGGAGGTGAAGCCTTCGAATGGGCCGGCGGCCCACGTGGGCCGGCCGCGGAACAGTGTCAACTCCACCGCGGCCTCGTGGATCAGCTCGGGTGCGAGGTCCAGCAGGTCGCGGCCGAGGACGACGAGGTCCGCCGACTTGCCCGGCTCCAGCGACCCCGTCTCGCGCTCGAGGAAGTTGGCTCGGGCGCCGGCGATGGTGAAGGCCGCGATCATCGCCCTGACGTCTACCGCCTCCTCCGGCCACAGGGGGCGGTTCTCAGGGACGGCGCCGGGGTCGCGGCGCAGCACCCCGCGCTGGATGGCGAGCAGCGGGTCGGGCGGCGGCGTGACGGGGTAGTCGCTTGCGCCGGCCACCAGGACGCCCGCCTCGACCAGGCTGCGCATCGGGTACTGGCGCTCACTGCGATCCCCGAGGAGAGGTCGCAGCGCGGCGAGGTAGTCGGGATCGCCCGTGAACCAGTACGGCTGCACGACGGCGACGACGCCGAGCTCGGCCATGCGCGCCACGTCGGCGGCGTCCACGACCTGCAGGTGCGTGATGATGTCACGGCCGCCCGGCCTGCCGTCCCTGGCCGCAGAGATCGCGTCCAGCGCCAGCACGGCGGCGCCGTCGCCGATGGCGTGGTAGTGGAGCTGGAACCCGGCCGCCGCGGCGGCGACCGACGCCTCGACGAGACGCTCGGGCTCCCAGACCGGCGTTCCCGCGTACCCCGGCGTGTCCGCGTAGGGCTCCTTGAGCAGCCCCGTGTGCGTCTCCAGCACGCCGTCGCAGAAGAGCTTGACCGTCGCGGCCTGGACGAGCGGGCCCGAGAAGCGGGCGCGCGCCTCCGCCGCCGTCTCCAGCTGGTCGCCCAACGGCTCGCTCGGATCGAACATCATCGACAGGCGGACGCGCAGCGAGAGCTCGTCGTCCGCCTGGAGACGCTCGTACGCGTCAAGGACCGTCTCGCTCCAGCCATGGACCCCGGCGTCGTGCAGCATCGTGATGCCGTAGCGCGACGCGATCTCGCGCTGGAAGTGACGCATGGCCTCCGCGTGCTGGCGAGCCGTGTACTGCGGCAGCGCCCGGTCCAGGTAGAGGAACGCCTCGTGCAGCAGCCCTTTGGGCGAGCCGTCCGGCAGGCGCTCGATCACGGCACCGGGCCAGCCGGGGTCATGGCGGCCGATCCCGGCGCGGCGCAGCGTCATGCTGTTCACCCAATGTGCGTGCACGCTGTCGTCGTGCAGGAGCACGGGGCGGTCGGGCACGACCCGGTCGAGTGCCGCGGCCGTCATACCGTCCATGGACACGACCGTGGGGAACCAGCCGCCGCCGCGTATGGCGGGCAGCTCAGGGCGCTGGGCGGCGAACCGGGCGACACGGTCGAGGCAGTCGTCCAGCGTCCGGCAGTCTGCCAGTTTGACCTCGAAGAGCTCGAAGGTCGAGTACGTGGGATGCAGGTGCGCGTCGATGAAGCCCGGCAGGACGAGGCGGCCGCCGAGATCAACGGTCCGCGTGCGCGGACCGCACCACTCGGCGGCCTCCGACGCGCTCCCCAGCGCCACGATCCGGCCGTCCTTGACGGCCAGGGCCTCGTGGCGCGACCGTCGCGCGTCGACCGTGTACACCACACCGTTCGTGAGCACCAGATCCGCCTGCACGGCTGCCTCCCGTCGTCGACGTGTCGCGACCCTATGCCACGCGTCGCCTCCGGCAAAGCATCCGGCGCTGTGGGCCGGGGCCAGGAGGAGTGCGGCCCCGGCCTCTCGCCGCACCGCGGCGTCCTCCGCATGTCCGGCTCTGTGTGGACGCCGTCACAACCTCCCGGCTATACTTGAGACACCCAAGTGGGCCGTTGAGTCTGTGGTCACCCCACTCGTTTCTGGGACCGCCGCGTAGTCGCAAAGGAGTGCGTATGTCGGGTTCACCACCCAAGTCCACCGGCGCTGCGCTTGTCGTCGGTGGCGGCGTCGCGGGCATCCAGTGCTCGCTCGACCTCGCCGAAGGGGGGTACAAGGTCTACCTCGTCGAGAAGGCTCCCGCCCTGGGCGGTCACATGGCCCAGCTCGACAAGACCTTCCCCACCAACGACTGTTCGATGTGCACCCTGGCGCCCAAGCTGGTCGAGGCCGGCAGGCACCTCAACATCGAGATCGTCACCAACTCCGAACTCATCGGGCTCGAGGGCGAGCCCGGCGGTTTCGACGCCAAGATCTACCACCACGCGCGCTTCGTCGATCCCGACATCTGCACCAGCTGCGGCGAGTGCTCCCCCAAGTGCCCCGTCACCCTCCCCGACCCCTACAACGAGGGCCTCAACGAGCGCAAGGCGATCACCAAGCTCTACGCCCAGGCGATCCCCAACACCTACTTCGTCACCAAGAAGGGCCACAGCCCCTGCAAGCGCGCCTGCGCCGTGCACACCAGCGCGCAGGGCTACCTGGCCCTCATCGCCGACGGCCGCTACGCGGAGGCGTACACCGTCGCCAGCGAGCCCAACCCCTTCACCGCCGTCTGCGGCCGCGTCTGCACGCACAAGTGCGAGACCGACTGCACCCGCGGCGAGGTGGACGAGCCGCTGGCCATCGCCGGCCTCAAGCGCTTCGTCAGCGACTACGCCTTCGAGAACGTCCCGCTGCCGGAGAAGGCCGAGGTCACGTTCAAGGAGAAGGTCGCGGTCGTCGGAGCGGGCCCCAGCGGGCTCACCGCCGCCCGCGACCTCGCCCTTCTCGGCTACGCCGTCACCGTCTTCGAGAGCAAGCCCGAGCCGGGCGGCATGCTGCGCTTCGGCATCCCCGAGTACCGGCTTCCCAAGGCCGCCCTGCAGCAGGACATCGACCGCGTGCTCGCGCTCGGCGTCGACCTGCAGTGCGGCA
>DAIQNY010000103.1:0-11165 GCA_036788155.1 Actinomycetota bacterium | reverse complement strand
ACGGAGAAGCGCGCCAGGCGGCGGGGCCGGCGGTGGGGCGCCGGGCGGCTCCTAGGCCGGTCGGTCTTTCGTCCAGGCGCCTCGGCCAGCCCGATGTCCCGGATACCGTCCGCAGCGCGGCGCCGGCGTCTCGTCGCCCTGCTCCTGCTGGCCGCCGCCGTCGCCGCGGCGGCCGTCCTGCTCGTGCTGACGCGCGGCGGCGACGAGCCTGGCGGTCCGGAGGGCCCGTCCGTCGCGGCCTCGCCGCTCGTCACCCCGTCGCCGCCGTCGCCGTCCCGTTCCCCGGCCGCCGCGGCCGTCCGCGTCGTGTCGGCGCTCGAGTACGGGGCCACGCCGGACGGCGGGGGCGACGACACGGCCGCCATCCTCGGCGCCCTGCGTGACGTAGCCGGTACCGGTGTGGGCGTCCACCTGCCCGCCGGTCTCTACCACGTGACCACCCTGCGCGTGCCCGACGGCGCCCGGCTGGTGGGCGACGGCGCCGGGCGCAGCTGGCTGCGCGGCGGTGTGGAGCTCGGCGCCCGCTGCCGCATGAGCGACCTCAAAGTGGGCGCCGACGGTCGCGCCTTCCTCTTCGCCGACGGCGCGACGCACTGTGTTCTCACGCGCGTCACCTTCGTCGGCGGCGGCTCCACCGAGTCCGGTGACGACCATGGGGTCGTCCGGTTCACCGACGACCGCGCCGCGTCACACATCACGTTCACGGACTGCGTGATCGGCGCCAACTCCGCCGACGGCAACGGCATGAGCATCGTCGACCAGGGCTGGGAGGGAGCCACCTACCACGACCTCACGTGGCGGCGATGCGTGTTCAAGGGCTCACCGCGCATGAGCTTCGAGTGCATCCAGCGAACGGACGGCGTCCACCCCATGACGACCGGCTACCACTCCATCGACCTCATCGACTGTGTCTTCGAGCCGTCCGGCTCGGAGGCGGTCTCGTTCGACGTCACGCACACGGGCGGCTCCTCCCGCATCACCGGCTGTACCTTCCTCGGCTCCGGCTGGAACGACGCGTACCCGTGGAGGCAGACAGTCGAGTTCAACCGCACCACCGACATGGTCTTCAGCGGCAACACGGTGTACCGCGGGCGCGGGGCGATGATCAACCACAACGGCGTCCCCGGCGAGCCTGCCGGTACGGTCATCAGCGACAACCTGTTCGACGCGACGGTCGCGCACATCCCCCGACCACCGTCGCGCGAGACCCAGCTGATCTACTTCAACAATGTGGACGGCGCCCGCTTCACGGGCAACACGGTGAAGGGCAATGCCGGCGGCGAGCTCGCCTACATCAGCGGGTCTTCGGACAACGTCTTTGCCGACAACAGGTTCATCGACACGAGACCGGCGGACGAGGCGCTGGCATGCGTCAAGTTTTCCGCCATGTCGCGCGATAACAGGTTCAGCGGCGAGGTGTTCCGGACCGCCGCAGTCGTAGGCGCTCTCGTCGCGATAGCGGGCTCAACGGGCAACCTCGTGGAGCGGAGCACCTTCGTCACCGGCGAGGGCCGGCCCGTGACGGTGGAGGCCGGCAGTTCCATTCTGTTGATGGACAATACGTACCGGTAGGCCGAGGAGAGGACGAACGAAGATGAGCGGTCGAGAGCAGGGACCCGGCTTGCGGCGACGCGGGGGCGCAGCCGTCAACGCCCTGCTGGGGCACGCCGGGCTCCGGGTCGTCCCCGCCGACGCGCCGGAACTGCGCCTGACGTCCGCGATCGCTGGTCGGCAGCTGCCGTTCCCACCCGGCGGCGTGTCGGACGACGTCGTCACGCTGCGGCCGCTGTGCTCGGCCGACGCCGGCGTCCTCAGCCGGTTCACGGGAGGGCCTCCCGCCGAGTGGCTCTCGGTGCAGGGCGCCCTCCTTGCCGCGGGCCTCGCACTCGACCTGGCGGTGGTAGACCGGGCCTCACACGCCGCGGCGGGCCTGATCCAGCTCCAACGCTTCGACTGGCCCAACCACCGCGCCTCGATCGGCCTGTGGCTGCTGCCCGAGGAGCGCGGCCGGGGGCTCATGACGCACGCCCTCTCCCTGCTGGTAGGCTGGGTGTTCTCGGAGGGCATCCTGGACCGCATCGAGTACCTCGCGCAGGTGGACAACGAGCCCTCGATACGGCTGGCGGAGCGGTGCGGCTTCACGCGGGAGGGAGAACTGCGTTCCTGCCTCGTCATGGGGCGCTGCCGGCACGACGCGGTCCTCCTGGCGGCGCTCCGCGACGACTGGCGCCCGCCGGCCGGCCGACGCCCGGCCGGCGCGATTGGGAAGTGACGACGCGGGCAGGATTCGTCCGGAAAGCCTTAGAAGCCCGGGGGCGGGGCGGCCGGCCACCGCGGTTTGGCCCAGAACGGAGAGGGTGGACGCATGAGCAAGACAGCCTTGATCACCGGGATCACCGGGCAGGACGGCGCGTATCTCGCGGAGTTGCTGCTCGACGAGGGGTACACCGTCCACGGCATCAAGCGCCGCGCCTCGCTCTTCAACACGGACAGGGTGGACCACCTCTACCGCGACCCCCACGAGCACGACGTCCGCTTCTTCATGCACTACGGCGACCTCACCGACGCGACCAACCTCATCCGCATCGTGCAGGAGACGCGGCCGGACGAGATCTACAACCTCGCCGCGCAGAGCCACGTGCAGGTGTCGTTCGAGACGCCTGAGTACACGGCCAACTCGGACGCCCTCGGCACCCTCCGTCTCCTCGAGGCCGTGCGCATCCTGGGCATGGAGCAGAGCTCCCGTTTCTACCAGGCGTCGACGAGCGAGATGTTCGGCATGGTCAGGGAGATCCCCCAGCGGGAGACCACACCCTTCTACCCGCGCAGCCCCTACGGTGCCGCCAAGGTGTACGGCTACTGGATCACCGTCAACTACCGTGAGGCGTACGGGATACACGCGAGCAACGGGATCCTGTTCAACCACGAGAGCCCGATACGCGGCGAGACGTTCGTGACGCGCAAGATCACGCGTGCCGTGGCGCGCATCGCGCTGGGCTTCCAGGAGGTGCTGTACCTGGGCAACCTGGACTCGTTGCGCGATTGGGGGCACGCGCGCGACTACGTGCGGGCCATGTACCTGATGCTGCAGCAGGACCAGCCGGGCGACTACGTCGTGGCCACCGGCGAGCAGCACAGCGTGCGCGAGTTCGTGGTGCGCGCGTTCGCCGAGGTGGGCGTGCGCCTGGCCTTCACCGGCGCCGGCGTGGATGAGGTGGGCGCCGTCGAGTCGGTGGACGAGGCGAGGCTCGAGGAGTGCTGCGGACCGCTCGCGTGTACCGGTGCGCCGGTCGCCCCCGGCGACGTCGTCGTCCGAGTGGACCCGAGGTACTTCCGCCCCACCGAGGTCGAGACTCTGCTCGGCGACCCGACGCGCGCGCACGAGGTGCTTGGCTGGAGCGCGCAGATCCCGTTCGCCGACCTGGTCGCCGAGATGGTGCGTGAGGATCTCGGCCACGCGCAGCGCGACGGCGTGCTACGCGCAGAAGGCTTCCTGGTCCGCGAGCCGCACGAATGAGCGCGCCGAGGCACGTCGTCGTCACCGGCGCGGCCGGCTTCATCGGATCGCACCTGGTAGACCGCCTGCTGGCCGCCGGGCAGACGGTGGTCGGGATCGACTCCTTCACCGACTACTACGACCCGGCGCTCAAGGAGGCCAACCTGGAGGGCGCGCTCGCCCACTCCGGGTTCACGCTGGTCCGCGCCGACCTGCTCTCCCTGCTGGACGGCGCCGGCGTGGTGCATGAGGCGTTCGCGGGCGCCGACGTCGTGTACCACCTCGCGGCGCAGGCAGGGGTCCGCTCCTCGTGGGGCCGCAGCTTCCGGATCTACACAGACGACAACGTACTGGCCACGCAGGCCGTTCTGGAGACCTGCGCCGACCTGCACGTGGCGCGCGTGGTGTGCGCCTCGTCATCCTCGGTCTACGGCGACGTCACCGAGATGCCGCTGCGGGAGGACGGACCGTGCCGGCCTGTCTCGCCCTACGGCGTCACCAAGCTCGCCTGCGAGCACCTCTGCCGCCTGTACGCCACCGGGCGCGGGCTCCACACCGTGGCGCTGCGCTTCTTCACGGTGTTCGGCCCGCGCCAGCGCCCCGACATGGCCTTCAACCTCTTCATGCGGGCCGTGAACGCGGGCGAGTCAATCACGGTGTATGGGGGCGGTGGTCAGACCCGCGACTTCACGTACGTCGACGACATCGTCGCGGGCATCCTCGCCGCCCCGGCCGCGCCGCCCGGCTCGGTCGTCAACCTGGGCGGCGGGCATCGCGTGAGCCTCCTCCAGGCGCTGGACGCGCTGGCGCAAGTCACGGGTACCAGGCCGAGCATCGTCCACGCCGAGGCGCAGCGCGGCGACGCACGGGACACGTGGGCGAGCCTCGAGAGAGCCAGGGAACTGCTGGGGTACGCGCCGGCGACGAGCCTGCAGGAGGGGCTCGCCGCCGAGTGGGACTGGGTGCTCAGTACGCTCCGCGCTTGTTGAGCACCGCCGGGATCGTCTCCATCAAAAGCTTGATGTCCCAGCTGAGGCTCCAGCCCGTGACGTACATGTAGTCCAGCTTGACCATCTCGTCGAACGGGATGTTGGTGCGCCCCAGCACCTGCCACAGACCGGTGATGCCGGGGGTGATGTCCAGGCGCTTCTGGGTCCAGCCCCGGCACTGCTTGGCCTCCTCGACCCACAGAGGCCTCGGGCCAACCAGGCTCATGTCGCCCTTCATCACGTTGAGGATCTGCGGCAGCTCGTCGACGCTCCAGCGCCGCAGGCTGCCGCCGATGCGAGTGATGCGTGGGTCTTCCTTGAGCTTGAACATCGGTCCGTCGTAGTCGTTCTGCTTCTCGGCGAGCTGCAGGCGCTCACCGTCCGCGCCCACGAACATGGAGCGGAACTTGTAGATGCGGAACGTCTTGCCGCCGCGTCCCATGCGCTCCTGCCGGTAGAAGACAGGCCCGGGGGAGTCGAGCTTGATGACGATGGCGACGATACCCATCAACGGCAGGATCGGAAGGCAGAGCAGACTGCCGACCGCGAGGTCGAAGGCGCGCTTGACCGCCATGTTGAAGCGGCTGAGCTCCACGTGCCCGACGTCGAGCAGGGGGATGCCCTCGACGTCGTCGACGGCCGCCCGGGAGCTCACGACCTCGAACAGGCGAGGCACGATGTTGACCTTGACGCCGCTGTCGGCGCAGGCGCGCACCACACGCAGGAAGTCGTTGTGGCGGGCGCGGGAGAAGGCCACGATGACGCGATCGACCTGGCTTCCGGCCACGATCGCGTCGAGGTCGTCGAGCGCGCCGATGACCCGCACGTCGGGCGCGCCGTGACCGTTGTGCCGTGGCTCGCCGTCGTCGAGGAAGCCGATGAGGTCGATGCGATACTCGGGGTGCGCGGCGATCTTGGCGGCCAGCGTGTGGCCGACCTCTCCCGCGCCGATGATGAGCACGCGCTCCTTGAACGACCGGCGCGACCACACGGTGAGCCGGCTCACCCAACGGCACGTCGGGACGAGTGCGGCGGCGAGCAGCCAGAAGACGATCAGCGCCGCCACGGGAGCGGCCCGGCCCATCACCAGCACCAGGAAGATGAGCAGGAGCCAGCTGGCGGAGGTGAGCGCCGTCAGGCCGTTGAGCGACTCGCTCAGGTTGAAGCCGCCGATGCTGCGCCCGGGCTCCCGGTACATGCCGAAGCCCCACAGGGCGGCGAGCCAGTAGGGCGCGAGCAGGATCAGCAAAGCCGCAGCCCCCGCTTCGCCGTCAAACGGCCCGTTCAGCCGCTCCACGAGGGCAGTGCCTGCAAATCCGGTGCTGATCAGGTCGGCCAGGAGAGCCGAGACGGTCAGGGCCGCGAGATCGGCGACGAGCGTCGCCGCCACGCGCAGATACGACGGGCGGTGCTTCCGCACCACGTGGTGCATGACGGGCGCACCTGTGCTGGACGTGTGGTGCGCCCGGCGTTCTTCCAGGGTCTGATCGGCCATGTTCACAGTATCGGCAACACCCTGTCGTCTCATGAGGAGCGTATCTCCGTCATGAGAGGCCTCGGCGGGGGCATGACTCGTCGGTGCTGGAGGCAGCGCCATGTGGTGTACGTACCCTCCTCGCCCCACCGGGGTCACAGGGTGACGTCGACGGCGTGGATGGACGTCGCGCGGCCCCCGACGGTGGCGATGAGGGCCGCGTTCAGTCGCACCGGCCCCTCTTCCGCCACCTCGAACTGCTGTGGAAGCTCGGTGGTGAAACGGCGCAGGATGATGTCGGTTCGCACCCCGATGACGGAGTCGCGCGGGCCGGTCATACCGACGTCCGTCATGTAGGCGGTGCCCCCCGGGAGCACACGTGCGTCGCTCGTCTGCACGTGTGTGTGCGTGCCGACCACGGCAGTCACGCGGCCGTCGAGGTAGTGCCCCATGGCGACCTTCTCGCTGGTCGCTTCGGCGTGGAGGTCGACGACGACGGTCTCGGCCAGCTGCTGCGCCTCCTCCACGAGCCCGTCGACGATACGGAACGGCGAGAGCCCCGAGTTCAGGTACAGCTCGCCGGCGAGGTTGATCACGGCCACCTCCTCCCCGCCGGCCGACGGTCGCACCGTGAGACCGCGGCCGGGCGCCCCGGACGGGTAGTTGGCCGGTCGCACGATGCGGTCGTCGGCGGCCAGGAAGGAGAAGACCTCCTTCTGCCGCCACACGTGGTTGCCGGTGGTGAGCACGTCAACGCCGCTGCCCAGCAATCGCCGGGCGATCTTGGACGTGATGCCGGCGCCGTTGGCGGCGTTCTCACCATTGACGATGACGAAGTCGACCGCATGTTCCTCCACGAACCCCGGGAGCCAGCGCAGCAGCGCCTCCCGCCCGGGCCTCCCAAAGACGTCGCCTACGAAGAGGATGTTCATGGGTGCAGTCTACCCGACGCCCGGCGGCGGAACCGGACGCAAAGGCGCGCCTCGTCCGGCCGTGATGCTCCCTCATATGGGGAACGATCCGGAGTGCCCGTTTCTTCTGCGCTCGGCGTTGCCGGGCGTAGACCACCGGCCTCACCCGCCCGCGCGCTCACTCCGGTTCACCCTGGTCTGGCGGCGCCTGCAGCCCGTCGACGGCCATCGTCCCCGGTGAGGGCGCGCAGGCGGTCTTCCGGCGCGTCGCGGGCCGCCGGAGTCCGGTGTGAGGCGACTCAGCCGCCGATCAGCAGCTTGAGCGCGCCCTGGGCGGCGTCCAGCAGCGGCCCGGGGAACAGACCCACGAGCGCCACGCCGAGAGCGGCCACCGCGACGCCGGTGATCACGCCGACCTGCGAGCTCCTCGGCTCGTGCTCCACCTCGGCGCCTTCCGGGGCCTCGCGGAAGTAGAGGTACCAGACCACCCGCAGGTAGTAGTAGGCCGACACCGCACTCATGATGACGGCGATGATGGCGAGCCACGTGAGGTCGGCCTGGATAACGGCCGTGAACAGGTAGAACTTGCCCCAGAACCCGACCGTCGGCGGGATGCCGGTGAGAGAGATCATGAAGAGCGCCATCAGGATCGCCGTCCACGGCATGCTGCGTCCAAGACCGGACAGTCCGTCGAGCGAGTAGTCGTAGCTGCGCCTGGAGCGGATCCAGATGAGCACGCCGAAGGCACCCAGGTTCATGAGCGCGTACGCCGTCAGGTAGAACAGGATGGCGCTGATGCCCAGCGCTTCGCCGCTCTTGCCGGCGGCGATGATGCCGAGCGTGAGGTAGCCCGCGTGCGCGATGCTCGAGTAGGCGAGCATGCGCTTGAGGTTGCGTTGCGGCAGGGCCAGCACGTTCCCCACCACCATGGTGAGCACGGCCAGGATGATCATGATGTGACCCCAGTCCTCCCAGCCAGACCCGGCGGCCGTGAAGAAGAGCTTCACGAAGCCGGCGAAGGCGGCCGCCTTGACCGCGGTGGCCATGAAGGCGGTGACGGGGGTGGGCGCCCCTTCGTACACGTCGGGCGCCCAGCTGTGGAACGGTACGGCCGAGACCTTGAAGCCGAAGCCGGTGACCACGAGCGCGAAGGTGACGATGAGGAACCCGTCGGCCGCGAGACCGGAGGCCTGCATGGCGGAGAGCCCGGCGGCGATGCCGGCGTAGCTGGTAGAGCCGGTGGCGCTGTACAGCAGCGCGAGGCCGAAGGCGAGGATGGCCGAGGAGAAGGCGCCGGTGACGAAGTACTTGAGCGAGGCCTCGCTGGAGCGTTCGTCGCGCCAGATGTACCCGGCCAGGACGTAGGTGGGCAGCGACATGAGTTCGAAGCTCACGAAGAAGGCGATGATGTCCGTGCTGATCGCCATGCCGATCATGCCGGTGACGATGAGGAGCAGCAGGCCGTAGAACTCGCCCCGCGCGGCCTTGCGCCTGGCAAGGTAGGCGTCCGACAGCAGGACGGCGAGCACGCCGATGGCGCAGAAGAGCACGACCGCGTACACGGCGAACCGGTCGTGCCCGATCATCCCGGCGAAGCCGACGGCGGCCTCGCGACGGCCGAAGGTGAGGCCGCCCGTGAACACGCGCCAGACGGCGAAGCGCGCCGTCCACTCTCCCCACTGGCCGATGGCGACGGCGGCTCCCGCGAGCAGGCCCGCGACGGCGATCCAGGCCAGCGCATCCTTGCGCTTGAGGAACAGGTCGGCGACGAAGACGACCACCGCGGCGATCGCGACGACGACGCCGGGGAGGATCACGGAGACGGTGTTTCCCACATCCATCTAGAACAGCCCCCTGACAGAGTCGACGAGCTGCGCGAGGGCGCTGACGCTCGCGCTCGTGTCGTTGAGCGACGGGGTGACCCGGTCCAGGATCACCTGCACGGGCACGTGCAGGAACTCGAGGAAGGTCTGCGGATACACGCCCAGCCAGATGACGAAGACGACGAGCGGCACCAGGGAGGCGATCTCACGGGCTCCGAGGTCCTTGAGGCCGAACGAGGGCTTGACCTCGTCGTCGCCGCGGTCGTTGAACATGGTGCGCTGGAACATCCAGAGCAGGTAGGCGGCGGCGAGGATCACGCCGAGGGCCGCCACCGCCGCCATCCAGCGCGAGTACTCAAACAAGCCGAACAGGCTGAGGAACTCACCCACGAAGCCGCTCAGCCCCGGCAGCCCCAGCGACCCGAACGCGAAGAACAGGAAGAAACCGGCCAGCACCGGGAGCGGCTTGGCCAGCGAGCCCATGTCGGCGATCTGCCGAGTGTGCGTGCGCTCGTAGAGGAAGCCGACCATGAGGAAGAGGGCGCCTGTGAGGAACCCGTGGCTCAGCATGACGAGGATGGCGCCCTCGACACCGGCGGCGTTCCCGACCAGCGCAATGCCGGCGAAGATACCAGCCGTGACGAAGCCCATGTGGCTCACGCTGGAGTAGGCGACGAGCTTCTTGAGGTCCTTCTGCATCATCGCGACGAGGGCGCCGTAGACGATGGCGATCACCGAAAGGCCGACGACCCACGGGACGAACGTGACAGCGGCGTCCGGGAAGAAGGGCAGGCAGAAGCGGAGCATGCCGTACCCGCCCATCTTGAGGAGGACGCCGGCCAGGATCACGGAGCCGGCCGTGGGCGCCTCGACGTGCGCGTCCGGCAGCCAGGTGTGCACCGGGAACATGGGCACCTTGATGGCGAAGGCCACGAAGAAGGCGAGGAACGCCCAGTACTGCAGCCGATAGGAGTACACCATCTCGCTGAGCGTCTCGATGTTGAAGGTCAGCGTCCCCGTCGTGTCGTTGACGTAGTACACGACCACGATGATCGCCAGCAGCATGAGCAGGCTGCCGACCAGGGTGAACAGGAAGAACTTGATGGCGGCGTAGATGCGCCGCGGCCCGCCCCAGATACCGATGATGAAGTACATCGGGATGAGCATGGCTTCCCAGAACACGTAGAACAGGAAGAGGTCGGTCGCGCAGAACACGCCGATCATGCCGACCTCGAGCAGCAGCAGCGAGATGAAGAACCCCATCTCGCGGTCTTTGACGTACTGCCAGCTGGCGATGATCACGATCACGCCGAGGAGCGTGGTGAGGAACACGAGCAGCGCGGCGATGCCGTCGACGCCCATGCCGTACTTGATGTTCAGCGGTGCGATCCAGGACACGCTCTCGGCGAACTGCATGCCGGGCAGGCTGACCTTGAACGCGATGAGCATCCACACGGAGAGCGCGAACGCCGCGAGGGTCGTCACCAGCGAGATGACCTTGTAGACCTGCGGCTTGCCGCGGCCGAACAGCAGGATGGCGAGCACACCAGCCAGCGGCAGGAACGTGATGACGGTGAGGATCGGGAAGCCGATCTGGTCGTTCCAGCTCATGTCAGCTCCCCCACACCCAGGCGAGGACGGCGACGAGCACGACCATCCCGCCGAACACGTACATCGCGTAGTTCTGCACCCGGCCCGTCTGGATGGGTCGCAGGCCCTCTCCGACCCAGCCACACAGCCGGGCCACGCCGTTCACGGCGCCGTCGATGATCTTGACGTCGAAGAACGTCCACAGCCACCGGGCGAACCCGAGCGTGGCGCCGACAGGCACGGCAGCGTAGATCTCATCCAGGTACGCCTTGTTGAGGCTCGCCTTGTAGGCCCACGGCACACTCGCGGCGATACGGCCGGGCACCTCGGTCTGGCGGACGTAGAGCCACCAGGCGATCGCAAGGCCGACGATGACCGTGACGAGCGAGGCGAGCATGAGCAGGCCGCCCTCACCGAGGAGCACGAACTCCGCATGGTGCGCGTGGAAGAACACCGGCTCCAGGAACCCGTGGATCCACCCGCCCTCGAGCGGGAGCCCGACGACGAGACCCAGCAGCGCCGCGGGGATGGCCAGGACGACGAGCGGCACGGTCATGACCGGCGGGCTCTCGTGGATGTGCGCCTGCACTTCGGCGTCGGCCCGCGTCTCGCCCCAGAACGTCATGAAGAGGAGGCGGCCCATGTAGATGGCGGTGAGCAGCACGGTGACCATGGCCACGGCCCACACCACGTACTCGCCCTCGATGAAGGTGGCGCCGACGATCTCGTCCTTGGCCCAGAAGCCGGCGAACGGGATCATGCCCGTCATGGAGAGGGCGCCGATGAGCATCGCCCAGAACGTGACGGGGATCTTCTTGCGCAATCCGCCCATCTTGCGCATGTCCTGCTCGCCGCCCATGGCGTGGATCACCGAACCGGAGC
>DAIQNY010000102.1:0-11250 GCA_036788155.1 Actinomycetota bacterium | reverse complement strand
CCTCGTTGGCCACCGGCTGGTGGCCGCCCTCGCGGTCGATGATGCTCAGGCGCCGATGGCCGAGGCTGACGGACGGCGTCTCGAAGGCGCCCGCATCGTCGGGCCCACGGTGCACGATGGCGGCGCCCATGCGCCCGAGCAGTTGCCGGTCTGGTGAACCTGCGAAGCCGAAGATGCCGCACATGCGCGGATGCACTCCTGGGGGTCGGGGACGGTGACCGGCGCGGCGGCGCTGCCGCCTCCCGCGCCGGTCCACCTTACCATCGCCCGGCCGAAGGCGGCGAGCCACTCGCGGAGGAGGCCGGACGCACGGCGCCGGGATGTGGCCGGCCTAGCCCCCGCAGACAGGCCGGCCACGTCCGGGCGCCGCGCACCCGGCAGCACTCACATCAGCTTCGTCCGGTTGCCCGGATGCGACATGCAGTAGTCCTCTTCGCCGACCAGCGGGAAGGCGCCCACCACCGGGAAGCTGCCGAAGGGGAGCTCGCGACTGGAGCCACGAAAGTAGTGGTCGGCCTGCAGCGCTACGGGCGGCGCGGCGCGGCACGTGCCGGCGCTCCCGGATCCCGGGAGCTTGGCGAACGCGGGGCATGTACGGCAGCGCTGCATGCTGTCCTGGTCCATCGGCCCTCCTGTCCGGCGGCGTGACCGGTGCGCCGCCCTCGCTGCCGCGCGCCGGCACGCCTCCTCTTCAACACACGGCCGGTCTCCTCCTCCTCCGGTGAGACGGCGGACTGCCGGCGCCTCACGAACAGCCGTCAAATGGACAAACGCGCGAGGGGGGTATGCGCAGGGTGCAGTGATCGGCGAGGAGCGGCGAACGTGCGGCGATGACACGACGAAGCGGACACACCTGGCCGGACCGCGGCGTCTTCTACCAGATCTACCCCCGCTCCTGGGCCGACACGGACGGCGACGGCATCGGCGACCTGCCGGGGATCGTCTCGCGCCTCGACTACCTGCAGTGGCTCGGTGTGGACGGCGTGTGGCTCAACCCCATCATGCCGTCGCCGCAGGCGGACTGGGGGTACGACGTCGCCGACTACCGCGACGTGGATCCTGCGTACGGCAGCCTCGAGGACCTCGACCGCCTGACCCACGAGGTGCACGGGCGCGGTCTTCGCCTCCTCCTCGACCTGGTCCCGAACCACACCAGCGACCGCCACCCCTGGTTCGTCGAGTCACGAGCGTCGCGCTCGTCCCCGCGGCGCGACTGGTACGTGTGGGCCGACCCGTCTGCGGACGGCGGCCCGCCCAACAACTGGACGGCGGCCCTGGGGGGAGGATCGGCGTGGCAGTGGGACGAGGCCACCGGACAGTTCTACCTGCACAGCTTCCTGAAGGAGCAGGCCGACCTCAACTGGTGGAATCCCGAAGTCCGCACGGCGTTCGACGAGATCATCCGGTTCTGGCTGGACAGGGGCGTGGACGGGTTCCGGGTGGACGTGGTCCACGCCCTGATCCACGACCGGCACCTCCGCGGCAACCCGCCGGCCGGTCCCGACGATCACCCGGAGATCGCGCGCCTCGGCCAGCGACCCGTGTACAACCTCAACCGCCCAGAGGTGCACGACATCCTGCGCCGCTGGCGACGGCTCGTGGACGGCTACACCCCGCCGCGCCTGCTGGTCGGCGAGACCGCGCTCTTCGACCTCGCCGACGTGATCCCGTACTTCGGCGAGGACAGCGACGAGCTGGACCTGGCGTTCAACTTCCCCTTCATCTTCTCGCCGTTCACGGCCCCGGAGCTCGCCGCGCACGTGGAGGTCACGGAGCGGCTGCTGCCCGAGCACGCGTGGGCGACGTGGACCGGCTCCAATCACGACGCCGGCAGGTTCCCCACGCGCTGGTGCAGGGACGACCGGCGGTGCACGGCGTGCGCGCTCGTGCTGCTGCTGGCACTGCGCGGGACGCCGTTCCTCTACTACGGCGACGAGCTCGGCATGGGCGACGTCGACGTGCCGCGCGAGCGGCTGCTGGACCCGGCCGGGGTGCTCCAGTGGCCCGCCTACCCCGGCCGGGACAGATGCCGCACGCCGATGCAGTGGTCGGCAGCGGCGGGTGCGGGGTTCACCACACCCGCCGCCGAGCCCTGGCTGCCGCTCGGCGACCACGTGACGATCAACGCCGAGCGGCAGCGCGACGACCCGGCCTCGCCGCTCCGCCTCACCCGGCGCCTGCTGGGCCTGCGCCGGCGGAGCGTCGACCTGCGGGTGGGCAGCTACGAGCGCGTCGCGCTCGACGGCTCCCTCTGGGCATGGCGGCGTGGGGCGGGCACGCTCGTGGCGCTGAATCTGGCTGAGGAGGCGGCGACGCTGCCGGCCGCCGCCCTGCCGGCGCCGCGCGCCCGGGTCGCCGTCGCCACCGACCCTGGACGCGAGGGCGACATCCTGAACGGGACCGTCCGGCTCGGGCCGTGGGAGGGCCTCATAGCCGAAGCATTGGGCTGACCTTGCTCCTCCTTGCGGAGTCGGTGCTGCGGCCGCGGCGCGCAAGGCCGGTTTCACATCGTGACGCATGGGCAGATGACGTGCGATGCGGACACGCACCACGTGGTCGACCAGGTCGCCGTCCACGAGGGCGAGGACGGCAACGGACATGAGGTCTTCGTACGGTCGTGGCGGCACCAGAGCCCTGCGACCGCGTCTGGGAGGGAGGACGGGAGCATGTACTTCGGCGCGCACGTGAGGTCCGGGGGAGGCGTGTGGCACGCGATAGAGAACGGTGTCGAGATCGGGGCCGAGGCGGTCCAGTTCTTCGCCGGCAGCCCGCGCACCTGGAAGCCGACACTGTACAAAAAGCAGGACGCCGAGCAGTTCAGGACCATGCGCGCCGACTCCCCGATCCGCTTCGTCGTCATCCACACCATCTACCTCATCAACCTGGCGACCGAGAACGAGGACTTCTACGAGAAGTCGGTGACCGCCCTCTGCGGGGCGCTCAGAGCGGCCGACCAGCTCGGCGCCGACGCCATCGTCACTCACATCGGGTCCCATCAGGGCTCCGGATTCTCCGCCGGCCTCGAGCGCGTCCGGCTGGCGCTCCGTCGCGCACTCGCCGACAGTGAGGGCTCAACGGTCAAGCTGCTGCTGGAGAACACGGCCGGCGCCGGCGGCACGATGGGCGTCGACTTCCTGGAGCTCGGTCAGATCATCGACGCCGCCGGCGGCGATCCGCGCCTCGGCATCTGCGTCGACACGGCGCACATCTACGAGTCCGGCGCGGACCTGCGTACGCGCGAGGGCGTCGACCAGGTGTTGCGCGAGCTCGACGACGGCTGCGGACCGGACAGGCTCGTGATGCTGCACCTGAACGACTCCAAGACCCCGCTCGGCTCGAACAGGGACCGCCACGAGAACATCGGCGACGGCGACCTGGGCGAGGCGGCTTTCAGCCTGCTCGTGAACGAGCCGGCGTTCCGGGACCTGCCCGGCATCCTCGAGGTGCCCGGGCTCGACGGCAGAGGCCCGGACAGGGAGAACCTCGACCGTCTGCGCGCGCTGGTCCGCTGAGACGCCGGCACGACGCATGCGGGAGGCCTCGCGCGCCGGCGGGTATACTCCGGCTGCGTCGCGCGCAGGGCGCGGCGCAGCCGACTGCGAGGTGACGACATGGAACTCGTGACCGTGACCAGCGTGAGCGATGCCGGCCTTGCCAACGTCGTCGTAGGAGTCCTGGAGCAGGCCGGTGTGCAGGCCGTCGTCGGCGGAGCCGGCGCCCCGGGCGTCTACCCGACGCCGTCGGTGCACCCGTATCACATCCTCGTCTCGGAGGACGACCTCGCGCGGGCGCGCGACGTGCTCGACCAGTTCGAGACGATGCCCGACGACGCCGACGACGAGGACTGAGCTCGGGTCCGCCCACTCGGCGGATGACCACGGGCCTCATCGCGAACTCCTGAGCGGCCGGATCGCGCCCTCCCGGCGTCTGGTATGATGTGCCTTCTTGCAGCGTTTTTCGGCCCTGCGGGGCGTTCCTGACACGGGAGTGACGATCGATGTTCGGACGCATCTTCGGCCGCAACAAGGACGACCGCGACGAGGCCGTCTGCGCAGAGTGCGGTCGCACCCTCCTCGCCGGTGAGTGGACTCAGACTGTCGTCGACGAGCACGGCAACGAACGGCTCATCTGCTCGCTCTGCGGACAGGCGTACGCCGGACACGCCGACCCGGTGGCCGCGTCACCGGCGCCGGCGAACAACGGTCGGGTCCGCGAGACCCGCAGCGAGTCCCGCTACGACGAGCCCTTCGAGCCGGCGGCGGTCGCGGAGACTCCTGATCCGGCCGGCGAGCCTGAGCCGGAACGCGACACGCGCGCCGAGAGCGACGCCTTCTGGCAGGCGCTCAAGGACAAGGACGCGCAGATCGAGCGGCTCAAGGCCCAGCTGGCGCGCGCGGAGGCGGAGCGGCAGGAGCTCGCCGGCCGGTTCGCCCGTCTGGGTACGGCCGGCGCCGCCGAGGAGGAGCCCGAGCCGGGTTCGCTCACGGGCGACTCGTCGGAGCCCGGCGAGCGCACCTGGGGCGAGACGCCCGCCGAGTTCGCCGCCGAGATGGCGGCGCTGCGCGAGGCCGAGGCGGCGGTCCGGCCCAGAGAAGTCTGGGACGAGCCGGCGCCCGAGCCCGCGTTCGCGGCGGGGCCGGCGCCCTTTGCGGAGCCTGCGGCGCCGGCCGAGCACGACGAAGCAGGAGAGGCGCAGCCGATCGACGAGGTCCCAGAGCCCGCGGCCTCATCGCCGACCGGGGACGAGGACATGCGCACGGACGCCGCGGCGGAGTCTCTCGACGAGGCGGCCGGCGTTCGTGAGGAGCCGGCCGCCGTGCCCTCCGGAGTCCCGGCTGCCGTGTTCGAGGACACTCAGCCCATCGACATCATCGCCGAGGACGTGCCGGTCGTCGACGACGGTGAAGATGCGAGCACCGGCGAGATCGCGGCCGCGGAGGCCGCCGTCGTCGCAGCGGCGGCGGGCGGCTCGCTCCCGGGCGAGGTCCCTGCCGAGGAGCCGGTACAGTCGGCCGCCGAGGCTGAGGCGGCGGCGGCATCGCTCACCCTGCTGCAACGCGGCGTGGACCTCCTCAACGTGAGCAAGGTGCCGCGCAAGATCGCGGAGACCAACGAGCAGCTGGGGTTGCCGCATGTGCACGCCGGGTTCGACGGCGAGATCGTCACCATCACGTTCATGTGGACCATGGGCTGGTACCGGTTCGCCGTGGACCTCGACAGCGGCGACGTGCGCCTGGACGACCGCGGCTACGAAGATCTGGGCCTGCAGCCCAACGCCGGCGTGCGGGCCGACGGTACCGTCCAGCTCGCCCCGGCGCAGATCAGTCGAGCCGCCGCCCAGCGGGCCCAGGCGCAGCCCGAGCCCGAGCCCGAACCCGAGCCCGAGGTTGAGGACGCAGAGTCGACGCCGGCGCCCGCCGCGGGGCCGGAGACGCCGCGCGAGGCGGCCCAGAAGCCGCCCGAGTTCCTCAGCAAGTCGCTGCTGGGGCAGCGCAGCGACGACGAGGCCGCGTCGTGGGAGCAGACCAAGGCCCGCGACTTCGACTGGGACCGCTGAGCGCCTCTGACGCCGGCGGCCTTGGCCGCCAGCCTGAAGCGACGAGGGCCGGGCCCGCCTCGCGGCGGCCCGGCCCTCGTCGCTTCTCTCCCTGCGGACGACGTCCCTCGTCGTCCCTCAGGCGGCGGTCAGAACGACATGTCCTCGCCGCCGCCCATCATGCCGCCGAACAGCTGGTTCATGAAGGTGTCGAACGACTTGGCGTTCTCGGGCGCCTCCACCTGGACCGGCTCATCGAAGGCGGACATGGCGACCGTGCCCTTCATCGTCATGCCGGTGACGCCCTCCATGTCCTTCTGGCCCGAGGTGTCCATCGACGCCGCGAACTGGGCCTTGTACATGTACGGCTCCTCGACACCGATCCAGAAATCGACCGTCGTGTCCTCGAGCGACTTCGCGAGCTCCTCGGTCTGCTTCTTGTCCTGGGTGAGGCCCTGACCCAGCTGACTCAGGTCGCCGCTGTCGCCCAGCTGCTGCTGGAGCTTGGGGTCCTCCGCGGCCTTCATGAGCGAGTCTGCCAGCTTCTGTGGATCGGCGACGGCCCTGACGTGATAGACCTCCACACCCTCGAGCGTCTCGGTGCCGACCAGCTCGTACTCGGTGCCCCAACTGGACGGGTCGATGCCCATGCTCTTGAGCTGCTCCGTGGGCGTGCCGCCTGACTGGGCCTGCTTGTCCAGCGCCTTGGCGTTCTTGGTGTCCAACGCGTACCAGACGCCCTGGTACTCGATCCACGACTTGTCGCCCTCGGCCATCATCGCGAACTCGAGGTTCTGCCCGGCGATGCCGAGACTCATCGTCATGTTCACGGCGGTGGGATCGCTGCCGCTGGAGCCCTCCGCATGGAAGCTCATGCCTTGTGAAAGCAGGGCCTGCGCCGTGGGGTCGGTCATCTTCTCGGTATCGCCCTGCACCTGGAGACTCAGGTCGGCCACGAAGGAGGCGCTGCCGACCGACGCCATCTTGGCCTCGCTGTCCTTGACGATCTGGTCGGCCGAGACGCCGGCGACGGTGTCCGGCGAACTCGCGTTCTGGTCGCCATCGTCTCCGCACCCGACGGCGACGATCATGAGAGCCAGCACGAGGAGCAGGATCGCTCCGCGTCTGGAGATCAAGGCACGCATACAGAATCCTCCTGTCGTCATGTCGACGCGTGGCCCGCGCCCGCTCCTCTTCTCGGCTGGAGGGGGCCCCTCCTTTACCGGGTGTACCCGGTCGCGGCTAGGACGATCGCCGAGGGGAGACGACGACCGCGCGGAAGGGCTCGTTGCCCTCGGAGACCGTCTCCACGCGGGGGTGGTCCTTGAGGTGGAGGTGGATCACCTTGCGCTCCGCGGCCGACATGGGCTTGAGCGTGACGCTCCGCGCGTCGCGCAGAACCTTCTGGGCGGTACGGTCCGCAAGAGCGCTGAGGGCGGCGGCGCGACGCTCGCGGTAGCCCTCGGCGTCGACGATGACCTGGCGCCGCTCGCGGCGATCGCCGTTGACGACGATCGCGGCGATGTACTGCAGGGCGTCGATGGTGGCGCCGTGGCGGCCGATGAGCAGCCCCAGGTCGTCGCCGCTGATCTCCGCGCTCACCGACTCGGGCGTCTCGCTGGCGCTGACGTGCGCCTCGACGCCCATGAGACCCACGACGTTCTGGATGAACTCGCGGAGCTTGTCGGCGCCCGGCGGCAGATCGGCCTCGACACGCTCCTCCGACGGGCGCAGGCGAGCTTCGACGCGCGCCTCGGCCTTGCCTCGCCCGAAGAAACCGCCTCTGCTCCCCTCATCGACGACGAGATACTCGACGTCGGCCGGATTCACGTAAGGGACGATCTTGCGCAGCTGCTCGAGCGCCGTGCGCTTGGCCTCCTCCACGCTGCCCCCGGCCGCGATGGTGGCGAACTCGGTCTCTTCTTCGTCTTCGTCGATCGGCTGGAGGTCGTCCGGCTCTTCCATCGATCCTGCTCCCCTGGTCGGGTGGGACTGCACGGGCGTCCCGGCGGCGTCACTGCTCCGCGGAACCGCCCGGACTCGTGCTCGCTCCTCCGCCGTCGCCGCCGCCGGACGGGCCGCCAGACGACGCGTCGGCGGACCGCGGCTTGGGCTTCTGCCCGCCGCCGGACCCCTTGGGCCGGGCGCCCGACTGGCCGGTCTTGCCGCCCTGCGGCTGGCCCTGCTTGCGCTTGCCCTTGCCCGGCGGCGGCTTCTTGCCGCCCGGCGCCGGCTTTCTGCCGCCGCCGGCGCCGGCCTGCTTGGACGCGCCGGCGCCCTGCTTGGCCGTGCCGCCCTTGCCCTTCTCGGCGATCCGCGCCTCGCGCTGCTTCATCGCCTCGCTCTGCGACGCCATCATCATCTCCATGAAGCGGCTGCGCTTCTTGGGCTTCGCCTTGGCGCGCGCCGCCATCTCCTCCGGCTTGGGCATGGTGCGGCGGATGATGAGCTGCTGGCCGATCGTCCACAGGTTGGTCGTGATCCAGTAGACGAAGAGGCCGGCGGGGAAGTTCCACAGGAAGACGACGAAGATGACGGGCATCGCCCGCATGATCATCTTCTGCATCTTGTCGGTCTGGGTGACCAGCATGAGCTCGGTCGAGATGATCTGCGTGACCACGTACACCACCAGCAACACGATGCTCGGCTCGCCGAGCGGGATGGTGAGGAAGGTGGAGTCGGCGATCAGCGGCTCGTCCTTGATCGCGTAATACAGGCTGATGAAGATCGGCAGCTGCAGGATGAGCGGCAGGCACGAGGCGAACGGATTGACGTGGTGCTCCTGGTAGAGCTTCATCGTCTCTTCCTGGAGCTTGCCGCGATCGTTCTTGTACTTCTGTTGCAGCGCCTTGATCTGCGGCTGGATGGCCTGCATCTCCTGGGCCGACTTGTACTGCTTCCATGTCAGCGGGAAGAGGATGAGCCGGACGATGATGGTGAGGCCGATGATGGACTGGCCCCAGGTGAGGCCGATGCTGTACAGCCAGTCGAGGACCCAGGTGAGAAGGTCGATCAGCGGGCCAAGGATGCTCTGCATGAGTGGATCAGGCTCCCGAGTGCTGGTGGTGGGTGCAGTCGTGCCGCGGCGGGACGGGGTCGTAGCCGCCGTTGCTGAAGGGGTTGCAGCGAAGGAGTCGCCAGGAGGCGAGGCCGATGCCGCGGATCACGCCGTGCTCGCGCAGCGCGCCGATGGCGTAGTTCGAGCACGACGGGTAGTACTTGCAGCGCTGCCCGAACATCGGCGAGATGGCGTACTGGTACACCCGGATGAGGGCGATGAGCACGGCGGCGGCGCCGGCGATGACAGCGGAGAGGATGCGGTTCATGCGTCGTCCGTATGGAGGAGTCCTGCGCGGCCGAGCAGCTCGCGCAGCGCCGCGGCCACGAGGCCCTTCTCGCCCTCGCCCTCGCGGGTGACGAGCTCGATGAGTTGCGGGCGCGCGATCACGACCAGATCGTACTCCTCGGCGAGCTGCCCTGCACTGGCCTGGAAGGCCTCGCGCAGCAGCCTTTTGACGCGGTTGCGGACGACGGCTCCGCCCAGCTTCTTCGAGACCGACAGGCCCAGACGCGGACCCTCGTCGCCCGGCTCCGCCGGGCGCCTGAACCAGTACAGCACCAGGAAGCGAGAGGCCGTCGAGCTCCCCTGCCGGTAGATGCGCTGGAAATCGGAGGAGCGGGAGAGGCGAGGGCGCTTGGCGGCCATTCGGGGGCCGCGGCTATGCGGAGAGGCGCTTGCGCCCCTTCTGCCGCCGCTTCTTGATGACCAACCTCCCCGCGCGCGTGCTCATGCGCTTGCGGAAGCCATGGGTCTTGCTGCGCTTGCGGGTGTTCGGTTGATAGGTCCTCTTCACTGCTTCCTCGCACGATTGCCGTCAGTCAGAACGCAGAGTATAGCGGCGCGGCAGAGGCCCGGTCAATTTGGCGTGCAGGCTCGGCCGGCTCTCCTCACGCTCACGAAACCGCAGACGTTGCCGATAGGGGCTACTGGCAGGAGGAAGTGGGCCACGACATGCTTCTCGAAGGATCGATCCACAGGTTCAACCTCGCAGGCGTGCTGCAGTTCCTCGCGCAGAGCGGGGCAACGGGCGTGCTCGAGGTGCGGGATTTCGAGGAGTACGGCTTCATCTACCTCGTGCGCGGGCGCGTGGAGGCCATCTCCCTCCCGATCACGGACGAGAAGCTCGGCACCCGTCTCGTCAAGGCGGGATGTCTCACCGAGCAGCAGCTCACCGAGGCGCTCATGGAGGACGCCGGCCTCTCACACGACCAGAAGAAGCTCAAGCCGCTGGGCCAGCGGCTGATCGAGAAGGGCTACACCACCAGCGAGATCATCCGCCGCATCATGGAGCGCCAGACCCTCGACCAGGTCTTCGAGCTGGCGCACTGGACCAACGGCGTGTTCTTCTACGACGAGCCCGAGGTCATGCCCCGGTTCCAGGTGGCCATCGAGGGCGACGTGCAGGGTCTGCTGCTGGACGCGTACCGCCGCATCGACGAGGGAGAGCGCGCCCGCAAGGCGGCGCTCGTGGTGGAGAACGAGGTCTGTTACGCGTGCCCGCTGGACGAGGAGTGCGGCCCCGTGATCAAGAGCAAATACCTGAAGCAGGACGTGTGTCTCTGGCGGGAGATGGCCGCCGTGCTCGACGAGAGCTCTGAGGGGCTGCGCGACGCGCGCCGGCTGTACCGCTGCCGCGACGAGGACGCGAGCGCCACCCTGGACGCGTCGCTGGACGGCGAGTGACACGTACACCGGCGCCCGCATAGGGCGGCCGCGCGCAGGGTAGGCAGAGCCCGTGGCCGGTGAGCACAGCAGAGACCTCGCGTTCCACCACATCCTCGACGCCATCAGCGACGGGGTGTACGTGGTCGGTCCAGACCGCACCATCACCTTCTGGAGCGCCGGCGCGGAGCGGATCACCGGCTACTCCGCCACCGAGGTGGTGGGTCGCCGCTGCGACGACGACCTCCTGGCACACACGGACCTGACCGGGCGGCGCCTCTGCGTGGGCGGATGCCCGCTGCAGACCTGCATCGAGACCGGCCGCGACCGCTCCATCCGCGAGGTCTTCCTGCGGCGCAAGGACGGCGAGCGGCTGGCCGTGTACGTCAAGACCACGGTCGTCGAGATCGACGGACGGCGTCACGGCGTCGAAGTCTTCGGAGAGCTGGAGAGCGTCGCCGGCAAGGAGCTGGTGGCGCGCATCCAGGAGCTCTCCGACTCTGCCGTATCCGACTCGCTCACCGGACTCTTCAACCGCCGCTACCTCGACGCCGCGCTGGCGCAGCACTTCGCCCTGTACCGGCGGCTGGGACGGCGGTACGGTGTCATCCAGATGGACATCGACACGCTCAAGGAGATCAACGACCGACTCGGGCACGAGACCGGCGACCAGGCGATCCGGTTCGTCGCCGGCATCCTCGCCGGCAACGTGCGGGAGATGGACGTCGCCGCCCGGCAGGGCGGCGACGAGTTCGTCGTGCTCTGCGGCCTGGCCACAGACGACGACCTCGAGGTGTACGGGCGCCGTCTGGTGACCCTCGTCCGCGACTCCCGCTTCGCGCCGGCGGAGGAGGCGGGGCTGCGCCTCACTGTGTCCGCCGGCGGCACGCTCGTGGGGGCGGAGGACGAGGATGAGCGCGACGCCCTGCGGCGCGCCGACGCGGCCATGTACGCCGCCAAGCACAACGGCCGCGACGAGTTCGTGACAGGC
>DAIQNY010000101.1:0-11316 GCA_036788155.1 Actinomycetota bacterium | reverse complement strand
GGCCGGCAGGGATCGCGATGCCGGCTGCCTTCGCGGCAGCCAGGGTGGCGCCGAAACTGAGCTTGGCCGGCAGAGCCGTCTGGGATACCAGAATACCGATGCCGACGGGCGCCGCGCCCCAGAGTTTGACGACGCGGCGGCAGTCGGCACACGTGTGCGAGTGCTCGAGCAGCGTGGCCGGCACCTGCTCGCCGCGCCCGACGCCGGCGGCGAGCGCCCAGTCGGCCAGGTCGCAGCGCCCCGAGATCGATCCAGCGCCGGAGAGGAAGACCTTGCGGAAGCCGGCGCGCGCCCGCGAGAGCAGCACGTCGGCCGACCCCTTCGTGAGGCCGAGCACCGATGCGGTCTCCCCCACGCTCAGGCCGTGCACGTCTCTCAGGACCAGCGCGAGCTGCTGTCGTTTGGGGAGCTCGCGCAGCGTGGACTCCACCCGGCGCGAGAGCTCCGCGCGCTCGAACTCGTCGACGGCGTCCGGGGCTTCGGGGACGCTCTCGTCGGCCACGGTGCACGGACGGCGCCTGCGCACGCGGAGCAGATCGAAGGCGGCGTTGACGGTGACCCGGTAGAGCCAAGCCGGGAGGTTCACGTCCGTCTCATCACCGGGGAGACCGCGGAACACCTTGAGCAGCACCTCCTGCGCGACGTCCTGTGCTTCGTGAGGGTCGTCGACGATCCGTAGCGCGAGGTTGTAGATCGGCGCGGCGTAGGCGGCGTGCAGCGCCTTGTACGCCTCACCCTCGCCTGCGCGCAGGCCGGCCACGAGCTCCGCCTCGTCGGCGAAACCTCCTCGGCTGACCTCCGCTTGTGCTTCCCACGCCATGGACCACGACACCATACCTTCTGACGTGACTCCCTGACGAACCTTAACACCTGATCTGACGGAACGAGTCGTCCCTCAGCTGCTGAAGGTGAAGCCCTCCTCGCGGAACAGCCGCAGACATGCCTCGGTAGCGGCGGCGTCGTAGCGGCTGCCGGCGCCCTGCTCGATCTCCTCGAGCGCGGGTGCGATCCCGATGGCGGGGCGGTAGGGACGGTGCGACGACATGGCCTCGACCACGTCGGCGACGGCGATGATGCGGGCGAACAGGCCGATCTCGTCGTCGCGGAGGCCGTGGGGGTATCCGCTGCCGTCGAGACGCTCGTGGTGCTGCAGCACCGCGTCCGTCACGGAGGCGGGCAGCCCTGCCGGTTCCAGCATCGCCCAGCCCGCCTCCGCATGTCCGCGGATGATCGCGAACTCGGCGTCGCTCAGCGCCACGGGCTTGCTGAGGATCTCGGCGGGCACGCTGATCTTGCCCAGGTCGTGGACGATCGCCGCCAACCGCAGCAGGCGGAGGTCGTCCGCCTCCAGGCCCAGCCTGCGTCCGACGGCGACGCTCAGCTCCCCGACCCGCTCCTCGTGACCGGCCGTGTAGGGATCCCTGGCGCTCACGGCACCCGAAAGCGTGATGACCATGCGCTCCATGGCCTGCTCGAGCTGGGCCATCCCGAGGAAGCGGTCCTCGAGAGCCAGGCGCCGCTCCTCCTCGACCGTGATCGCACGTCTGAGCACCCGCAGGAGTTCCAGTTGGCTCTCGCGGAGTGTGACGTCGTGCGCGAACAGACAGCTCAGCGCACCGGTGGTCTTGCCTTCGACCTCCACGGCGAAGCCGGCGTACACCCGCGCGCCCACCAGCCGCACGATCGGAGAGGTCTCGGCGTAGGGTGTCGCCGGAAGGTCCTGCACCACCCACACCTCGCCGTGCGTCCGCTCGAGCACCGCCGCGTCCAGGCGTCCCTCTTCCGCGGTCGTCCACGGAAGGCCCTCGGGGATGTTCCAACCGGTCTCCGTGACCAGCCTTCCACCCTGCCGGCGCGTGTACAGGACCACGTCGGCACCGGTGACGGCGGCGGCCGCACGACAGACCTCGGAGAGATTCCGCCCGGCGTCCGGACCGAAGGCGAGGAAGCCGTCGGCGACGGCGCGCAGGTTGAGCTCGTCCCAGCGCCACAGGTAGGCGCTGGCGAGCTGGTCGGCGACCAGCCGGACCAGCGAGACGTCCTCGTCGCCCCAACGCCGCGACGAGGCCGCCGCAGTGCCGTCGCGCTCGGTGGCGTCCATCTCGTAGGCAAGCACGCCGACCAGAGTCTGCTCCTGCAGCACCTGCACCGCGAGAACGGCTCCGGGCACGCCCTCGAGCAACTCTGGCTCGACCTCCGCTCCCGTCGGCAGATCGTTTGGCCCACGCGGCACCAGCGCCTCGCCGTGCGGCGATCGCGCGAGCATCCGGTCGAGACGCCGGGCCCCCAGGGACACGTCGCCGTCGGAGCACGTCCCGGTCTCGCCCAGCCACTCCCTCACGCCGTCGAGCCGCTCGCCGTCCTGCGCCAGCAGGAAGAGGCTCACCCTGTCGGCCCCGAGGTGTCTCCCCGTCTCCGCGAGTGCGAAGTCGACCGCCTCCGGGATCATGTCGAAGTCCGCCGAGGCGAACCTGCTGGAGACACTGGCGACCATGGTCTCCAGCTCCACGCGCCGCTGCGCGGTCTCCTCGGCGCGCTTGCGCGCCGTGATGTCGTGCCCCACCCCGAAGTACCGCGGCTCGCGCGGTCCCGGCAGCGGGACGGCGCGCGCCTCGATCCATCGGTACGCGCCGTCAGCTCTGCGCAGCCGGTAGTCGCAGGCGAACACCTCGCGCTCCGCGAGCGCCGTTGCCCACGCTCGCAGCACCCGCTGACGGTCGTCGGGATGGATCACCTCCGTCCAGCCGTCGCCGCACGCCTCCTGCTCCGTCTGACCGGTGAACCTCGACCAGCTGTCCGTAGGCCCGTCCATCGCCCCGCCGGGGGCCGCGGTCCAGACGACCTGGTTCGTGGACTCGACGAGCGTGCGGAGGCGGAGCTCGCTCTCGGCGAGCTCCGCCTCCGCACGCCGGTGCTCCGTGACGTCGTGGCCCGCACCGAGGATCCCCTCCACCGTCCCGCCGTCGGACAGCAACGACTGGAAGCGCCAGTCGACCACGTGGTCGCCCTCGGTCGTGGTCAAGGTCATCTCGAACTCGGCGCCGTACGGCGGCCCGAGCAGGCTCTCCATGACGGCAGGGAAGCGGGCCGAGAAGGCGGGCGACCCCATGAGATGGAGATCGCCGATCGGCTTGCCCTCCGCACCGTCGGCGAACACCCCGAGGGCCCGCCTGAGCGAGGGCGACAGATAGCGGAGGCGCCCATCGGGATCAAGCTGGACCACGAATTCGCGCGGGCTCTCGAGGAGAAGGTCGAGGATGGCACCACGGCGATGCTCGTCGACCTCTTGCGCCCCCGGCCGCTGGTCGAGCACGAACAGCGCCCACGCCGCCAGGACCTCCGTGCCGGTCTCAGCGGCCGGCTCGGGCGTGAACACCGGGCATGCCACGACCCGTACCCAGACCGGCTTGCCGTCGCAGGGCAGCAGATAGTCTTCGAACGCCTGAGTGAAGAGAAGTTCCCCCTCGCCCCCGAGAGCGCCGGTGCGCTCGCTCCACCCCGGCATGAAGTCGTCCCAGTCGGCGCCGAGCTGCTCGTCGCCTGAGGCCCCAAGGAGGTCGAGGAAGGGGCGGTTGGCGGCGAGCAGCACGGCGTCGGCCGTGATCACGCCGAGCGGCTGCCGGTGTGGCAGGTAGCCGACCACCTCGACGAGTTGCCGAAGGTGAGCCCGCACCGAGTCGGGAACCCGCCCGTTGAGCCAGTCGCTGTGCTGCAGGATGGTCGCCATCCCCCCTGTTATCGGCGGCGCGGACTCGGGAGATGACTTTCGCGGGACGGGGCTTGGAGGCCGCAACGGCGTGGCCCGGCGAGAAGCGGGAATCACGTAGACGACCCGGCTGGACCGCGCGCCGACGAGCCGCGCGTCTCGGACCCCCCGGCGTGCGCCGCGACGCGCGATCCGGCCGGGTCGAGCACGGCGCCGCGGAGAGGGCCGGCCCAGTGCCTCCGGCCCTCTCCGCGGCGTCGTGTCTGCGTTCGGGACCGCCCGAGACTCAGGCGCCGGTGCTCAGCCGCCGGCCGGCGGCTTGTACTCCGGCGCCTTTCCCCTCTTGCGCTCGAAGTGGCCGGGATTGAGTCGCGTGCGGGAGATGCCGACGGTGAAGCCGCCCAGGACCTGCGCCGCGTCGCGGCTGCCGCAGGCTGGGCACGCGGCCTTCTCCTCACGCTCTGAGAGGCCGCACATGATCTCGAAGCGCTCGCCGCAGCGGGAGCACGTGTACTCGTAGATGGGCACGGCTCGATTGTACGGCATCACTGCCCGGTGCCGTGGGGCCTGGAGGCGCGGCTGGAGCCGTCAGCCCACGAACGCCGAGGCGACCTGGCTGAGCAGGAGCACGGCGACCACGATGACGGCGAGGAGGACGAGACTGCCGACGGCGACCGTCGAGAGAGCGGGTCCGCGCTGCGAGACGACGTGTTGCCGCTCGCGGCGCCGGCGTTTCCACGCGCGCCGCGATCCGTAGGTATCGATAGCCGGTTCCACGAGGCGCAACTGCGCCATGCTCTTCCTCCCTCGCTGCCCTTGGCCCCCCGCCGTACAGCAGGTATCGGCACGACGACGCCGGAACTAACGTCTCGCGCCGTTGCGGCACCCCCGGCGACGGCGTCGGCCGAGGGTTCCATCTCGACGGCGTCAGCAGGCGTGAGGCGCGTCTGGAGGTACCGGAACGTCAGATGGCGGGGGCGTCGAGAGGCGTGCGGCGTCAGAACGTGTGCGGGGCGCCGGTCTGGCGTGCGATCATCCACTGCGGATAGGGGAGCTCCGGAGCCGTCGCCTCTCCCAGACGCGCGAGTTCGTCCGGCGTCAGCTCGAGCTCGGCGGCCGGGAGGTTCGCCTCGAACTGGTCGAGCGTGCGCGCGCCGACGATCACGGACGTCACGCCATGGCGGGCGCGAAGCCAGGCGAGTGCCACGGCGGCCATGCCGACGCCGCGCTCGCGGGAGACGTCCTCAAGCGCCGCGAGCGCCTCCTCGCCGCGCGGATGCACCGGCGGAAAGGCACGAGCGCTGCGCCGGCCCTCCGCAGGCGATCCCGCGCGGTACTTGCCCGAGAGGTACCCACCGGAGAGCGGCGACCAGACGAGCACACCGAGCCCCTCGAGGCGCGCCATCGGCAGCACCTCCACCTCGAGGTCGCGGGCCGCGAGCGAGTAGTAGGCCTGCACGCTGACGAACCGCGCCCAGCCGCACCGGTCGGAGATGCCCAGTGCGCGCTCGATCTGCCAGGCCGCCAGGTTCGACACGCCGATGAAGAGCGCCTTGCCTGCGCGGACCACGTCGTTCAGGGCCTCGAGCGTCTCCTCGACGGGCGTGGTGGGGTCGACGCCGTGAATCTGATAGAGGTCCACATAGTCCATACCGAGGCGCCGAAGGCTGGCGTCGATGCTCTCCAGGATGTGCTTGCGGCCGAGTCCGCGGTTGTTCACATCGCCCGTGCCGGCCCCGGCGGCGTCGCTCATGGACCCGCGCACCTTGGTGGCGACGACCACGGAGTGCCGCGGTATGCCGGCCGCCTTCAGCGCGGCGCCGAGGATCTGCTCTGACTCGCCACGCGAGTACACGTCGGCGGTGTCGAAGAAGGTGACGCCGGCGTCGAGCGCGCGACGCACCAGGGCGTCGGCCCCTTCCTGACCGACCACGCCGACGCCCTGCCAGCCCCGTGTGCCGAACGTCATCGCGCCGAGGCAGAGCTCTGACACCTTGAGCCCAGTGCCGCCCAGATTGCGGAACCTCATGCCGATCACCTCATCTCTCGAGCCGGCCGGGACGCGGCTGCACACGACCGGGCGCGCCCGACGTCGACCCGGGCGCATCGCGTATCGACCGACGTCAGCCCTCCTCGTCGGGGGCTTCTCCCGGCCACGTGGCGAGGGCGGAGGCGATGAGGTGCTCGCAGGGACGCTCGTCGGCGTCGCCGCAGGTGCACGCGAACGTGAGCTGCTCGCCGTCCATGCTCCACTCGGAACCGACCACGTCGTCGCCGGCTTCCACCGACGTCACCAGCTGCGAGTGGTCGCGCTTGATGATGCGCACCGCGCCGGCCCCGACCGCGGACGCGCCGCGGACGTACACGTCGATCGGCACCAGCTCCATCAGCGTCCGCTGGTCGAACCAGTCGTCGATGACCGCCATGTGTCTCCCTTCGCCGTGTCCCTGCAGCCAGCGTACCCGCCGCGAGCGGAACCCAAGGGACCAGCGTCCACGGTCGAGGCCGCAACGACGAGGGGCGCCGCGCGACCCTCCGGTTCGCGGCGCCCCTCACACTCGGCGCGGCTGCCGCTCGCGGCGCCGCCACCGTTCTCGTAGGTCTTCTAGCCCAGCGTCGCCTGGCCCGGCCGCCAGTCGACGGGGCAAAGCTCACCGGTCTGCAGTGCCTGGAGGACGCGCAGCGTCTCCTCAGTGTTGCGCCCGATGTTGTTGTCGTGCATCACGGCGTACTTGAGCGTCCCCTCGGGATCGATGATGAACGTGCCGCGCAGGGCGATGCCTTCGGGGAGCAGAACCCCATAGGCATCGGCAGTCTCGCGACGCATGTCGCTCAGCAGCGGGAAGGGGAGCGAGCCGCCGAAGTCTCGCTCGATCCACGCCTTGTGGCTGTGCTCGCTGTCGGTGCTGGCGCCGAACACGACCGCGCCGAGGTCCTCGAACTCGCTGTTGTGCTTGGCGTACCCCTGGATCTCGGTCGGGCAGACGAACGTGAAGTCGAGCGGATAGAAGAACAGCACCACCCACGTGCCGCGGTAGTCGCTGAGCTTCACGTCGACGAAGTCACCGTCCTTGACGCCGGTGAGGGCGAAGTCGGGTGCGGGCTGACCTACCTGGACTGCCATGCTGCTCCTTTGTCGTGGATGGGCCGGGCGGCTGTGCCGCCCCCCGGCCCGGTCTTCGCGTGTGCGGCACAGAGTACCCCGCCCATTCCGGACCGAAACGGTCCGCGATAACGAGCGCCGGGCCGCCGGAACGGCGTCAGTACTTGTCCGGCGGCGGCGAGGAGAACTCGGCCGTGTACACCTGCTTGACCTCATGGCTGCCGCACTTCGGACACACGGCTTGCGCCTCGCGCTCGTCCATGTGACAGGTGACCTCGAACTCCGTCTTGCACTCGCTGCACACGAACTCGTAGGTGGCCATGGCTCACACCCCCTGGTCGCGACGACGTCCACATCGTGGGTCTTCCCCGGGCGACCCCGCCGATGACAGTTGAGAGCGCGGGAAGCGAGACATCCGTCTAGAGATCGAACCCGCTGCGCCCGCGCCCCGTCTCGCATATGCTGACATCCCCGCATGAATGGATCGCCCATGGCCATCGTCACGTACAGCAACCCCGACTACGGCTTCGGCGTCACCTTCGACGATTCGTCCGTCGTCCACACGGACGACACCGCGGACCCGCGCCTGGGCGCCGCCTGGAGCATGCGCATCCCCATACGGATCGCGGCCGCCGTCCTGTTCACCACACGTGACGCGACCGTCGAGAGCGTCGCCCGCGGTCTCGCCCCGAGCCTCCTTCTCACGACGGACGCCCTCGCCGTGCAGCCGGAGCGCCTGGGCATGTGGGACTGGGAGAGGGAGGCGGAGCGCACAGGCCGCGGATTCCTCGAGGTCACTCGCGCCAACACGCTGGAGGCACTTGGCCTCTTCTGGCGCGGCTTTCCCGTGCTGCAACTCACGACGGTCGCGCAGGCGGGCGCGGACGCGGGAGCCCCGGTAGAGTGCCTCTCCCTGCTGCACACACCCCGGCAGACGTTTGCCATCGAACTGGTCTTGCCCGTGAGCGACCTGGACGAGTGGTCAGAGCCGTTCCAGGCGATCGCCGACGGCTTCTTCCTCCTGCCGATCGAGCGTGAGGGCTTCATGCGCACGGGGCACCAGCACGCCTGGTCGGCGCGGATCGAGGCCACCGTCCAGCGCGAGGACGACCTCACGGACGGTCTGGCACGACGCTGAGAGCGCGCCGGCGACGAGCGGCGCGTGATCCCGGTGCGCCGCCCGCGGCCCGGCACCGGCTACCGCTTCACCCTGAGCTTCTTGACGTTGCTCGTGCCGGCCGCCGTCTTCACGGTCACCTTGACCGTGCCGACGGCGGCTTTCCCCGGCACCTTGCAGCGGATACGCGTGGCGCTCCACGAGAGATACTTGGCGCAGGTCTTGCCGCCGAAGCGCACCGAGCTCTTCCCGCGCTTGGCGCCGAAGTACTTGCCCGTCAGCGTGACCACGGCGCCGCGCCTGGCCGCCGTCGGGCTCACCTTGGTGATGAGCGGTGCCTTGGCCAGCGGCGGGGGCGAGACGCCGCCCGTCGTCGTGACGAGGATGGTCCCGAACTGCCCGCAGGCCCAGCCGTGCGTCGCGTCGGTGAAGACGACGCCGGCGAGGCTCCTGTCCGTCCCGGACGTTTGCGCGGTCCAGGTGGCGCCGCCGTCCTCGGTGGCGATGATCCTGCCCCACTCGGCGACCGCCCAGGCGTGCGAGGCGTCCGCGGCGTCCACGCCGGAGAGTCGCCACGTGAAGGCGGCGCCGGCGCTCTGGGGCGTCCAGTGCACACCGCCGTCGACGGTCGACAGGATCACGCCGCCGGCGCCGACCGCCCAGCCGTGGGAGGCATCGACGAAGGCGACGTCCGTCAGCTCGGCCGACGTGCCCGACGCCTGTGCCTGCCAGGAGGCGCCGCCGTTCGCGGTGGCGAGGATCACGCCGGCGTGACCGACGGCCCAGCCGTGCAACGCGTCGACGAAGGTGACCGCGGTGAGGTGCTGGGTCGTCGGGGACACCTGACCGCCCCACATGGCGCCGGCATTGGCGGTGGCGACGATCGTGCCGCCCATGCCCACCGCCCAGGCGTGCGAAGACCCGGCGGCGGCTACGCCGTACAGGGTGCTGAACGTGCCCGACGTCTGCGCCTCCCAGCCCGCCCCACCGTTGACGGTCGCGACGACGACGCCGCCCTCTCCCACCGCCCAGCCGTGCGACACATCCGCGAAGGCTACGCCGTACAGCTCCTGCGACACGCCGGAGGTCTGCGGCGCCCAGGCGGCACCTCCGTTGGCCGTGGCCCGCACCAGACCGGCCTCGCCGACAGCCCAGCCGTGCGAGGCGTCGGCGAAGTCGATGGCGCGGAACGACGACGTGGTGCCGGAGGCCTGCTGCAGCCAGCCGCCGGCGAAGACGTCCGGCGGCGCGACGACGATCGCGAGCAGTGCGAGGGCGACGGCGATGACTGTCGTCGCGGCGCGCAGGACGACGGGTCTGAGCGGACACTGACGGTGGCGGAACGCGACTGACTGCGGCACGACGGACCTCCCCCTCGGCGCGGCTGCGACCGCGCCCATACCCCTCCCCGGTAGTTCTCCGGGCTCCGCGTACTACTGTATCGAAGCGGGTCCGGGCGCGGGAAGGGCCGGTAGGCGCCGGTCGGGGACCGGCCCGGCGCGCCGGGAGGCGCGCCGGCTCAGGCGGGGTTGTCCGGGCCGGCAGGGCCGCGGGGCGCGGCCGGGACGGCCTCCGTGAGCCGCCGCTTCCACTCCTTGCCCACCTTGTGTCCGGCGCCGATATCGGAGGCCTTCTGCCAGACGATGCTGAGGGCTGCGAGGTCGCCGGCGGCCGCGGTCGCTCGCGCCGCCGGGTACTCTCCGCCGTTGGGCAGCACGAAGGAGAGGCGGTAGCGGACGCCGGCGGCGGTGAGCTTCACGCCGCCGCCGAAGTAGTACCAGGGCCAGTCGACGTTGCTGATGTGCTCCACGGCGACGTCGAACACGACTTCCTCGGACGTCGAGAAACGGAGGCGGCCGGCCGTCAGGTCCAGCCAGCCGGCCGCCGTCCGGAACGTCCCGATCAGCAGCCAGGCGTAGGAGGCGAAGTCCGGGTCCGGCTGCTTCGCCCTCTTCTTGCGCGGCATGTCGCGCTCGTCGCTCACGCGCGACAGTGTCTCACGCCGGAGGCCCGGTCGCCTCCCGGCGGCCGGGCCTCCGGCTCGCTCCCGACGTGTGGTCTCCTGCGGCCGATCAGAACTGCGGGAACCCCGTCTCCTCGACCACCCTCGTGTATTTGCTCTCCCCAGTGCCGAGAGTGATCGTCCAGTTGGTCCAATGGGTGGTGGTCCGCGTGTGACCCTGCGAGTAGTTGTAGTAGGCGTCTGACCAGTACGTGGTCCAGTGTTTGGTCGACTGGGTGGTGTCGAACTCGAGCGGATCGAGCCAGCGCTTGTACTCGACCGGCGCGTAGAAGTCGCGCATCGTCCAGTTGAAGTCGCTGCCGCAGCAGTCCCAGAACACGTAGCTGCCGTCCGGGATGCCGGTGAGCTTGGCCTTCTTGCCCGCACGCACGTACACGGCCAGGACGGGTTTGCGCTTGTTGCTCGTGCGCGTGAAGACGGCGACGGCGTCGGAGCCGGTCTTGTTCACGATGCTGAGCGAAGCGCGGCCGCCGGACACGGAGCGCTTGATCACGTAGCCGTTCTTGAGGCGGACGGGCTCGACGACGACGAAGGTCGCGGCCGCGTCGCCGAGAGTGAGGTCGTACTCGCCGGCGACGTCGGCGGTGATGTCGTAGGTCACATCCACCGACCTGCCGGGGCCGACCTTCACCGGCTGCGTCAGGAACTCCTCGCCGTTGGCCGTGAGGACGCCGTCGAAGGTGCCGGCGAGGTCGCCGACGTTCTCGACGGTGGTGGCGAGCACGACGGAGTCGCCCAGCTTCGCCGGCGACGGGTCGAGCTGCAGCGGTGCGACCGTGAAGGTAGGCGGCAGGACGGCCCGTGCCTCGATGGACGCGCCGCCGAGCGTGAGCAGCACGGGGCCGCGCTCGGCGTCCGCGGACAGCGGGAGCGTGAGTTCGCGGCCGTCGCCCCCGCCGAGGGGGAAGGCGACGGCGTCCTGCTCGTGACCGTCCACCGCGTAGGCGGCGCTGTACGTGCCGCCAAAGAGGCCGCGATTGACGACCAGCACCGTGATCTCCGGCTGCTCGTCCAGGGCGATGCGGGTGTCGGCCGGCGCCACGACCTCGTAGTGCGGCATCCACCAGAGGACGGCGGCGAGGACGAAGCAGCCCGCCGCTACCACGCCGAACGTGACAAGCAGCGTCCGCGCCTGCGCGCCGCCGAACCAGCGGCCCAGCGTCGCCGGCTTGACCGCGGCGATCGCGAGCGCCACCACCGCAAGGGCCGCCACCAGCGTGAACGCCACGCCGAGACCGTCGCGCCAGCGCCCGTCGGTCACGAGCACGCCGATGATCAGCGCGACGATGACGACGCCGCCGAGGATGAACCAGCCGCGGCGGCTCGCGCCCCGGGCACTCGCTGTCGCGTTCAGGCGAAGAGCAGGT
>DAIQNY010000100.1:3325-11711 GCA_036788155.1 Actinomycetota bacterium | reverse complement strand
GGCAGCCTTCAGTCCGGCCGGCCGCCGGGTCCATGCTCGGCCGGCGCCGCATCCGGCCGGTACTCCACCGGCGCGGCGTCCGGATCGTGCGGGCCCGGTGCTTCCTCCGGCGCCGGCAACGGCGGCTCGACGCGGTCGCCGCCCGCCGTTTGTGCGGCCGCGAGTCGGTCGCCGGCCGCCGCCGCCAGCTCGTCGCCGTCCTCGGCGTCCGCCGGGTATCCGGCGACGCCCACGCTCATCGAGTGCCTGCCGAGCTCGCCGACCTCATCGTCGGCCAAGAGGGTGCCGGCGATCCTCTGCCGGACGCGCTCTGCCACGAGGCCGGCCGCGTCCGGCCCCGAGCCGGTGTTGGGCAGCAGCATGGCGTACCGGCCTCCGCCCAGTCGGCAGGCAACGTCGACCTTGTCCCGCAGGCTGGCGAGAAGAAGCCGTGCGATGGCGGAGAGCACGGCGTCGCGGAATGCGGGACCGTGCTCACGCGCGACCTTCTCCTCGCCGTCGAGTTCGGCCAAGACGAGTGCCAGCGGCTGGCGGTAGCGGCGGGCCCGGGCGATCTCCGCGTACAGCCTCTCGTAGAAGTACCAGCGCCCGTACAGCCCGGTCGTGCTGTCGGTCGCGGAGCGGCTCTGGAGAGCACAAAAGGCCTTCGCGCGCTCGAACGCTGCCGCAGCCTGGCCCGCCAGAAGGCCCGCGAGCTGCACTTCCTCGTCGCGGAATCGCCGGCGCAGCGGCGCCGTGAGCTCGAGGAAGCCGGCGGCGGGCGTACCGACGCCGAGCGGCAGCACCAGCCGCGCCCCGCCGTCCGCCGTGCGTCCCTGCTCGGGGCGACCGAGGTCGGCGGCCTGGCGAGCCAGAGCGTCCGCACGCCAGCCGGCGTGCGCCGGCCCAGGGGCGCCGGCAAGCGCGAACTCTCCCTCGTCCCGGCGCAGGGCGACTCTGGCCTCGCACGGCGCGCCTGTGAGGAGCCGTGCCGCCTCCCTCCGCACTTCCGCGACGATCTCGTCGGCCGAGAGAGAGGCGTGCATCCCGCTGCCGGTGGCCAGCAGCTGCGCGAGTCGACCTGCGCGCTCGGCCTCGGCCTCCGCCATGCGGACCGATCTCAACACCGCCGCGGCCAGCGGCGCGAGCGTCGCCAAGGCGGCGCATTCGTCCGCGGCGAGCCGCCGGTCCCGAGCGACGTCGGCCAGGCTCAGTATCCCCAGCACCTCCGCACCGGCGAGCAACGGCACATCGATCCGGAGCGTGAACCCGGCCTGGGCGAACGCAGCCGACTCCGCCGGCGAGAGATCGTCGCCGGCGTACCGCTCCACCACATCGGCGGCGAGCACGAGGCGGCGCAGATCGTGGCTCTGGTCGAGTCCCACCACGGTGCCGACGCAGTCGTCGCGCCGCGCCACCTCGGGGTCACGGCACCAGTAGGCGCGACACTCGAGCGTGTCGGCGTCGCCGCTGAAGTCCCACAAGTCAACGGACCAGAGACTGAGCGCCTCCCCGATCTCTCTGACGACCCCTCGCAGCAGACTGCCGGCATCGCGGCCGGCGACGGCCGCCGGCCGCACCTCATCCATAGACTTCGACGCGGTCCTTGCCGCCCCGCTTGGCCGCGTACAGCGCGGCGTCGGCGTGACCCACCAGGTCCTCCGGCGAACTCGTCCGCACGGGGAAGACCGCGACGCCGATGCTCACGGTGAGCGGCGGCAGGACGGAGCCGTCCGGCCCGACCAGCCGCAAGCCCGCCACCCGGGCCCGGATACGCTCGGCCACCTGCTCCGCGCCGTCGGCGTGTCCCGGCGGTGGCGGGGGCTCCTCGCCGCGGATCCCCGCCAGACGCCCGCTGAGGTCCATCTCCATCTGTGTCTCACAGGTCGCGGCCAGCGGGGTGTTAGGCAGGATCACCGCGAACTCCTCGCCGCCGTAGCGGGCCGCCAGGTCCAGGCGCTGCCGCAGCTCGGACCTGAGGACGGCCGCAAGCGCGCGCAGCACCGCGTCCCCGGCCAGATGGCCGTTGCGGTCGTTGAAGGCCTTGAAGTCGTCCAGGTCGATCATGAGCAGCGAGACCGGCGTGCCGTAGCGGCGTGCGCGGGCGATCTCGTGGTCGAGCCGCTCGTAGAAGTGGCGGTGGTTGTAGAGACCGGTGAGGCCGTCGGTGATCGCCTGGTCCTGCACGCGCTTGTACAGGCGAGCGTGCTCGATGGCGACGGCGGCCTGCTCCGCCAGTGCCGTCGCCAGCGCCACCTCGTCATCCGTCCAGTGGCGCTCCCGCTCCTTCTCCACCAGGACCAGCGCGCCGACCGGCCGTCCGTTGAACACCAGCGGGACGTTGAGGTACGCGCGGTCGCCGTACTTGTCGAACAGCGGCCGCGTCGTCGCCGGGAGCTCCGGGTCCGAGTAGCGCTGCTCCAGCACGTCACACGCCTCGAGGAAGGCGCGCTCTTCCGGGTCGTCGCCGAGGGAGACGACCTGCCCGAGGCTCGAGCGCGCCAGTTCGTCGAGCGTCCGCTGCCAGAGGGCGACGGGCTGGACCGTGTTGGCGACCGGGTCGTACTCCTGGATCCGACATTCCTGGCTGCCGAGCAGCTCCCCCGCCGTCCGGGCGACGATCTCCAGCACCTCGTCGAGGTCCACCGAGGAGCTGACCGCGCGCGTCGACTCCAGCAGCAGCTCGAGCCGGCGGTTCTGTACGGCGGTGCGGCGCAGCAACTGCGCGTGGTGGATAGCCGCCGCGGCCTGCTCTCCCAGCGCGGCGGCCACCTGCCGCTCCTCATCCGTGAAGCGCCGCTCCACCTCCGTCTCGATGAACACCAGCAACCCGATGGGCTCGCCCTCGTAGACGAGCGGCACGTTGAGAAACGACTTCTCCCCGTTCGCGAGCATGTCAGCGCGGTTCGCCTCGTCCAGGTCCGGGTCCGAGACGCGCTCCTCCACGATCCGCCCGCCGACCAGGATGCGGCGGTCGGCGGGGAACTCATCGAGCGAGTAGGTCCGTCCGATCCATCGCTCCCCGTCGGGCGCGGGCGTGCGCTGCTCGAGAGCCACCACCGTGATCGTCTCGGTCTCCCTGTCGTAGGTGTTGACGGCGCACTCTGCCGTGGCGAGCGCCTCCCGAGCCACGCGGGTGATGGTCGCGAGGAGCACGTCCAGATCGATCGTGGAGGTCATGGCGCGGCTGGCGCTGAGCAGGGCCGTGAGCCGGCGGGCCTGCTCCGCCTCGCGACGGAGGCCGCGCGCCGCGTGCACGGCCACGGCCGCGGGCACGGCCAGCAACTCCAGCAGCCGCAGGTCGTCCTCGTCGAAGCGGCGCGGGGAGCGCTTCTCGACGAGCGTCAGCGCGCCGATCACCTCGTCCTGGAAGACGAGCGGGACGGAGACGACGCTGCACTCGCCCCAGCGCTCCATGACGGCCGCGTCGGCGGCAGACGTCCGTGGGTCGTCCAGTTGACGCTCGCGCACCGTACGCTCGGCCAGCAGGAGCTGGTAGCTCGGCCGGTCGGCGATGGGATACACCGTCCCGACCCAGGCCTCGTCATCGGGCGTGACCTCGCCGGCCCAGAGCGCCGTGGCCACGAGCGTGTCCGTCTCCGGGCGATACTCGTAGATATCGCACTCCCACACGTCGAGCGCCTCGGCCACGCGCCGGGCGACGGCCTCGAGCATCTCGTCCACGCCGGAGCTCGTCGACAACGCCTCGCTGACGCTCGAGGCGAGCGTGAGGGCGTCCGCGTCGTCCGAGCCGCCGGGACCGGAGGTTTCGAGCCGAGGGTCAGTCGCCACGCACCGTCACCCTGTCCCGTCCGGCGCGCTTGCCCACGAAGAGAGCCTCGTCGGCGGCCGTGATGAGCGCGGCCGCGTCCTCACCCGGGCGCAGGTCGGCCACGCCGACGGTCACCGTGGTGTGCGCGTAGCGCCGTCCTCCGTGCCCGGGGAACAGGTGGTCCGAGATCGCGGACCGGATGCGCTCGGCCACCACGATGGCACCGGCGCCGGCCGGCGGAACCGTGCTCGTGCCGGTGCCGGTCTCCGCACCCTCCAGGGGCGCATCCGTCGCCCTCGTGTGCGGCAGGATCACGGCAAACTCCTCACCGCCGTACCTGGCGGCGAGATCCACGCCGCGGCGAGTGACCGTGAACAGGATCTGCCCAACCTCCCGCAGCGCCTCGTCACCGGTCTGGTGACCGAACTGGTCGTTGAAGGACTTGAAGTGGTCGAGGTCGAGCATCAGCAGCGCGAGCGGCATGCCGTACCGTACCGAGCGGCGGCACTCCTGGCGCAGGCGTTCCTGGAAGTGACGGTGGTTGTAGAGGCCGGTGAGACCGTCGCGGATGGCCTCCTGTTCGGCGCGCCGGTACAGTCGTTCGTTCTCGAGCGCTGCCGCGGCCTGGTTGGCGAGGACCTGGAGCGCCTCGAGCTCGCCGGACGAGAAGACGCGGTGCCCGGCGACCTCGACGACGAGCGCCCCCTCGAGGCTGTCCTTGACGGCCAGGGGCACGGCGAGGCTCGAGCGCTCCGGGGCTGCCACCTCTGCCGCACGCCGCGTCACCAGGGCCTCCCTCGCCAGCTCTGCGACCGCGCCGTCGTCCTCGCCCGAGGCGGAGTGGAGCCCTCCGTCGACGCCGCGCAGCCACACGTGGGACGCGACCCCCCCGGCCAGGAGCCTCTCGGACCCCTCCCTGAGGGTCGACACCACGGCGTTCCTGTCGAACGTGGACGTGAGGCGATGGCTCACGTCGAGGAGCTGGAGCAGGCGGTCGCTCTCTTCCTCCTGCACGCGGAACAGCCGCGCAGTGTGGACCGCCGCGCCGGCCACCTCGGCCAACGCCTCGAGCAGCTCGAGCTCGAACCCGGCGAAACGACGCTCGTCGGTGGTGGCGGACAGACGCAGGATGCCTTGCGCGGCCCCGCCCGACCGCAGGGGCAGACTCAGACAGGACTTCTGCCCCCAGGTCTCCATCGTGCTCCGACGGTCCGGCGAGAGGCCAGCGTCCGAGACATGCTCCAGCACTGCCCGGGACGACTCCAGGATCGCCCGCTCCCCAGGGTAGTCGTCGAGCGGATACGCGGTACCCAGCGCGTCCTCGTCGACTCCGTCGGGCGATGGGGCCGATGAGTGGTCGGCGCGATAGACCAGGGCGTCGTGGTGCGGACGGTACTCGTACACAGTCGCGTAGGTCGCGTCCACCGCCTCGGCGGCGAGCCGCGTGACGCCGGCGAGCACCTCGTCGAGGTCCACCGAGGCGGCCAGCGCCTTGCTGGCGTCGAGCAGCGTGGCGAGACGGCGCGCCTGCTCCTGCTGCCGCCTGTACAGGCGCGCGTTGCCCAGCGCCGTCGCCGCCGGTCCGGCGAGCAGGCGAAGCAGCTCCTTCTCCTGCTCCGTGAACCGGCGCTTGCGGGATTCGCTCACGCCCAGGACGCCGAGGATCTCGCCGCCGAAGGTGAGCGGGACCTCCATCACGGCCTGCTCGTCGTACTGGAGCATCATCGCACGCTCGCGTGGATCGAGCCCCTCGTCGTCCGCGTAGGTCTCGAGCACGTCGCCCTTGCGCAGCACGGCATCCCGCTCGGGCCGCTCGTCCAGGGTGACGACGGTGCCGAGGTACTCCGTGTCTACGCCGCGCAGCGCCTTCGACCACACGGCGACATAGGTGAAGGCTCTCGCGTCCGCGTCGTACTCGTTGATGTCGCACCACTGGACGTCGAGCGACTCCCCCACCTGCCGGGCGATGGTCTGAGCCACCTCGTCGGGGTCGAGCGTGGAGGCGAGCGTGGTCCCCACCTCCAGGACCACCGCGTACGGATCGCGCGGCAGAGCGACCGCGCCGCCCTCGAGCTCAGTCACCGAACACCTCCACGCGGTTCTTGCCCAGTCGCTTGGCCAGGTACAGCGCCTTGTCCGCGTTGCGCACGAGCTCTCCGGGCCCCCCGGCCGCACCGGGGAAGCAGGCGACGCCGATGCTGACCGTGATGCGCGTGTCGGGATCCACTCCAGGCAGCACGCTGTCGGCGACGGTGACGCGGATGCGTTCGCCGACGTCCAGGGCGCCGTCTTCGTTGACCGGTGGCGCCTGCCCTCCCGGCAGCTCGGAGAGCTGCCGGGCGAGCCGTGCCCCCACTGCCTGCGCTCCGTCGCGAGCCGTGTTGGGAAGCACAACGGCGAACTCCTCGCCGCCGTACCGGGCGGCGACGTCGATACCGGCGCGGATGTCGGTGGCAAGGATGTGTCCCACCTTGACGAGCACGAGGTCTCCGACTGGGTGGCCGAAGCGGTCGTTGAAGTGTTTGAAGTCGTCGATATCGATCATGAGCAGCGACAGGGGCAGCCCGTACCGCTGCGCCCGGGCGATCTCCTGATTGAGCCGCTCGTAGAAGTAGCGATGGTTGTAGAGGCCGGTGAGCCCGTCGGTGATCGCCTGGCGCTCGAGCTTACGGTACAGCGCCGCGTTGGCGAGCGCCGCAGCCGCCTGGCTGCCGAGTACCTGCAGGAGCTCGAGCTCGTCGTCGCCGAAGGTGTCGCAGTGCGGCGCCTGCAGGTCAAGCAGGCCCTCGGCGGTGTTCCCCGCGACGAACGGGACCACGAGGCGCACCGAGTCGTCCCCGGCGGCGAGCGCCGGCATGAGGCCGTCGACGGCACGGCGCTCGAGCTCGTCGAGCTCGACCGCCGGCCGGTCGGAATCGGCCGCGTGCAGGCCCGGCTCGAAGGGGACGAACGCTTCGCCTCGCCGCAGCAGCAACGCCACGTGCTCGCCGGGCACGGAGAACAGGCCGGCGACCTCACGGCGGACCTCGCCGAGCACGGCGTCCACGTCGAGCGAGGAGACCAGCACGCGGCTCGTCTCGAGGAGCGCGGCGAAACGCTCGTTCTGGCGTTCGCCGCGCCTGTACAGCCGCGCGTGCCGGATGGCGACGGCAGCCTGCTCGCCGATGGCGCGCGCGAGCTCGACTTCAGCAGAGCTGAAGACCCGCTCGCGCTCCGTCTCGATGAGCACCAGCAGACCGAGCCGCTCCCCCTCGACGACGAGCGGCACGTGCAGACATGTCTTCTCGCCCCACTCCTCCATCCATGCGCGTGCGTCGTCCGGAAGGCCGGCGTCCGAGATGCTCTCCTGCGCCACGTAGCCTCGCTCGAGGATCGCGCGGTCCGTGGGGTAGTCGTCCAGCGCATAGACGCCCGTTTCGTCGACGGCAGGCGGCCTGTCGTATGTGCCGTAGGAGGCGCGGCACACAACGGCGTCGAGTTCGGCGTCGTACTCGTAGGCCACACACTCCCCGGTCTGCAGCACCTCCGCGGCCGTGCGACAGATCCTCGCGAGGCTGTCTTCGAGCGTCACGCTGGACGTGATGGCCTTGGCCGTGTCGAGCAAAGAGATGAGGTGCCGGTTCTGCTCCTGCTGCAGCCGGAAGAGACGTGCGTTGCGCACCGCCACGGCAGCCGGGCCGGCGAGGAGCATGACGAGCTCGCAGTCCTCCGCGGTGAAACGGCGGCCCTCTCGCTTCTCGACCAGGGTGAGGCACCCCACGACGCCGCGGTCCCTGTAGTGGAGCGGGACAGACAGGCTGGCGACCTCCCCCCACTCCAGCATGGCGGCGCGGTCGGATGGGTGGAGATCCGGATCGTCGATGCCGGAGGCGACACACTGCCCCTCATCGATGATGGGGACGTACCCCGGCCGCTCGGCCAGCGTCAGCACGCTGCCGACCCACGCGCGGTCGGCCGTCGTCATCTCCGCGGACCACATGGCCGTCGCCGTCAGCGTGCGGGTCTCCGCGTCGTACTCGGTGAGGTCGCACTCCCACGCGCCCAGCGCCTGAGCCACGCAGCGGGCGATGACCTGAGGTGCGTCGTCGCCGGCGAGCGCCCGGGAGATCTCCGCACCGGCCGCGACCGCAAGGCGCAGGCGCTCACTCTCGACGGACAGACTCACCCGCGCTCCAGGGGATGAAGGGGGGCGGAGCGGTCGGTCGATCGCTCGAGGCGCAGAGAGCGCTCGAACGCCGGGGTGCTGCTGACGATCTCGTCGTGGCACGGAAGCACGCTGACCCCCCCGAAAGCCCACGTGAAGTTCGCGCGTCGGATTAGCTTACCAGACGGTTCGGCCGCTGGGTCACGGATAGCTCAAGGTGTGTACGAAGCTGCCGATACTGAGGTCGGTACCCCCTTCAGAAGGGCCGGGCCGGCGGACAGCGCAGCGCCGGCCCGGCCCTTTCGTCTCCGGAGGATCGGTCTGGCCCGGTGCGGCGGCCATGTGCTACCGTTGCGCCAACCTGCTGGAGGCGCCGTGATCTACTGCGTGGTACCACCGGAACTCGGCGAAGACGCGTACAAGCGGCTCGTGGAGCACTACCGGGACAATCCGAACGTCAAGGTCATCATGGACCGCCGGCACGGCGAGCG
>DAIQNY010000100.1:0-3225 GCA_036788155.1 Actinomycetota bacterium | reverse complement strand
CACCTCATGCAGCCTGCCGACGCGAACTACCTCGGCAACATCCACGGCGGCGTGATCATGAAGCTCATCGACGAGGCCGCCGGCGCGTGCGCCTTCCGCTTCTGTCGCACCAACATCGTCACGGCGGCCATCGACCGCATCGACTTCCATCATCCGGTGCAGGTGGGCAACCTGGTCCGGCTGCTCGCCAACGTCAACTACGCCGGCAGGACCTCGGTCGAGGTGGGCGTACGCGTGGAGGCGGAGGACTTGACCACGGGCATGGTCACCCACACCAACTCGGCCTACCTCGTGTTCGTCGCGCTCAGCGGGACCGGCAGGCCGATGCCGGTACCGCAGCTCACGCCCGTCACCGACGAGCAGAAGGCCTGGTACGAGAAGGCGGCCGAGCGCCGGCGCAAGCGGCTCGCCGAACGCGAACCGGCGGACTGACGCACCGGATCCGCCGGCCTGACGGTGGAGCGCCGGCGAAGACCGGCGCTCCACCGTCAGGCGGCCGGCGTCTCACCCTCCAGCCGCAGCAGCTCTCTCAGCGCCATGTCGGCCACGTCCAGCTGGTCCTCCGTCGGTTCACTCGTCGTGAACAGGCGCTGCAACTCGAGGCCCGGCCTCCCGAGCGTGCGCGCCAGCGGGTGCTCGGGGTGTCGGGCCATCCACGAGAACAGCTCCATGGCCGTGCCGATGCTGACCAGCCCGGCGACGAAGGTCGCGACCGGCTGCCGCTCCCTGCCGGCGGCGCGCAGCACGAGATTCGTCGCGAGGCTCGTCGCCACCATCGGCGCTACGAGGTTGGTGCCGCACCGGGCGTGCTCCTTGTCCGCCGCCGCCGCGTCACCGCCGCTCTCGTACGCGGCCACGCTCTTGTGCTCGGCGCCGTGATAGCGGGAGAGGCGCGAGTCGCGCAGGGCCAGCAGCACCGGCGCCAGGCTCACGCCGGCCACAGCCAGCTCGCGCAGCAGCGGCGAGCCCTTGGCCGAGGCGCGCAGCGCCACGGTGGCGACCGCGCTCGCCGCCGTCGCCGCGAGCAGCCGCGGGTCCTCCTGCGGCAGCACCGGCGTGCCGGTCGCACGGCGGACCGACGGCAACACGGCCATCGCCTCCCCGAGCCGCACCACGCCGCGCACCACCGGGACGTGGCGCAGCGCCTCTCGTCCGGGCAGCCGCACCTTGGCGCCCGAGACGACCTTGACGCCGCCGCCCTCGTCACGCACGGCGGCGGCCCAGTACCCGTCGCTCTGTAGAAGGACTCCGTCTCTCAACGCCATGCCGCCGAGCTGCATCGTTCATCGTCTCCTCGAACCGAAAGGTCACGCTTCCAGGGCGCGGCGCCCGCGCCACCCCTGCAGTGTTCCCCAAGACTGGCGCAAGCTCGCCCTCTTCTCAAGTCGCCTGCCACGACCGATCGTACTGCGCCGCAACCCACGCCCACCTGCGGCACGAGGGGCGACGGCGACTGATGCGACGGCGACGGCTCACCTCTGGACGCAGGCAGTCCGAGGCGAGAGACTGAGGTGGAGAGGCCGGTCCCGGCCGGTGATGCGAAAGGGAGCGACATGGGGTTCTTCGACAGCGTCAAGGACAAGGCCGGCATCCTCGCCGCGGACGCGGAGCGGGCCGGCAAGGTGACGGCCGCGCAGGCGCGCCTGGTGGTGCTGCAGAACGACCTGAAGAAGGCCGAGCGTGAGTTGGGTCGAGCGGCGTTCGCGCTCTCGGAGCTCGGAGAGATCGGCGCGCTCGATCACCCAGAGCTGGTGCAGGCGGTCGAGCGCGTGCGCGCAACGGCGTCGGAGGCGCGTGCCAAGGAGGCCGAGATCGCAGCGCTCCGCGGCGAGACGCCGCCGCAACCGGAGACGGCGTCCACGCAGACGGCCGCCGCGACCACCGGAACCGTCTCCGCAGCTGCCGTTGCGGCCTCCGAGGCCCCGGAGCCGAGCGGCGAACCTGCTTCGCCCGACCCTGTCCCGGCGCTCGCGATCGCGACCGTCCAGACCGCTGCCGGTCCTGTGACGGTGGCGCCGGCGCAGGTCATGGCGGCGGCGGAGGCGGAGGCGGCCGTCGAGGCGCGGGCGGAGGACGGCGCCGCGCCGGAGACGGAGCCGGATGCGCCGATCGGTCAACATGCCGAGGGGGAGCAGGACGAGGCGCCCGCACCGGGGACGACCCGCCGCACTCCCGACGCTCGTTCATCAGCGGCGGCCGGCAAGAAGGCCGCAGACAAGGACGTCTCGCCCAAGAAGGCCGGGGCGAAGAAGCCGCCGGCGAAGAAGGCCGTCGCGAAGAAAGGCCCCGGGAAGAAGCCCACCTCCGGCAAGGGCTCCAAGGCCGGCGCCACGCCGAAGAAGACCTCGCGTCCCTCCTCGGCCGGGCCGCGCCCGGCAGGCAAGAAGCGCCCGGCGGGCTCCTGACGACGGGCGGCGAGGCTGCCGCCCCGCGCAGCAACGTGAACCAGGCGGCAGCGCGCGCCGTCCGGACGTTCTGGTACCCTGTCCGGGACCAAGGAGACCGTCGTGAACGACCAACCGAGCATCCCGGGCACGGCCGAGCGCTGCGCCATCATCGAACTCGAGAGCGGGCAGACCGTCAACGGCGCCTATGCCTGCTCCGAGAAGACCACCGCGACCGACCGCAACGGAAAGGCCTACCTGCGCCTCAAGCTCCGAGACGCCAGCGGGGAGGTCGCCGCCATCCACTTCGACCCGTCCGAGGAGGCCCTCGAGATCTGCGCCGGCGACGTGGTCGTGGTCGGCGGCACGTACAGCGTGCATCCCCAGTACGGGGCCCAGGTGCAGGTCCGCAGACTGCGCACCGCCGAGGACGAAGAGTACGACGCGGCCGACCTCGTACCGGTCTCGCCGGTGGGCGCCGCCGAGCTCACCGAGCGGCTGCACGCGCTCGTCGACTCGGTGGAGGAGCCGCACCTCCGCGCCCTGCTCGAGCGCGCCTTCGACGGCGGCCGCGAGCCGGGGGCGACGTTCCTGGTCGCGCCGGCGGCCGTGCGCAACCACCATGCCTACCGGCACGGCCTGCTCGAGCACTCGCTCATCGTCGCCGAGTCGGCGGCCGGCGTGTCTTCGCGGTTCGCGCACGTGGACCGCGACCTCACCGTTGCCGGTGCGCTGCTGCACGACATCGGCAAGACGCTCGCCTACACCAGCGGCGGGCTCGCCCCCCAGATGACCGACGCCGGGCGTCTGCACGGCGAGATCGTGATGGGCCACGACCTGG
>DAIQNY010000099.1:0-11720 GCA_036788155.1 Actinomycetota bacterium | reverse complement strand
GTCGACGGCGGGATCCTCGCAACGCTCGCCGTCGGAATCCCGTACATCCTCACGTTCTACTTCATCCTCGCCCTGGTGGAGGACACCGGCTACATGAACGCGGCTGCGTTCCTCACCGACCGGATCATGCATCGTGTCGGACTGCACGGGCGCGCGATCATCCCCCTGATCACCGCCGGTGGCTGCAACGTGCCGGCCATCATCGCCACACGATCGCTGGGCAACAAGCGTGAGCGGACCATCGCGGCCGTGCTCGCCACGCTCACGCCGTGCAGCGCGCGCACGGCGGTCATCATCGGCGCCGTGGCCGGCGTCGCGGGGTGGCAGTACGCGCTACTGTCGTTCGCCGTCATCATCATCGTCATCATCATGGCCGGTCTCGGGCTGAACCGCCTCATGCCGGGGGAGAAGGGGATCCTCGTGATGGAGATGTTCCCCTTCCGCCGGCCGGTGGTGCGGCAGGTCGCGCGCAAGACGTGGCGGCGCTTCCGCGAGTTCGTGTGGGACGCCGCCCCCATCATCGTGGCGGGGAGCATGGCGCTCGGCCTGCTGTACGAGACCGGCTGGATCTGGGAGCTGGGGACGGTGCTGGGGCCCATCGTCGAGGGGTGGCTGCTGCTGCCCATGGTCGCCGGTCTCACGCTCGTGTTCGCCGTGCTGCGCAAGGAGCTCGCCCTGCAGCTGCTGCTCGTCTTCGCGACGGTGGAGGCCGGAGGGGCCGTGGTGAGCATTTCGAGCTTCATGTCGACGTCGCAGATCGTGACGTACGCGATCGTCAATGCGCTGTACATCCCCTGCATCGCGACGATCGCCGTGCTGGGACGAGAGGTGGGCTGGCGGCGCACTGCCGCCATCTGCGCCGGAACGATCCTGGTGGCACTGGTGGTCGGCGGCATCATCGCGCGCATACTGCTGCCGTTCGATTGAGCCGGCGGCCGGGACGGCCTGCAGGGGTACGGGGCGCCGCGGGCGACCCCCCGCGCCCCTGTCATGCTCCCTGTGCCCGCACCCAGTCGAGGGTCGCCCGGGCCACGTGCGGCGAGCGCCCGGGCCCGTGGTGCCCGCCCTTGTCCATGCGGATGAACCGCGAGGGCGGGGCCAGCACGGCGGCGAGGCGTTCGCTGTGCGCGAACGGCACCGATTCGTCGTCGCGCGCGTGCGCGAGCAGCACGCGCGGCACCCCACGGGCGGCGGCGACCAGGTCGAGCCGCTGCAGGAACGGCCGTAGCGCTTGGGTGTCGAAGCGGCCGGCGTACTCGCGCTCCTGAGCGTCGACCGGCTCCTCGCCGCCGCTCTCGAGCTCGTCGAGGCCGGCGAGCAGCGACGCTCCATCCGCGGGGCACAACAGAACGAGCGAGCGAAAGAAGTCGGGTCTTGCCTGGGCGGCGAGCAGCAGCAGCATGCCGCCCATGCTCGCCCCGCGCGCCGCGAGCCAGGGCGCTCCGGACTTGGCGAGCAGCACGTCTCCCGCGGAGACGGCGTCACGCCAGCCGTCCGGGCCCATGGCGCCCTCGCTCTGGCCGTGGCCGCGGAAGTCGAAGGTGAGCGCGGCCAGCCCGGCCGCGGCGGCCTGCTCGCCCATGATCGTGTGGTTCTCCTTGCGGCTGCCGGCGCCGTGGCATACGAGCAGGGCGCCGCGGGGCGGGCCGGCCGGCAGGAAGAGTCGGCCGGCCAGCCGCATCCCGTCGGACGGGACGGCGACGGCCCGCGACTGAGGGGATTCTCCTGCGGACGACGCTCTCATCACGTACGAGTTTAGCGAACGGGTACGGTGTGATGTACTACCGTGCACCCGTCCACGGAGGCCACATGCACGAAGTGAACGTCGGTCGCAAGATGCTGGCCGACTATCGGAGTATCGTCCCGAAGGACCTCATGGCCGAGATCGACGAGCTCGGCGAGCGGCTCAGGGGCCGCAAGGTCCTGCACGTCAACGCCACCGCCTTCGGCGGCGGCGTCGCCGAGATCCTGTACACCCTGGTGCCTCTGGTCAGCGACGTGGGCCTGGAGGCGCACTGGCAGATCCTCACCGCGCCTCCGGAGTTCTTCAACGTCACCAAGAGCTTCCACAACGGGCTGCAGGGCCACCAGGTGGACTTCCCTCCGGAGGCACAGGCCCTGTACGAAGAGGTCTGTCGCACCAACGCGGCCGAGCTCACGCACCCCTACGACTTCGTCGTCATCCACGACCCCCAGCCGTTGGCGATGCGCAACTTCGCTGTGCGCGACGAGGATCACGCGACCTGGTGGATCTGGCGCTGTCACATCGACACGTCCACCCCCGACCGCGCGCTCTATGAGTACCTGCTGCCGTCGATCAACCGCTACGACTCGGCCGTCTACACCCTCGCCGACTACGTGCCGGAGGGTCTCTCGGTCCCCGTCCGTGAGATCGCCCCCACCATCGACCCGCTGGCGCCCAAGAACATGCAGCTCTCCACCGAGGACGCCACGTATATCGTGCGCCAGTTCGGCATCGACGTGACCCGGCCGCTGCTGCTGCAGGTCTCGCGCTTCGACCCGTGGAAGGACCCGCTGGGCGTCGTGGACGTCTACCGCACGGTGAAGGCGAAGTACTCCGACGTTCAGCTCGCGCTCGTAGGATCCATGGCCAGCGACGACCCCGAGGGCTGGGACTACCTCGAGCGCGTCATCGCGTACGTAGGCGGCGACCCGGACGTCTTCATCCTCTCCAATCTGGACAACGTCGGGTCCGTCGAGATCAACGCGTTCCAGAGTCACGCGGACGTGATCCTGCAGAAATCCACGCGGGAGGGCTTCGGACTCACGGTGTCCGAGGGACTGTGGAAGGGGCGTCCGGTCATCGGCGGCGCCGTGGGCGGCATCCCCCTGCAGATCGAGGACGGCGTGAACGGCTACCTTGTGAACTCGGCCGCCGAGTGCGCGGAGCGCTGCCTGCAGGTGCTGAACGACCCCCTCAGGCACCGCGAGATGGCGCTCCGCGGCAAGGAGAAGGTGCGGCGGGAGTTCCTCACGCCGCGGTTGTTGCGTGACGACCTGCGGCTCTTCGCCGACCTCGAGGACGGTAGAATACGGCCTTGACCAGCCGACGGAGGGGGACCGGCGTGCAGGCAGTCGATCTCACACAACGCCGCCTCGTGGTGGCCGCCAACCGGGGTCCCGTGTCGTTCCACGACGACCCGTCGGGCGAGCCGGTCGTCACCCGGGGGCCCGGCGGGCTCGTCACCGTGCTCACCGAGGTGCTGCGGCATCATCCCGGCGCATGGGTCGCGGCGGCGCTGAGCGACACGGAGCGTCGCCTCGCCGCCGAGGAGCGCGCAGTGGAGGTGGCGCTCGACGGCGATGAGTACCGCGTTCGCTACGTCGCGCCGTCTCGCGCCGCCTACCACAAGTACTACAACGTCGTGAGCAATCCGATGCTGTGGTTCATCCAGCACTACCTCTGGGATCTCGGCCGCCACCCGAACATCGGCGCCGAGGAGATGGACGCCTGGCACAACGGCTATGTGACGGTCAACGGGCAGTTCGCCAAGGCGGTCATCGATGAGGTACGCCGCGGGCCGGACGGGCGCCGGCGTGGCCGCCCGGCCGGCGACGGGGACGACGCCCTGGTCCTGCTGCACGACTACCAGCTGTACCTGGTCGCCCCGGAGGTCCGCACTGCCTGCCCCGGCGCCTTCCTGCACCAGTTCGTCCACATCCCGTGGCCGCAGAGCGACTACTGGCGCGTGCTGCCGGAGCACATCCGAGAGGCCGTGTTCCGCGGCCTGCTGGGCAACGACGTGGTCGCCTTCCATACGCGACACTACGTGCGCAACTTCCTGCGCTGCTGCGAGGACCTGCTCGAGCTGGAGGTCGACCAGACGAGCTGCACGGTGCGCTACGACGACCGCGAGGTGTGGGTGCGGGCGTATCCCGTGAGCATCGATCCGGCGTCGCTGCGCGCCGCCGCCGATTCGAGGCGGGCGCGCACGGCCGAGCGCGCCCTGCGCAGCAGGCGGCGGGAGTTCCTCCTGCTGCGCGTCGACCGGATGGACCTCAGCAAGAACATCATCCGTGGGTTCGCCGCCCTGGACCGGTTCCTCGAACTGCACCCCGAGTTCAAGGAGCGGCTCACCTTCCTCGCGCTGCTGCAGCCCTCCCGCCAGGACGTGGAGGAGTACGTCACGTACCGCGAGCGTGTGGAGCGCATCGTGGCCGACGTGAACACGCGCCACGGCACGGTTGACTGGATGCCCATCGACCTGCGCATCCAGGACGACTTCCCGGTCACGCTGGCCGCGTACGCGCAGTACGACGTGCTCTTCGTCAACGCGATCAGCGACGGTATGAACCTGGTGGCCAAGGAAGGTCCCATCCTCAACCGTCACGACGGCGTGCTGGTGCTCAGCGAGTACGCCGGGGCCTACGAGGAGCTGGGGGCGTTCGCGCTGGGCGTCAATCCCTTCAACATCGAGGGACAGGCGGAGGCGCTCTTCCGGGCGGTCACCATGCCGGCCGAGGAGCGGGCGGACAGAGCCGTCATGCTGCGCCGCGTGGTGGAGGAGAACAGCGTCGAGAAGTGGGTGCAGGCGCAGTTTGCCGACATCGCCGCGAAGCTCGAGGCCGGCTGCTGACGGTCGCCGCTCAGGCGGCGGTGCGGACGTGGGTGCGGCCGTTCGCCCGCGACGCTTGACGCACGTCATGTCGCGTCGCCTCCGGCGGCGCTACGCTGCGGTCATGGTCATCGAAGTACTCGGACTCTCCGACGAGCGGACCGCCGCGCTGGACGCCGCGCTCGAGGAGGCGCTGGCGGACCTCGGCATCGCCGGGATCGCGGACGTGCGGCGCATCAGCGACCCGGCGGCCCTCGTCGCGCGCAGCGTCTGGCGCTCGCCCGGCCTGCGCATCGACGGCCGCGTGGTCTGCCGCGGCCGGGTCCCGGACGCGGTGGAGATCCGCGGCCACCTCGAGCGGGTGGGGGCGGCGGAGGCGTAGCTCCCGCCGCCGCCCGGCCACGTGGGGTGCGCGGTCTCGGCGGCTCAGCCTCAGGGCGCGCGGTCTCGCGCGAGCGTCTCAGCTCCCGTAGAGGTGCGGGTAGCTCGCGATGAGGTCGAGGCAGTAGACCAGCAGTACCCCGGCCACGGTGTTGACGGCGTAGCGCACGCCGCGGATCTTGAAGCGCTGGCCGATCGCGATCAGGAACAGTGTGGCGGCCAGGAGTACGGTGACGCGCACGTACTTCTCACCGGTCGCCCTGGTCTCGACGCCCAGGTCGAAGGCGTGCGTCGCCTCGGCCGACAGCTCCCGGCCCTCCTCGGCGATCGGGTCCTCGTACCCCGGCATGAAGCGCGGGCCGGCCGGAGCCTCCGGATTCTCGAGGGGGTCGAGGGCGAGCCAGCCCTTGAACGCCTCCTCGTACTCGGGGGTGAAGCGCTTCTCGAGGACGTCCATGAGCTCCTCGTCCTCCGCCACATAGGCCTGGAGCCAGGCGTTGAGGGTGTTCGCGTCGTAGGCGGCCACCTGATTGGACTCGAGGTGCTTCTCCACGGCTTCGGAGCGCAGCCGTGAGGATGTGGCGTACTCTCTGGCGCTCTCGCCGTCGAAGAGCGCCGCCTGATAGCCGCTGAGAGCGGTGGCGAGGGCGACGACCGCCAGCAGGATGGCCTCGAGGATCTCGACGATCTCGATGCGCCGTTTGCTGGGCTCGTGACCCGCGTGCTCGCCGTGCTCGCGCAGGTGCTCCGCCACCTCGGCGTTGATGTTGCCCTCGGGCATTCCGCCTCCCCCGTCCGCTGCTCGCCGCGCAGATAGTACACCAGGTTGACCGCATGGTAAGCCAGCCCGCACAACGGCCTCCCCGGGTGGGACGCGAGCGCCGGGAGGGCCTCAGGGCAGGGACGCGGGCGACATCGGCCGGATCCGTGCGCGTGCGAGCGCGAGGTAGTCCCCCGAGAGGTCGATGCCGACGGAGCGCCGGCCGAGTTCGCTCGCCACCAGCATCGCCGTACCGGTGCCGCAGAACGGGTCGAGCACCACGCCGCCGGGCGGGCACGTGGCGAGGATGGGGGTCCGGCAGAGGTCGGCCGGGAAGGGCGCGAAGTGCAGGTCCCGGCCCTGCGAGTCCTCCGGCAGGATGTCCCAGACGTCCCCGAGCTTGGCGCCATCCGGGTGGTAGCGGAGGAAGTAGAAGCCGCGCTCCTCCAGCTCGCGGGCGCGGCCGGACACGGCGCCGACGTTTGAGTGGGTCGCGCGCTGGCGGCCGCGGATGACCATGCGGAAGTCGGCGAGGCGACCGGCCGCCACCTCGCCGAGCGTCGCGTCGAGCGCGGCGAGGGCCGCCGCCTTCTCGGGCTCGTCAAGAGAGGTCGAGAGCTCGATCTGGCGGCGGTAGCGCACGCCGCGCACGCCGGTGGCGCTCACGACGGCGCCGTCCTCCACGCGCGCCGCGCGCGGCGCACGGCGCACGGCGCCGTCGTCGTAGTAGTAACCCCTGGGCCGGCGTACGAAGTGGAACAGCAGCTCGTGCACGTTGCGCAGCTTGTCCCTGCTCGTGTCCGGCCCGCCCTTGACCTTGTGCCACACGACGCTGTTGCGCAGCGTCCAGCCCTGCTCGTCGGCGAGGTGGAAGGCGACGCGCCAGGGGACTCCGAGCTGGCGCTTGCCGCGGTAGGTGTCGCCGAGGTTGAGCCACAGGGAACCCGTGGGCTTGACGACGCGCAGCAGTCCGGCGGTGACGGCGCCGAGGGCGGCGACGTACTCGCCCCAGCCGGCTTCGGCGCCGATGCCGCCGCCGGCGTAGCGCCGGTGGCCGAAGTAGGGAGGGCTGGTGAGGACGCAGTCGACCGAATCGCTTGGGAAGAGCGCGAGCACGCGGGCCGCGTCGCCGCACACGAAGAGCGGCGCGGGACGAGCTTCGCCGCCCGCGCCGTCACCCCCGCTGCCGAGGTACGCGGCCAGCTCGGCGGCGTCCCGGGTCGCGTCGGCGGCGACGTGGCCGTCCCGGTCGCTCCTCACCTCTGGAGGTAGCGCCGGTAGATCGCCTCGTAGTCGGCGACCATGCGCTCGACCGTGAACCGCTCCTCGACGGCGCGGCGGCACGCCGTGGGGTCGATCTGGTCGACCTTGCCGACCGCCGCCACGAACGCGTCGAGGTCGTCCGGGTCAACCACGAAGCCGGTCGCGCCGTCGTCCACGACCTCGGGCACCGAGCCCTGGCGCATCGCCACCACCGGCGTGCCGCAGGCCAGGGCCTCGATCATCACCAGTCCGAACGGCTCCGGCCACGTGATGGGGAAGAGGAACGCACTTGCGTTGGCGAACAACTCGCGCTTGCGCTCCATGGTGACTTCGCCCTCGTAGACGATCTGGTCGCCGTCGACGTACGGCTCGACCATCTCGCGGAAGTACCTGCGGTACGGCGCCTGCAGCACGCCGGCCATGATGAGCCGGCGGCCCAGGCGCCTGGCGGTCTCGATGCTGTGATGGAAGCCCTTCGCTTCGCAGACGCGCCCGAAGGCCAGCAGGTAGTCGTCCTTGTGGGTGGTGTACGGCCACTGCTCGACCTCGATGGCGTTGTACGCGCGGCCTATCCAGTCCATGCCGGGGGGCGCCATGGAGCGCTGGTACTCGCTGATGCAGATGTAGCCGACCTCGCGTGCGAACTGCTCGTAGAACCCGTACCCGAGCTCGTCGAAGGCGCAGTGGATGGTGTGGACCATGGGCGTCGCGAGGTAGCGGCTGAAGGCGACGGCGATGAACCCGGAGTGGTCGTGCACGAGGTCGAAGTCGCTCTGCTCGATGTCGGCGAACGCGAACGCGGTGTGGCGGGCCTCGAACGGCGTGACGCCGATCCTGTCGGGCATCTCGCACGGGAAGAGGGAGCACAGTTCGGCGGCCGTGTGCGAGTCGCCGGTGGCGTACAGGCGCACGTCGTGTCCGCGGGCGGTGAGCCCGTCGCACAGCTGCTGGACGACCCACTCCGTGCCGCCGTAGCCGGCCGGCGGGACGGTGATCCAGGGGGGTGCGAGCTGGGCGATCCGCATGGCGGCATTCTACAGGGGACCCGGGGCGGCAGACAGGGAGCGCGGCGTTGGCGGCACGCCGGGAAGTGGTGTCGAGCGCCGCGCGGCCGTGGGCGCGGCGGACGACGCATCTCCGCCGCCGCATCGCCAGGGAGGTACGCAGTGCTCATGCAGAGCCGGTCGCGTGCCGATGGGAGGCACACGACCGCACCCGGCGAGCGCCGGGCAAGCGGTCGCTGCGGCTGTGTACGGACCAGACGACACGATAGAGTGACGGCATGATTCTCTACCTCGACTGCGCGAGCGGCGTCAGCGGCGACATGCTCGTCGGCGCCCTGCTCTCCCTGGCCGGTGCGCGCGAAGCCGACCCCGGTCCCGTGGACGACCTGCTGCGCCCGGTACTGGCGTCGGCCGGCATCGATCCTCGTCTCGTCCAGATCGAGGACGTGCAGCGTGGGGGCATGGCGGCGCTGGCGTTTAAGGTCGCAGACCAGCCGGGCTTCGCCACCTTCGACGAGCTCATCATGTCGCTGTACGCCTCGGATCTGGAGGCGCCGGTGGCCGACGCCGTGGCCTCCATCGCCGAGCGCATGGCGGCGGCCGAGGCCGAGGTGCACGGCCGCGGAGAGGGCGAGGAGCACCTGCACGAGCTCAGCGACGTCGACACCGCGGTCGACCTCATCTGCGCCGTCACGCTCATCGCCAGACTGGCGCCGGAGCGTGTGGTCGCGTCCCCGCCCGCATTGGGCGACGGCGAGGTCGAGACGGCGCACGGCCGGCTGAGCGTGCCGGCGCCGGCCGTGCTCGGCCTGCTGGCCGGCCTGCCCACAGCCGGAGGAGCGCCCGCCGTGGCGGCGGGAGAGACGCCGGGCGCTGCCCTCGGCGAGCTCACCACTCCCACCGGGGCCGCCCTGCTCGCCCACTTCGCGGGCGAGTTCGGCGGCCTGCCTCGGGGCCGTGTCGAACGCATCGGGTACGGGGCCGGCCGGCGCGAGGTGCCGGGCCGGCCCAACGTGCTGCGCGCAGTCCTCGTCGACCCGTCGGCGGCGCCGGAGGAGTGCGCGGACGGCACGCCCGTCTCGGAGGAGTCGGCCGGGATCGCCGCGTCCGGCGGCCACGGCACCGGCGACCACGTCGTCCTCGAGGCGAACATCGACGACATGACGCCGGAGTTGCTGGCGCACGCGGCGGATGCGCTGCGCGAGGCCGGCGCCCTCGACGTGTGGATGAGTCAGGCGCTCATGAAGAAGGGCCGCCCCGGGGTGGTGCTCCACGTCCTCGCGCCGGCCGCCGGGCGTGAGAGTCTCGCCGACGTCGTCTTCGCCGAGACGACCACCTTCGGCATGCGCGTCGTGCCATGCGACCGCCTGTACGCGGAAGAGCGCCGCGAGAGCGTCAAGATCGGCAAGCTCAAGGTGAACGTCCGCCTCAGCTTCGTCGGCGGACGCCTCGCCAGTGTGTCGCCGGAGTACGAGGACGTCCGCCGCGTGGCGGCGGCCGTCGGGCGGCCCGCACGGGTCGTCTACGAGGCCGCGCAGTCCGCCGCACGCAGCCGCTTCAGCGGCTCCTGACGCACGGAGCGCCGTGCGGCGCCGTGCGTCCTGACTCCCGCACTTGCGTCCCTCCTGCCCGGACGCCGCATGTTCGAAATTGACCGTTTTTGTGGCGCGCTAGTAGAATCCGGCACAAGCTGCCGGGCCCGGCCCGGCAACGAATGCGCCGGGCCTCGCCACCCGCGAAGGTCCGGCGCCCATGACGAGACGCGCGGGACAGTGGAGATCAAAGGAGGACGCGTTGAGTTCGATCGTTCGCAAGTCCCCGGTGCCGAGCGACATCGAGATCGCCCAGGCCGCCACCATGCAGCCCATCCAGGTCATCGCCGAGAAGGCCGGCATCCTCGAGGACGAGCTGGAGCTCTACGGTCGCTACAAGGCCAAGGTCGACTACATGGCCCTCCTCGACCGCCTCAAGGACAAGCCAGACGGCAAGATCATCGACGTCACCGCCATCACGCCGACGCCGCTGGGCGAGGGCAAGACCGTGACGGCCATCGGCCTCGCAGAGTCGATGAACGCCGTCGGCATCGACACCATGCTGGCTCTCCGCGAGCCGTCTCTCGGCCCGGTGTTCGGCATCAAGGGCGGCGCGGCCGGCGGCGGCTACTCGCAGCTCATCCCGATGGAGGATCTCAACCTCCACTTCACCGGCGACATCCACGCCGTCGGCGTCGCCAACAACCTGCTTGCGGCCATGGTCGACAGCCACCTGATGCACGGCAACGAGCTCAATATCGACCCGCTGACCATCAGCTGGCGGCGCTGCGTCGACCTCAACGACCGCGCCATGCGCGAGATCGTCAACGGCCTGGGCGGCCGCCTCAACGGCATCCCGCGCCAGACCGGGTACGACATCACCGTCGCCTCCGAGGTCATGGCCATCCTCGGCCTCGCCACTTCGCTCAAGGACCTGCGCGAGCGCCTCGGCCGCATCACCTTCGGCTACGACACGTCGGGCAAGCCCCTCACGGCCGACGACATCGGCGCCGGCGGCGCCATGACCGTCCTGCTCAAGGACGCGATCAAGCCGAACCTCATGCAGACGCTCGAGGGCAACGCCGCCGTCGTCCACGCCGGCCCGTTCGCCAACATCGCCCAGGGCAACAACTCGATCATCGCCGACAAGGTCGCCATGAAGCTCAGCGACTACGTCGTCACCGAGTCCGGGTTCGCCGCCGACATGGGTGCCGAGAAGTTCATGGACCTCATCTGCCGGTACGGCGGGTTCGCGCCGAGCGCCGTGGTCATCACCGCCACCATGCGCGCTCTCAAGATGCACGGCGGCCTGCCGGCCGATCCCGAACTGCTCAAGGAAGAGAACAACGCGGCGCTCGAGAAGGGCTGCGAGAACCTCGCCAAGCAGATCGAGAACATGAAGTACTTCGGCGTGCCGGTGGTCGTCACGCTCAACCGGTTCGCCTTCGACCGCGACACCGAGGTCGACATCGTGCGCAAGGCGGCGGTCGAGGCCGGCGCCGAGGACGCCGTGCCGATCAGCGTGCACGCGCTGGGCGGCGACGGCGGCCAGGAGGCGGCCGAGGTCGTCAAGGCGGCCGCCGACAAGGGTGGGGACTTCAAGTTCCTCTATCCGCTCGAGGCCTCCATCAAGGAGAAGATCGAGACCATCGCCACCAAGATCTACGGTGCCGACGGCGTGGACTACCTGCCCGAGGCCGAGGCCAAGATCAAGCTCTTCACCGAGCAGGGCCTCGACAAGCTGCCGCTCTGCATGGCCAAGACGCACCTGAGCCTGAGCCACGACCCGGCGCTCAAGGGGCGTCCGCGCGGCTTCCGCGTGCCGATCCGCGACATCCGTCCCGCCACCGGCGCCGGGTACCTGTACCCGCTCCTCGGCGAGATGCGCACCATGCCGGGTCTGGCCAAGCGGCCGGCCGCCGTCGACGTCGACATCGACGTCGAGACCGGCCGGATCATCGGCCTGTTCTGAGAAGCTGATCCGCGGGTGATGCCCGGGGCGGGCCGGCTGTGCCGGCCCGCCCCGCGGCGCCGCCCAGGAGGCCGCGGCACGCGGCCCGGGGCGGCGCCGGTCAACCCGCCTCACTCGGAGGTTTACGTGAGCGACGGTCCCACGATCTACTCGCAAGAGCCGCTACAGGTCTACCTCGACGACGCGGCCAGCAAGAAGTTCCTCGGAGCCGTGAAGATGGCCTGTCGCATC
>DAIQNY010000098.1:0-11788 GCA_036788155.1 Actinomycetota bacterium | reverse complement strand
CACGTGCCGGCGTTCGATGACCGGGTCGTCGTCCTCGGCCGTCCAGCTCACGAAGGCAGCCAGGCCGTGGAACGGCGTGTCCGTCGAGTCGAAGACGACCAGCACAGGGGCATAGTCCGTCACCTCGTCCGGAGTGAGCCGCCGGAGGTGCTCGAACACGGCAGCCTCCTGCTCGGCGGTCACGGGGCACGGGCAGCTGAGCACCACCCGCAGCGCCAGTTCCAGCGCCTCGCCTCTGATCCTCATGGTCGCGACCCTCCCGTCCGTGGCTGTCTCCGGCAGCCTACACCCGGGCACTCAGCTCGCCTTGCGCTCCTGCTCGTCGGCTTGCTTCACGGTCACGTCGGCCGTCTCGGAGGCGACCTGGATATCGGCGGCCGCCAGGCGGTCGAGGATGCGGCGCGTCACCTCGTCCTTGACGGTGCGAGCAGTGCGGACGGGGACCACGAAGCGCGCCGCCAGCGACACCCAGTTGCTCGTGGCCCGGGTGAACACTCGCGGCTCCAGTTCCGTGCGCGGCACCGGGTAGGTTCGGGCCATGTGCTCCATCGCCTCCCGCGCCTCCTGCGAGCCGGCCGCCCGTCGCACCTCCTCGAGGACGATCGCCTCGGCCCGACGCCGGTCGGCGTCGTAGGGGATGGGGATCGTCAACTCCTCCCAGATGAAGTCGAAGACCGCAGAGTAGTTGAACACAGGCTCGGTGAAGGTCTTCTTGTTGGAGACGGTGACGATGCGGCCGGTGTACTGCCGCCCGCCCACCCAGGACTCGCTCTCGCCCTCCTGCCCGGGCGGGCTGCCCATCTCGAGGATCTTTGTACGAAGCGGCGTGACGTCGATGACGTCGCCGCGCACACCCCCCACCTGGACCCGGTCGCCCACCCGATAGATCCGGCCCAAGGCTATGTTCATCCAGCCCGCGAACGCCCCGATGACCTCCTGCATGGCGAACGCGACGCCCGCCGCGATCAGCCCGAGCACGACGCCGATCTGCCCCGCGAAGGGTCGCCAGACCACCGCCAGCGCCACGAGAGTGACCAGGACCGTCAGGTACCTCACGATCTTGCGGGAGTAGTAGCGCGTGTAGCTGTCCTCCCATGCTCGTGAGATCAGTCGCGCGCCGAGCAGGGCCACGAGGGCGGCGACCGCGACGATGACCAGCGTGGTCACGAGCCGCCCGCTGACGCTGTCGTTCTCGAGGAGCAGATCGATCATGGGTACTTGTGCCATTCCCCGACTCGCTCGCCCTCGCCGAGGGGAGTGTGGGCGACGGGCGCCGTCATCTCAGGACGTCGGCGAGGTCGTAGCCCACCGGCTCTTCGATCTGACTGAACCTGCAGGAGTTGGGGTCCCGGTCGGGTCGCCACCGGACAAACTGGGTGGTGTGCCTGAAGCGGTCGCCCTCCATGTGGTCGTAGCGGACCTCGAGGACCCGCTCGGGCCTGAGAGGAACGAAGGTCAGGTCCTTGCCGGCGCTCCAGCGGCTGGAAGCGGAACTGCGCGGCGTCCGGACCTCGGCGGCTCCACTGTCGGAGTCCCATGGGTGACCCTCGAAGGAGGTGACGAGCGGCTGCAGATCCCGGAACAGCGCACGGCGACGGGCGGCCGAGAACGCGCCCACGACGCCGACGTGCACCAGGAGGCCGGCATCGTCGTACAGCCCGAGCAGCAGCGACCCGACCGCCTGCTCGTCCGATGTGTACGTCCGGTAGCCGGCGACGACGCAGTCCGCCGTTCTGACGTGCTTGATCTTGTACATCACCCTCCGACCGGGGTGATAGGTCACCTCCAGTGGCTTGGCGACGACACCGTCGAGGCCGGCGCCCTCGAACTCGTCGAACCAGCGTCCCGCCACCGCCGGATCGCTGGTGGCAGGCGTGAGATGGATCGGCGGCGGCGCGTGCGCGAGCACTTCCTCCAGCGCGTGACGCCGCTCCCGGAACGGCTCGCCGGTCAGGTCGCGGTCGTCGAGCGCGAGCAGGTCGAACTCGACGAGATGGGCCGGGGTGCGCTGCGCGAGCAGCTTGACCCGGCTGTCCGCCGGGTGGATCCGCTGCTGCAGCGCCTCGAAGTCGAGCCGGCCGCGCTCGGGGTCGGGGACCACGATCTCCCCATCGACCACGCAGCGGGCGGGCAAGCCCGCGGCTGCCGCCGTCGCGACCTCCGGGAAGTAGCGCGTCATGGACCGCCCGTTGCGGCTGCCGATCTCGACCTCGTCGCCGTCACGGAAGACGATCGCGCGGAACCCGTCCCACTTGGGCTCGTAGCTGAACTCCCCCACGGGGAGGTCGGCGACGGCCCGCGCAAGCATCGGCGCGATCGGGGGCATCACTGGCAAGTCCATGGTGACTACCATTCCCCCGTGGCCTTGCCGGGAGCGTCGCCGCTCCGGCGCGCGGCGCGCCGGAGCGGCGAGCCCGCCCGGTGGTGCGGGCGTCTCCCCGTCCGGGATCGCTGAGTGGATCAGTCCTGCACGAACCGGAAACCGTCGCCGATGACGGCAAGACAGGCGTCGACGGCGTCGGCGTCGTAGAGCCGGCCGGCGCCCTCGCGCAGCTCGCCTATCGCGACCTCGGGCGTGAGGGCCGGCCGGTACGGACGGTGGGAGACCATCGCCTCGTACACGTCGGCGACGGCCAGCACGCGCGCCTCCACCCGTATGTCGCTCCCCGAGACGCCGTGCGGATACCCGGTCCCGTCCAGGCGCTCATGATGCTGGAGCACGATGTCCGCGATCGGCTGTTCGAACTCGATACCGGAGATGATGTCGTGACCGGCGGTGGAGTGCGCCTTGATGAGCCAGAACTCGATCTCCGTGAGCCGGCCCGGCTTGGAGAGCAGCTCCGCCGGCACCGCCACCTTGCCGATGTCGTGGATCAGCGCCGCCAGGCGCAACCCCTCCCTCTCGTACTCGGAGAGGCCCATCCGGGCAGCGATCGCCGCCGAGAGCTGCGCGACGCGGCGCTGATGTCCGGCGGTGTAGGGGTCCCGCGCCTCGACGATGTTGCTGACTGCCTGCACCGCCCCTTCGAGCGTGCGCTGCAGGTCCGCCGCACGCTGCTTGAGCTCCTGCTCGGCGGTGTACTCCTTGGTGACGTCGAACATGAGACCGCCGAGCAGCGGCGCGCCGCTCTCGTGCGCAATAGGGAACACCAGTGAGCGGTAGAAGCGCCCCCCGGGTTCGTCCGGCCAGCGCTCGATCAGATCCACGCTTTCGCCGGCGAGAGCGCGCTCGCAGAGACCGCGCGTCACCGCCGCCATCTCAGGATCCGACAGATCCTCGGGCGCCTTGCCCAGCAGCTCATCCGCCGCGCTCCCGAGGCTCGCCGCGAGGCGGGGATTCACGTAGAGAAACCGAAGCTGACCATCCCGGATCCAGAGCCGCCCCGGCATGAACTCGGCGAAGGACGCGAAGCGCTGCTCGCTCTCTCGCAGCGCGTGCTCCGCCTGGCGCCGGCGCCGAGCATCGATCATGAGCAGGCCGAGGACCACAGTGGCCAGCGGATAGATCACGATGACGGGCAGGGCGATGCCGCGCAGCGTCGTCAGGGGGTCAGGCAGCGTCAGGGTGAGCGCCAGCATGACGACGTGGACCGTGAGACCGAAAAGGTAGAGCTCGAGGATCCCGGGGTCTCGCCGGGCCACGTGGCGCCAGCGGCGCCAGAGGGCGCCGACGGCGACCGAGGATGCGATCACGGACACGCCCATCACGGCGCCCTCCCCGCCCATGGCCGCCCGATAGACCGCCGCGATCAGACCCGCGATCGCGCCCGGCAGCGTCCCGTAGAACAGCGTTCCTACGCTCAGCGCGACCGACCGCGTATCGAAGATAATGCCGCCTCCGAGCACGAGGGCGGAGGCCATGAGAGCGATCGAGATACCGCCGAGCACCAGCCCTGTGATCAGCCTGAAGGCGAGCGATCGCTGGCTCAGCCGCCGCGCCAGCAGGTCGTAGACGTAGACGAGGACGAGCAGCAGCGCAGCGTTAGACAGCAAGTCCTTGAACGCGTCTCGCAACCCCTCTCCCCCCGGCCCAGTCGGGTGTTCGGCCTGGCTCAGCCGCCTCTTCAGCAACGGCGTCGAGCGCGAGTGCCTCTCTCGACGTCAGTTGTCGGCCCACGACGCAGAAACTGAAGCAAATCGGTCGTGCCTGGTTGTCCGGCGTCGACTTCGTGGGCCGGCCGCGCAGCACCTGACGCCACGCCTGGACAGGGGAGAGCGGGGGCGTGTGAAGACGAACGCGGCCCGCCGTGGAGCGGGCAGCGACGGGCGCTCAGAACGTTGGATGCCCGCCCGTCTGGTAGTTCTCCGGCTCGATGAAGCGCTCTGTGTAGTCTTTCGCGAGGATCTCGTCGATGTCGCACTCAGTGAACCCGCAGTACACGCCGACCCGCTGAAGCTGCAGCACCTGCTCGAACCCCCGCTCTTGCATCATCTTGATGAATTCGGCGTCATGCGAGAGGACGATGAGCTGGACCCGTCCTACGTAGCCCATGATCTCCTCGGCCAGCTTCGTCTTGCGGCGCCTGTCGAGTCCGACCGCCGGATCGTCCAGGACCACGGTCTTGCCGATGATGCCGACGTCACCGTCGAGTCCGTAGAAGAACAACGCCAACCCGAGCATGCGGCGGTCACCAGGACCCAGAGTCGTCGAGAAGCTCGGCGAGGTGGGCTCCGAGGTCACCAGTGGCACCTCGTGACCCATGAGGCGGAGCGCATAGTCGGCTCGAGGGGTCTCACCGGCATCGCTTCGCTCGAGCCTGGCGAGCTCGAAGTCCGCGCCCATCTCCCTCAGCCGGGAGTTCACGCCGTACCGACAGTCCTCCAGGGCGTCCGCGATATCCTCGGCCGTCTCGGCAGTGCCGTTCTCCAGCGCGTGAGCGAGCAGGCGCTCGAGATGCTTCACGCCGATGAGGCTGCCCACGCTCACGGTCTCCTCGACGAAGCGGTCGTCGAACACGTGCATGCGGTCGTACGTCTGATCCCAGGACCCCTGACTCAGGGTGTGCTGCGCGCCGTCGATCACGAGTTCCGCGGACGGCTCGTCATCCTGCCGCAACGCCTGGCGAGCGCGCACCTCTGTGCAGTCGTTGTCTGTCAGGCTCCTGAGAAGGCGTGAGAACGTGGACTTCCCGCGTCCGTTCTCGGCGTAGATCGCGACCGCCTTCGAAAGGGGCAGGTCGCCATCCTTGGGCACCGAGTCGTGAAGCATCCCAATGCCCTGTAGCTTGCTGATCTTCTCAATCATGCCTCGTCCTCCTCGGTGTCGTCGGGCGTCGCGTCAGCCGTTCAGCCGCCGCGCGGCACTCTCCCGCCGCCCCAACAGCTCGTTGCCCGACGCTACGCAGTGGAACGCCTGATACGGCTCGCTTGTGAGCAGGTCAATCCAGAGTGACCAGGCCCTCCCGCACGGCATAGCGCACGAGGTCGGCCACCCTGTGTCGGTGCAGCTTGACCATGATGTTGCGGCGGTGGACCTCCACCGTCTTGTGGCTCAGGCCGAGTTCCGCCGCGATCTCCCGCGTGGAGCGGCCCTGGGCCACCAGCGTGAGGACCTCCCGCTCCCGGACGCTGAGCTCCGCCGTCTTCTCTTCGCCATCCTGACTGCATCGGGCGCAGTAGTCCTTCAGCACCGTGTCGAGCGCGCCCGGCTCGAGGACGTGCCCGCCGTCCGCCACGATGCGGATGGCGCCGACCACCTCCTCCACCACGCCGGACTTGCGCAGATACGCAGAGGCCCCGGCCTGGACGAGATGCAACACGTCGCCGTTCTGCTCCGAGTCCTCGGTGAGAACGATGAGACCTGCACCGAGTCCCTGGGCGTGGAACTCGTCCAGGAGGTCGGAGCAGCCCTTGCTGGGTGACCTCGAACCGACGATGACGACGCGCGCGTCCTGTGTCCTTACCAGGTCCGCGCCCTGGCTGCAGGCGGATGCCTCGCCCACGACGTACATGTCGGGCTGGGCGTCTATCAGCGCCCTCACGGATTCTCGCGTCACGACATTGTCGTCGATCAGCACGACGCGGATCTTGCTCGCATGTGCGGTCACGCGTCCTGCCATACCAGTCCGATGAGGCCGACCGTGTGCCGTAGGTGGGCGTCCACCCGCCCGGTCGGATGCCGCATCGCTCCCTCCTTCGCACGGTACTCGAAGTAATTCAGGTAGCTTGTGACGTCGGACACTACCATAGTTCGTCCACAAAGTGGACTTGGCTGTCCGCCTTGTGGATTTGGCAAGCTGAAGATGCGTCGTAGTCTACACAACGCTTCGCACTCGCGCACCGCGGTCCCGTCGCCAGCGCAACGAATAAATGCGGACAACGCGCGGCCTTCACCGATGTGGCCGGGGGCCCCAGATGCGATGCATCTGGGGCCCCCGGCTCACTGCGTCCGGTCAGAGTGCTTCCGGACGCGGTACTTCTATGCCACTCGGCGTCTTACTTCCGGGTAGCCTTCTTGGCGGCAGGCTTCTTGGCCTTCTTGGCGGCAGGCTTCTTGGCCTTCTTGGCAGCCGCCTTGGCGACGACGTCGTCCCACCGCGGGAGATTGGCAGCGTGGTCGCCGGCGATGCGGCCATGGACCAGGCAGCCGGAGCCCGCATTGGACATGCACTGATAGAGGATCGTGAAGATGTCGCCGTTCTCGCCGGCAGCGTACAGCCGCGGGATCGGCGGACCCTCGATGCTCATGACCTGGGAATCCAGGTTGCGGACCATGCCGCCCTGGGTGTTGAGCGTGCACTGATGGACCTGGATCGCATAGAACGGTCCCTCAGTGAAGGGCTGCAGGCGGTTGGCCGGCCGCATGTAGGGCGCGCGGTTCGGGTCGCCGGTGTCGAACTGCGTGTCCTTGCCGGCCGCGCAGTCCTCGTTCCACTTGTCGATGGTTGCCTGAAGCTCGACGGGGTCGCGCCCGGTCTTCTGGGCGAGCTCGGCGATGGTGTCGGCCTTGACCATCCAGCCGTTGGCCAGCTCCGCGCTGTTGTCCGCACTGCCCTTGAAGCCCTCGACGTAAGCCGCCCAGCCGAAGAACATGCTGAACATGGCGCCGGCCTTCATGCCGACCTCGTCGAAGATCATGTGGATGGGCTCGGGCCAAGACTGCGGCACGTAGGCGCCGTCGCGGATCTCCTGGCCGGAGACCGTCAGCGTGCCCTCGAGCTCGGCGATGTCCTTGTTCTGGAGCCCGGCGACGGATCCGCGGAACTCATCGATGAACCGCTTGTTGTTCCGGCCGACCATGATGAAGGGGCCCTGCCGGGTGGTGTTGGAGAGCTGGATCGTGCCCTTGTACCCAGGCTTGATACCTGCGCACCTGTAGGTGGGCGCCGCGACGACGCCCATGTTGCGCGGAGCCGCGCCGGCATCCCAGCACATCTTGATGGTCTCGCCGGTGTTGTACGGGCCGCCGATGGAGTACAGCTCAGGCATGTGCTGGAAGTCGCGCACCATCTCCGGGTTGTACTCCCAACCGCCGGCGCAGACGATGACGCCCTGGCGAGCCTTGATCGCCTTCTCCTTGCCGGACTGGGTCACGATGAGCCCGAGGACTTCGCGCGTCTTCGGGTTCTGGACCAGCCGCTTGGCAGCGGTCTTGTACATGAACTCGACGTCGGTGTTGTCGAGGATCCACTTCTCGAGGTTGGCCCAGACGACACCGGCCTTGGGCTCGGCACCCTCGAGCCTGGTCCTCTGCGTCCAGTACTGGTCCTCGGTCCCGATGGCATCCGCGCCGGGGAACGTCGGGTAGAACGGCATCCACTTGCCGGGGCCGCCACCGTTGTTGGCGCCGACGAGCGGCATGCCGAGAGACTCGAACCAGGCGCGGGTCTCGAAGCTCTTCTCGACGTAGAAGTCGATGGTGTCTGCGCTGGTGAAGCCCTCGCCGTGAGTGGTCGGGTAGCCCTGGCCCTCTGTCATATGCGTGAGGTACTGCTTGTAGTCCTCATGGATGGCCGGCGACGGCGCGAGGAGGCCCTGGCCGCACACACGGCTGTTGCCGCCGCGCTCCCGGAACGGGGCCTTCTCGATGACGAGCACGGAGGCTCCCGCCGCGTCTGCCGCGATGGCAGCACCCTGACCGGCGTAGCCGGTACCAATGACCAGGACGTCGGTGGTGTAGTGCCACGTCTTGGGCATCCAGTCCGCATCGGCTTCCGCGGCCGACGCGACACCCGGAAGACCCATGGCGCCGAGGCCGGCGGCGCCGCCGACTACCGCGGCACCCTTGAGGAAGTCTCTCCGGCTCAGCCCATCGTTCATCTGCTTAGCCACAGCTCTCTTTCCTTTCGTAGCCTGAAAATCGTTGCCAAGACACGGTCAAGTGCCGTGCAGCTTTACTTGACCACCAGCCTGAGCCCGGATGTGGTCTTGGCCGGCAGGTAGGTGGCGTTGCCTGTGAACTTGACGCGGTGGTAGCGAGTACCCTTGGCCTTGATCTTGTACTTGTAGGTGGCAACACCCTTCGAGTTGACCTTGACCTTCTTGAGGAGCTTGTAGGCCTTCTTGCCGACCTTGACCTCGATCCGCACGTAGGTGTTCTTGAAGCCGGCGCTGCCCTTGAGGGTCGCGGTCAGCTTGACGTAGCGGTTGCGCTTGATGGTCTTGGCGCTCGCCTTGAGCTTGAGACTCGACTTCACCTTGATCCAGGCGAAGGTGGCCTCGATCGTGTGGTTGCCGGTCACTTCGGTGAACTCGTAGGAGGTCACAGCGCCCACCGACGTACCGTCGACCTTCACGTCCTTGACGCGGTAACCCGCGTTGGGCGTGATCGTGCAGGAAACGTCGTCGCCCTCGGTCACGGTCTGCGCCGTGGCCGGAGTGATGGCACCGTTCGCGCCGCAGGTCGGCGTGATGGTGTAGGTCGGCACCTGGACGAACGACACCGCGATGGTGTGGTCGGCCTGGACGTTCCAGAAGGTGTACGAGTTGTCGTCCGCATACTCGCTCGGATCGACGGGGGCGCCGTCCACACTCACGGCCTCGACCTGGTAGCCAACGTTCGGCAGGAGGTAGAACGTGATGCTGGCGCCCTTCGGAACGATCCAGAGCGGGAACGGGGTGATCGCGCCGCCGGTACCGGTGACGCTCGGCGTGATGGTGTAGTTGACGGCGTCGGCGACGAACTTGGCCTGGATCGTGTGATCCTCGGCGACGTCCTCAAAGGTGTAGCTCGTCTTGATGCCGACCGACTGGCCGTCCACCAGGACGTCGCTGATGCTGTTGTTGGCGTCCGGCGTGATCGTGAAGGTGATGTCGTCACCCTCGACGACTTCCTGCGCCCCGGACGGCGTGATGGTGCCGTTGCCGGTCTTGCTCGCCTCGACGGTCCACATGGTGGGAGCGAAGGTCGCCACGACGACGTGGTTCTGATCCACCTTCTCGAACGTGTACGAGTCGTCGTCGGGATCCACAGCGACGGGCCAGCCGTCGATGGTCACCGTGTCGACGTGATAGCCGGGGTCAGCCACGAAGTAGTACGTGATGTTCGCGCCGCGTGCCAGCGTGAAGACGGGCAGGTTCGGCACGATCGAGCCGCCGGTGCCCGTCACGCTCGCCGAGATGGTGCACAGCGTGGGCGATTCCGCGAAGGTCGCCGAGATGGTGTGATCCGCGGTGACGTCCTCGAACGTGTAGGACTTGACCGGCTGGACGAGCTCCCCGTCGACGGTGAGCGTCGCGACGTAGTAGCCGGTGTCGGGGGTGATGGTGAACGTAGCGTCGTCGTGCTCGGCGACCGTCTGCTCACCCGTCGGAGAGATGGTGCCGTTCGCGTCGGCCCCGGCAACGATGGTGAAGGTCTTGAGGGGAGCCGTCTTGAACGTGGCCGAGATGGTGCCGTCGGCCGTGACGTTGGTGAACTCATAGCTGGTCACCGCGCCCACGGACGCGCCGTTCACGAGCACGTCGTCGACGATGTACCCCGTGTCAGGCGTGATCGTGAAGGTGATGCTGTCGCCGGACTCGACCGACTGCGCGGTAGCGGGGGAGATGGAACCATTGGCCCCCGCCGTCGGCGTGATCGTGAAGAGCGTCACGCCCTGGGGGGTCACCGAGGTGGAGCCGGCACCGGCCGCGTTCGGCGGCTCGTGGTACTCGGCCCAGACCGTGTAGGTGACGCCCACGGGCACCGTGAAGGTGCCGCCGGTCGCGGTGTTGCCGGGCGTCCCTATCGGCGGCGGACCCGCGAAGTACGTGCCGTCGTCCCTGGTCGTGCCGTGGAACACCGCCCACTCATGCGCGCCGGGGGCGGACACGGTGTAGGTGGCCGTCGTCCCGTTGTTGCTGTCGAGCGTGACGGCTGGGGCGGGGCCCTCCGTGCCGTGGCACGTGCCGCAGGGCGCTGGATATCCGCCTGCGTAGCCGAACGCGTCGCCCGCAGCTACTCCTGCGAGCAGGCCCACGACGGCAAGGAGCACCGCCATGAACAGAGCCTTTTTCTTCATGTGCAAACGCCTCCGTCCTTGTTTCATCTGCGGAAGATTGTCTGCGCCTTCATGCCGGCGCCCGCCTCCAGCGGATCGGCCGGCACTCAGCAGAAGTGCACGTCCTCTGATCACCCCCTCGTTTCAAGCAGCGGGTACATGCCCGGAGAGAAGGGCGAAAAGCGCTTCCGCCCCGCTCGCTGCATTGCCCACGAGCTAATTATTCGACCTTGTGAGTGCGAACACTAACACACGGAACTCAAGAAAAGTAAATAGCAGGGTCCTGTACCTAGGACTCCTACTTGCATTGACCTACGCTGTTCCCTTAGGACCTGCGGTGACTGACACTTACTTGGTCCGGTGGAAAAGCCTTAGGTGGTAGTTCTTAGGGCCCGCCCAGAAGGCCTCAACGCCCGGATGCCGGGCAGAGCGCCCGTTTGTGCCCATTTACAGGCCAAACGCACGGTGTTTCCGGCCCGGCGTTTCCTTCGCGGTGCGTTGCGACGCCTGGCGCTCACCCGATGCGCAAGCCCATTCAACAACGTCTCAGGCGGGCTTGGCAAATAATGGGCCAAGCATGTTATTGTCTTCACTAAGTACCGACCCTTTGCGAAGCCAGGCCGATTCGTGCACCGCGTGCTGCTGCTCGAACGAAGCCGTAGGTTACAGCTGATCGACATGTGGAGTACATCCGCACTGCGTCCGAGCTTATGCATTTGCTAGTGAAGGTAAAATCTCTGCAAGGCTCCTTGCCGTGAGCATAGGCCCGACTGAGATCGTCCTCGTCCTTGCCCTCGCCCTGCTCGTCCTGGGGCCGAGCAAGCTGCCACAGATGGCACGCACGCTTGGACGGGGCATCCGCGAGTTCAAGCACGCGGCCGACTCCGCCAAGCAGGAACTCGGCCTCAACGAGGTGCTCGACGAGGTGAAGGAGGTCAAGGACGACGTCACCTCCTCGCTCGGCCTTGACGAGATCAAGGAGAGCGTGACCGGCGTCACGTCGACGATCGGCGGCGCCAAGAAGAGCGTGGCGTCTGTGGTGGACGACGTGGGCAAGAGCGTCGGCGCCGACAAGCTCGCCGCCGGGCTGGGTTCGGTCAAGGCGGCGATGGCCTTCGACCCACGGAAGGCCGCGGTCGGCCTGGTGACGTCGAGGCCGTCACACGACGCGGGGGCTGAGGTCGTCACGGATGAGAGCGGCGCGGGCGCTCGCGAACCCGGGTCTCCCGCCGCCGACCAGGCCGACTGCCCGGCCGAGGACTCCCTCGAGCCACTCGTCGCGGCGGTCGAGCCGGCCTCCGTGGAGACCTGACGTGCCCCTCACCCCCGAGGACCGTCTCACCCTGCTCGAACACCTCGACGAGCTG
>DAIQNY010000097.1:0-11813 GCA_036788155.1 Actinomycetota bacterium | reverse complement strand
CCGGTGCCGATGCTCAAGCTGGCGCCCTCGGGGCGCATCCTGGCCGCCAACCGCCAGGCGGTAGAGCTTTTGGGCGCGCCGGTGGGGCCCGAGGCGATGATCGGCGGCTTCATGCAGGGCCTTGGGCGGCCGATTGCGGACTGGCTGCGCGATACCGCCCGCGGCGCCACCACCTGCGGGACGCCGAGAGCCAGGCTGAACCAGCCGAGCCCTCGCGCCGTGGGTTCCGCGACACCGGTGCGGATGGCGTCGGTGCCGAGCCGTTCCCTCATCGTCTCCATCGATCCTCCTCTGGCAGGATGGGCGCCACCGGCCGCGGGGGCACGGCCCTCACGCCGGGCAGGCGGGGCTCTCCCTTTTCGGTGCCTCCTCCCGACCCGCGCTAACGAGGAGGCGTTGACGGCGGGAGTCGCGACGAGAAGCAGGGTTCGGTCCGCGGCCGGGGTACACCACCTCGACCACACACGCCGCCACGGCGGCCTGTCGGAGGAGGGTCACATGGAGTGGTGGGTGTACGGGACCGTCTGGTTCGTCGTCTGGGTGGTCTGCCTGTGGCTGGTGTGGCGGATGGTCGACCGGAAGGACCTGAACCGGGCCGGCTGGATCATCCGACGATCTTCCTGCCGGTGATCGGGCTCATCGTGGTGGCTCTGCTGCCGCCCAGGCGGCGGCCGGAACCGCCCGAGATGCTCCCCTGACACGCGTGCCGGGGGCGGCGGGAGGGCATGAGGCCCCCGCCGACCCCGTACGCCGGGGCGCGCCGGCCGCCTTCGCGGCCGGCGCGCCCCGGGTCTGCCCGAACGCGCTGTCCCTTACTCGTCCACGCTGTAGATCGCGTTGGCGAGCATGCGGAACCCGTTCTTGATGTGCGCCCGGAAGACGGGGTCGTTGCCGAACACCACACCGTCGCCCTTCCTGACGGCGGCGGCGTGGCCGTAGATGGCCTCGTAGCCCGGCATGAAGCCGGCGAGGAAGGCGTCGTCCGGATACGTGGCGAGCACCTCCAGCCCGGTCGTGTCGGTGAAGTAGGCGGGGAAGTAGTCGAACACGTAGTCGCTCTCGGGGTAGCAGCCGGTGATCGGGTTGTCCTGTGCCAGTGTGACGTGCGAGATGCCGTTGCTCTCAGAGTCCGAATCGAGCGCCTCGAAGCTCGGGAGGTACCCGAACGTCTGGGCGAACGACGCGCCGCCGGAGCCGAAGGCCACGAAGGCGCCGTCGCCGGCGAGGTAATCGGTCACCAGCGGCCGGGCCGCACTCGTCTCGTCGCCCGGAGCGGACTCACTCGTGACGATGACGTCGTAGTCGTCGAGCGCACCGGCGATGATGTCGGCCTCGCGCACGATGTCGACCTTGAAGCCGAGCTGTTTCAACACGAACACGGTCGGTCCGACGGTGGCGTTGCCGGCCGTGCCGGACGTGCCGTAGTTGATGGCCGTGCCGTCGGGCCAGGTCTCCGGCAGCGGCGGCACGTTGGGCGCGTCGGCATCGGCGGGGATCGCCCGTGCGTCGTCACGGCGCGTGAACGCGGCGATCCGCACGCGGGCGAGCTTCTTGAAGTCCGCCTTCGGCATGCGCCACGCTGCCTTGAACGTCAGGTGGCTCGACTGCGCGAGATCGCGCACGACCCAGGGCGGTGCTGATACCAGGAAGTCTCCGGCATCCCAGCCGCGCACGTCCTCCTGCAGCTGTGAGACCCGGTAGCCCTTGGCCAGCAGGCGGTTGACCGCCCAGATGGCATCGTTGGTCTCGTTGGCGAGCATGTACTTGCCGGTCCAGCCGATCACCGCTCCACGCGGCATCGACGCGCGGCGGACTGGCCGCAGCTTGGCCCAGACCGGGTCCTCGGCGACGACCCGTGTGAAGCCCCAGAGCTCGGGGTAGTTCACGGCGGCGATGTCGTACATGGGGATGCCCGGGTCGTAGGTGAGGTCCTCGCCTCGCCACAGGAGCGTGTTGGCGAGACCCGCCAGCGGCTGATTGAGCGGCACCACGAAGGTACCCGCCGGGTACCAGACGCCGCCGTACCGGAACGGCCTGACGGCGGCCTTGACCTCGATGTCGTATCCGATCAGCTGGTTGACGGTTCTGACCGCCTCGTTCTCGTTCAGCTGCCCGTGTCCCATCGGGATGATGTGGGCGTAGGGGAACTCGCCGCCCTCCGGGCCGCCGAAGTTGGTGCCGCGGCGGTAGATCTCAAGCTGGGCGTGGAACATCTCCTGCCGGTTCTCGGCGGCGAAGAGCAACGCCTGCCAGGTCGTCCAGTAGTGCCCCATGACGCCGCGCCAGTCACGCGGTCCGGTCTCCACCGTCTGGGCGGAGAGGCCGTAGTACAGGCCGAACATCGGGATGTAGATGGGCGCGTAGTCGTCCCAGCCGCCCTCCTCCTCGTAGTCGCGGTACGGGATCTCCGCGAACGGGAAGTCGTCGGGCAGTTCGGCTGCCAGTCGAGCCTCCTGGGACTCGGCCTGCCGCAGCAGCCAGTCGAGGTAGATGTCCTCTTCGTAGTTGGGATTGTGCGGCATGGAGCAGGGCTCGATGAGGATCGGCTTGACGAACCCGTGGTTGTCCATGCTGACCATGGGCTTCCAGGTGGTGTACAGCTTGGCGATGGCGCGCGCCTCGGGCTGCGACAGGGTGATCATGTCGCGGTTGCAGTCGAAGCCGTTGGCGTTCTGCCGCCAGCCGTCGATGCGGCCGTCGGGGTTCGCGACCACGTTGATGACCACGATGTCGTTGCGGAGGATCGTGCGCACTTCGTCAGACGTGCCGAAGGCGAGGTCCTGCGCCACCTTGATGCCGGCGTCCACGCCCGTGGTCTCGAAGCCGTGGATGCTCGAGTTGATGAAGACCGGCACCTTGTAGTCCGGATCCCTGGCGATGACCCGCTGTGCCTTGGCGGGGTCACGCATCATCAGATCTCGCAGCCACTGGTACTTGCCCAGCTTGCCGTGTCCGGACTTGTCCGTGATGACGATCTCCCAGAGCGGGCGGCCGCCCGCCGACGTGCCGATGCGGCTCACATCGACCCGCGGCGACACCTCCAGCGCGGCGAGGTAGCCCGGGATCTCGGAGTAGTAGATGTGGTCGTAGTTGCCGTTCGGGTGCTCCCAAGGCTCCTGGGCCTGCGCCGGGCTGGCGGCGACCGCGCCGAGGCATAAGGCCAGGGCGACCAGCAGGAGCAGAAGGGCTCCTCCGGCCGAACGACGTGCGAGTGCAACAGACCTGCTCATGGCTCCCCCTTCTTGCGTGAGCGATCACTGCGCGCGCCCCCTGTGCCCACCCCCTCTCGGCGCACGCTGTCGCGAAGGCCGTCCGGTACAGGCCTTCCCTTCCTTGGGGGAGTCGTGCGCCGCGCCGTAAGCGCCGGGGATCAGTACTTGCCGAGCAGCTTCCAGATCCAGCGGTGTGGGGCGTGCATACTGAAGCCGGGCTTGGTGTACATGACGGCGCAGTGGTCCGTGATGACGGTGAGGCCGCGCTTCTCGGCTTCTTCCAGCGCCTCGGGGGTGTCCGTCATCTGGTGGATCCAGACCTGCTTCACGCCGGCGTCCGCGGCCTTGGCGACCCAGGCGGCCGTCTCCTCCTTGGGGAGCTCGAGGACGGCCGCCTCGACCGGACTCGGGAGCGCCGAGAAGTCGGCATACGCGGAGTCGCCCTCAACGGTGCCGCCGTCAGGATCCATGGCGAACACGGTCCTGCCGCGTTCCTTGAGCGCGCCGTAGGTGATCTTGGGGAACGGTTTCTTGCTGGCCTGATGGCCGACGACGGCGTAGCTGCCGGCCTCCCAGAAGCGTTCGCAGTCTGACGGCATGAGTGCCTCCTCCTCGCCCGGCCGGGTCGTCAGGTCCCGGCCGGCTTGTCTTGGGCGTAACACTGACCGGGCGCGAGCACCTCGGGGTGCCGCCCGGCAGCGCGCAGCGCGGCGCGCACTTCATAGCAGAGGTGACACTCGTCGGCGTAGTGAGCCCGCGCAGGGCTGTGACCGACTGCCTGGGCGAGCCCCCAGGGGCCGCCGGTGAGGATCTCTCGGATGACGGGGCGCGTGTCGGGGTCGTAGGCGTCCAGCACGCGCCGCAGCCCGTCGCGTCGCGGCGCTGCCAGGTGCTCCGGCGCCGGCGGACCGTCGCCTCCGGCGAACACGTTGCCGGCGCTGATCCCCTGGCACAGCTGGAGCTCGCCGTCCGCGCCGACATGGGCTCTGCCCGGGTCGGTGAAGTCCTCGTGCGGGCAGGTCGTGAGGGTCGCGGGCGGTCGAGACGCTCGCCCCGGCGCGAGCGAGACGGCCGCCCGGCCCTTGTGCATGATCTCCCCGACGTCGCCAGAGCAGACGCCGGGCACGCCGACGTCTGCCGGCGCCCCCACCTCGAGCACACTGACCGGGATCCCCAGGGCCTGCGCCGCCAGGACGGCGTTGCGGAGGTGGTCCTCGTTCGCGTCCTCCACGAAGTAGGCATAGGACGAGAGCGAGAGGTCGGCGATGCCCAGGTCGGCGAACGGCGAGAGCCACACCTGGGCGTCCTCCACCGAGGTCGCCCAGTAGCAGTTGCTGACCAAGCCGACGTCGAGACCGTGCTCGCGGGCGCGCCGCGCGGCCGCGAGCACGACCGGGTAGGCCAGCGTGGGCTCGCCGCCCTCGAAGTAGACGTCCGTCACGCCCAGCTCGGCCGCCTGATCGACGACGACGGCGAGCTGCGCCAGCGTCATCGTTCCCTCCGCCTCGGGTGATCCCCAGACGAAGCAGTGGTCGCACGTGTACGTGCAGCGGTACGTGACCAGGAAGTGGATGCCTTCAAGACGGCTGGCCATGGCGTCAGTCTACGCCTTCCCGGACCGTCTGGGTTCGCTTCCCTAAACACCTGTTTCTCTGAAGCCGAGCGCCGCGCTGCCGATACTGACTCCCATGAAGACGACGAGCTCCGGTTTCGACCAGTTCATGCGGCGCATGCCGGACGTCGTGCAGCTGGTGCTCGGCCTCGCCATGATCGCCGGCCTCACGGCGTTCAAACTGACCGTTGGACACAGCGTCACCGTCATCGACTTCCTGTTCATCCCCGTGGTCGGTGTCGGCTGGTTCGCGACCTCGCGCGCCTACGGGTACGCGGTCGCGGCCGTGGCGGCGGGCACCAGCGTCGTCCTGGCCATGGTCGCCGAGACGCATGCCTCCGCCGTCGCGGCCGTGGCATCGGGGCTGGCGCGCTTCGTCTTCTACCTCGTGGTCCTCGGACTGCTCGGGATGATGCGGCGCGAGCGGGCCGGAAACCGGCGCGCCGCGACCACCGACCACCTCACTGCAACGGCCAACGCCAGAGGCTTCAGCGCGATCCTTCAGGCGGAGGTCACCCGGGCGCAGCGTACCGTGGGCAGGCTGTCGCTCGCCTACCTCGACATCGACGACTTCAAGATCATCAACGACAGTCTGGGGCATGCCGAGGGCGACAAGGTGCTGAGGGAGGTCAGCCACATCCTGCGTGCGGCCGTGAGGTCTACCGACGTGGTCGGCAGGCTCGGAGGAGACGAGTTCGCGGTCCTCCTGCCCGACACCGACGGCATCACGGCGAGGCAGGTGATGGACCGTGTGGTGGAGCAGATCGCCCGGTTGCGCACGTCGGACGGCGCACGGCTCACCAGCAGCGTCGGACTCGTCACGTGTGCCACGCCGCCCCGTTCGGGGCAGGACCTGCTCGAGGCGGCGGACCGCCTGATGTACAAGGCGAAGAACGCCGGCAAGGACCGCCTGGAACAGGCGGAGTATGCCGACTCCTGGCGGGTGCCGTCGCCGGCGGAGGGCAGGGTCCGCATCCACGGCGGCCCATCCGAGGGGCCGTCCCCCGTGGCTAGAGCCGCGAGCGGAAGGTCTTGACCTCGGCGGCGTACCAGTCGCCGGCGGCGTTCTTGATGCCGGTGTAGTCGCGGAAGAACCGCGAGCGGTTGGCGGTGGCGTGGCCGACGATGTCCGCGTTCTTGATGCCGTACCGCGCCTTGAGCCAGCGGACGAGCCGCAGTCCGGCCTTGATCTGCTTGGGCCTCTTCAGGATCTGCCGGTCCATCCAGTGGCCGTCCTTGCCGGTACGCGGCTCCTGCACGAACTCGATGCCGATGGACTTCCAGTTCATGCCGATGCAGTGACGAGCCCGGTACGAGAGGGGCATGCACTGATAGATGGTGCCGTTCTTGTGGATGATGAACTGCGCCGACACGCCGGGCTTCTCGCCGTTGTAGGCGGCGTTGCCGTTGAAGGTGTTCCAGGCGCTCTGCCAGTCCGCTCCAGCCGTGTGGTGCAGGACGATCGCCTTGGGCTTGAGCTTGTACGTCGCCTGACGGTAGTGGCGCTTGCTGTAGCCGATGGTCTGTTGCTTGCGGCCGTCCTTGTAGCGGATGTACTTCTTGACGATCGGAGGCTTCGTGGGGGCGGCGAACGCGGGAGCCGCGATGATGGCGACGGCGGCGATGACGCCGGCGACGATGAGCGTGACCACGCTCACCGTGCGGATGCTGCGGAGACGCTGCATGGTGTCCGAGTATACGACGCCGGGGCGGGCGCACCTCCGGGGGGCCCGCCCCCGGCGTAGTCTGCCGAGGCGGCGGCCGTGCTGCCGCGCTCAGGCCGCGGCCCGCTCCGGTGTGACCTGCAGCTCCCGCAGGCTGGTGAGGCGCACGACGCTGAGCGTCATTGGACGGCCGATGGTCGCCTCGGTGAGGCGCCGGTGCAGCGTGTCGACGTCGGCGAGCGGCTCGCCGTCGATGGAGACGATGAGGTCGCCGGGCAGGAGCCCGGCACGCTGGGCCGGGCTGCCGGGCTCGACCCCGGCGACCAGCACGCCCGTCTCGAGCGGCAGGTCGAAGTACCGGACGATGCGGCGGCGGATCGGGGTCGTCTGACCCGCGACGCCGATCCGCCCGCGCGTGATGTGCCCGTCGCGGATCAGCCTGCCGGCGACGTAGATGGCCGTGCTGATCGCGATCGCGAAGCACAGCCCTTGTGCGGGCGCGACGATGGCGGTGTTCACGCCGATCACGTCGCCGTGCGAGGTGACCAGCGGCCCTCCGGAGTTGCCCGGGTTGAGCGCCGCGTCCGTCTGGACGAGGTTGTCGATGAGCATGCCCGAGTCCGAGCGCAGCGACCGTCCGAGCGCGCTGACCACGCCGGCGGTCACTGTGGCCTGAAAGCCGTACGGGTTGCCGATGGCCACCACGAGCTGGCCGACGCGCAGCGCGCGCGAGTCGCCGAGTCGCGCCGGCACGAGGTCCGCCGCGTCGACGCGGACCACGGCCAGATCGGTCTCCGGGTCGTCGCCGACCAGCTGAGCCGCCAGGGCCCGTCCGTCGCTGAGCGTGACCCGCAGCTCGTGCGCGCCGTGTGCGACGTGGCTGTTGGTGAGGATGAAGCCGTCGTTGGTGATCACGAATCCCGAGCCCGAGCCGGCGTAGCTGGGCTCGGGCGGGGACCCCGCATCTGGTCGTGCGGGCGGACCGTCACCGCGTTCCCGGCCCGGCCTCCCGCCGCCGCGCGGCGGATCGGGCACTGGTCGCCGGCCACGGCCACTGCGCGGGACGACCTGCGGCCTCCGCGCCACGTCGATGTTCACCACCGACGGTCCGACGAGCTCGGCGGCGCTGATGACGGCGCGCGAGTAGGCGTCGAGCAGCGCGCCGTCGCCGGTCGCCACTTCGCCGCCGGTCTCTCTTGCGGTCGCGGCCACGACCGTCTCGTCCGCGCCCGTTGGAGCGGCGGCCTCCGTCGTGTCTGCGTGTCGGCCGTCTGCTCCTCCGGGGGCCTTCTCGCCGTCCTCGACAATCTCGAGGTGGTCGGCGATGAATCTCGCATGTCCTGTCATCTGCTCAGCTCCCGATCGTCCGTGGGTGGCTGGGGGTACGTGCGGTGTCTCGAAGTGCAAGCCAGGCGCTCGAGGCGCGACGCTCGTGCCCCGACGCGCGGCTGCGTCTCTTGGTTGTTCCCGCGCCGGTGGGGACTCACGCGGCGAGGACCCGCCTCCGGCATTGAGGCATGCGTTCGTCCTGCCGATGGTGTCGGTTGGGCAGACGAAAGGAGAGCGGCATGGCACTCACAGACGATCTGGCGACGGCGAGCGCGGCACTCCCCGTGCGGCTGGCTCCCCAGAAGGACGGCAGCCTGAAGGGTGAGGCGGTCCTCGCCGAGCGCAAGGCGTTCCTGAGCAAGAAGAAGCTCACCTACACGTGCAAGGCGCGGGTGGACGAGCAGGCCCGCACGGTGCGCTTCTGGGAGATGCTCGTGGAGAAGGGCTCCGGGATGTCGGGCGGGATCGACGACATGGGTCCCGGCATCGGGTTCAAGGCCGGGACGTACAAGACCGGCGGCAAGGAGCGCTCCGGCTCCATCGAAGAGGCATCGACGCTCTTCGGCAAGGACTACAGCTACCGGTGGGACTTCGCGGCCGTGCGCACCGCGCTGCGGCAGGTCGCCGAGGCCGCGGGCTACGGTTGGGAGACCGTGCTGAACCCGAAGTCGGTGTGACCCGGGGCGTCAGTCACGTGAGGTTCTCGATCTCGACCGGCTCGATCTCGTCGGCCGGGTCGAACGTCCATACCCGGCCGTAGAAGTACAACTCCGCCTCCTGGGCGCGGACGATGTTCTCGGCCTTGCGGAAGCCGTGTTGCTCACCCTCGAACGCCAGGTAGGCGAAGGGCAGCCCCTTGTGTCGCAGGGCCTCGACCATGATCTCCGCCTGTTCGCGCGGCACGATCGCGTCCTCCAGGCCCTGGAGCAGGATCACCGGGCAGGAGACGGCGTCGATGTGGTCGATCGGCGAGCGCTCGCGGTAGACCGCGCGGCGCTCGGGATAGGGGCCGACGAGGCTCTCGAGGTAGCGCGACTCGAACTTGTGCGTGCCGCCGGTGGCGAACGTCTCGAGATCGGCCAGGCCGAAGAGGCTGGCGCCGGCGGTGAAGAAGTCGAACCGCGTCAGCGCGTTCAGCGTGGTGTAGCCGCCGGCGCTGCCGCCGCGGACGCCGACGCGCCTGGGGTCGGCGTCGCCGCGCGCGATGAGGTACTTCGCGGCGTTGATCGAGTCGACCGTGTCCACGATGCCCCACTCGCCCTTGAGGCGTTCCCGGTACTCCCGGCCGTAGCCGGTCGATCCGGAGTAGTTGACGTCGAGCACCGCGAACCCGCGCGAGGTCCAGAACTGGATGTCCAGATCGAGCCTGGCGTCGTGCGAGGAGGTTGGGCCGCCGTGCACGTTGACGAGCAACGGCGGCAGGTCGCCCTCGGGAGCGACGACGTCGGGGTTCGTGGGTCGGAAGAAGTTGGCGTGGGCCGTGAGTCCGCCCTCAGTCGGAAAGACGATCGGCTCCGGGCGGCTGATGTACGCCGGGTCGACGGGCTCCGGCCGGCCCCGGCGGACGACGTCTGTGGATCCGGCGTGAGGATCGTCCGGCCCCGCGCCGGGGTCGAGGACCACCGCCTGCCAGCCCTCGGTGTGGCTCGCGGCGACCATGCCGGCCCTGTCGCCCAGCGGAGTGAGCGAGTACACGACGGTGTACGGGGTGTCGAGTTCGCGCAACGAGACGCCGGGGTGGGAGCCGGCGGCGGAAGCGGCGAGGTCGAGGACGGCGAGGTGGTCACGACCGTCCTCGGCGAAGCACGCGACGAGGCGGCCATCCTCGAGGACCACGTAGTCCTGCAGGCCGAACACCCAGGGCACCTGGGCGAACTCGGCCGTCCGCGAGACCAGCGGGCAGGGCTCCGGCAGGTCAGGCTGCGCGGAGCCGGGCCGGACGCCGTTCTCGCCGGCGCCGGACGCGACCTCCGCTTCCCGGTCGACGGCGACCGCATACAGGTTCCACCATCCGGTGCGGTCGCTCGCGAACCAGAGCTCGCCGGTGGGGCTCCAGAGCGGCTGCAGAATCGACTCGTCCGGTCCGCCGGCGACGAGCCGCTCGCCGGAGACGCTGCCGTCGCCGGCGAGCTCCGCCGTCCACAGCTCCGTGCCGTCCCAGGGCATCAGCGGGTGGTCCCAGCAGAGCCAGGCGACGCGGCGCCCGTCGGGCCTGATGCGCGGGGCCGCGTAGAAGTCGTGGCCGGAGGCGATCACACGCGGCTCGGCGGAGCCGTCCGCGGGGAGGCTGACGAGTTCGTTGATGACCTCGCCGCCGGCCTCGTGCCGCTCGCGGACGCTGATGATGAGCCGGCCGTCCGGTGTCGCGCGCCCGTCGGCGTAGCGATGCGCGCGCGGCGCGTGCGGTTCCGGCGTGAGCGGGCGCGGAGCGGTCCAGACGGCTCGGGGGGCGGCGTTCCCGCTGCGGACGCCGCCCCCCGAGCCGTCGTCTCCGGCCGGCCGCAGGTCCTGCCGGTACAGCCGCTGGTCGGCCTGGTCGCTGAAGATCACGCTCTCGCCGCCCTGGGCGTTGCGATGGGCGAGGTACATGCCGCCGCCGTACTCGTGCACCAGCGTCCTGGCGCTCACGCCGGCCGGCGTGACGTCGGCGACGGCTCCATCCACGTCGCGCCGGACCACGACGTACCGGCCGTCCTCGGTCGGTCGCAGCTCGACCCAGTACAGGCTCTCGCCGACGCTCTGCGGCCACATGATCCCCACACCGCCCTCGGCGATGAGCTTGGCCGTCACGGGGGAGCGCCAGGAGCCGAAGGGCGCGATCGTCCGTGCTTCACGGTCAGCCATGGTGATGCCCTACCCTTTCTCCGTCGCCGCATCGTGCGGGGTGTGTTCTCATGCCCCGCCGTGCTCGATCCGGATCACGTGGTGCCGGTTGGCCGAGCGCTCGCAGTCGAAGGCGAGCGTCGCTCGCGAGAGGTCCTTCACCTCCAGACCGCCGAGGGCGTCGCGATCGAGGCGGAAGTGGCGGAGGTTGGTGGAGAAGAGAAGCATGCCGCCCGGGGCCAGCAGTCGCCGGACGGTCATGCGGATGAGGTCGGCGTGGTCGCGCTGGACGTCGAAGGTGGCGCGACCCATGCGCTTCGAGTTGCTGAACGTGGGCGGGTCCAGCCAGATCAGGTCGTACGACCCGCCCGCCTCCGCGATCCAGCGCAGGCAGTCGGCCTGGACGAGCGCGTGGGGCGCCGAGGGTGCGTTCCCCGGCTGCGCCGACGCGGGCGACGGCTGCGGGGAGGCGGGTGACGACTGCGGGGACGCGCCCGCCGGCGGGCCGGATGGGCCGGGCGACCAGACCTCGCGTGCGGCCGTGAAGCCGTTGGCCGCGAGGTTGCGCTCGGCCCATGTGAGGTACGTCGCCGACAGATCGACGGTGGTCGACGCGGGCGAGCCGGCGGCGAGGGCGTTGACCGTCATCGTGCCGGTGTAGCCGAAGAGGTTGAGGAAGCGGCGGCCACCGGCGAGCTTGCGGACGAGCCGCCGCGTCGCGCGTTGGTCGATGAAGAAGCCGGTGTCGAGGTACGTGCTGAGGTCGACGAGGTAGGTGAGCTCGTCTTCGGTGACCGGCGCAAGCTTGCTCCGGTCGGCGCGGCGCTCGTACTGCGCCGACCCGCGCTGCCGGCGACGCTCCTTGAGGACGATGGCGGCGCGGGGCAGCTCGAGCACGGAGGCGATCACGTCGAGTGCTTCGTCCCGCCGCCGTCGGGCCTTGGCCGGGTCGACCTCCGGCGGAGCTGCGTACTCCTGCACGTGGACGCGCTCGCCGTACACGTCGATGACCAGGTTGTACTCGGGCAGGTCGGCGTCGTACAGGCGGTAGCAGGTGATGCCTTCGCGCTGCAGGCGCCGAGCCAGACGCCGCTTGTTCTTGCGCAGCCGGTTGGCCAGGTACTCGGCGCCGCCGCCGAGCGACGCGATCTCGGCGGCCGAAAGGGCCCGGTT
>DAIQNY010000096.1:0-11826 GCA_036788155.1 Actinomycetota bacterium | reverse complement strand
GCACGAGCACGACGGCCACCACGACGACCACCGCGACGATGACGATCCCGAGCGTCCTGGTCTTCATCCTGTCCCCTTCTCCTCGCGCCGCGTCGCCGCACGAGCTCCAGTGTACGATGCCCGGGCCGGTGTTTGCGCCCGTTCAAGCTTGCCCTATAATACCCCCTAGGGTATCCAATCCACCACCGTGATGGAGGGACATGGCGTCTTACGATCTTGTCTGCGACAGCTGCGGACACGACTTCGAGGTCTTTCGTCAGGGATTCTTGAAGGATGAGGACCGCGTCTGCCCCGAGTGCGGCAGCGACGACGTGCGGCAGAAGTTCTCCAGCTTCCTGAAGAACATCGGCGGCTCCGGCGCCGGGTGCTCCGCGCCGAGCGGCAGCCCATTCGGCTGAGGCTGACGCCCGCGGCGCGGTCGCGCCGCACGGTCAGCCTCGTCGTCACGATCGGCGACGACCTTCACGACGCCCGGTGGCCCACGGCCGCCGGGCGTCGTCGCTCTGTCGCCGCGGGCGTTGGAGAGGATTCGCCGCCCGTCCGGCCGGGGGAGTAGACTGCGGGCATCCTGGTGCCCACCGCGAGGATCGCGGCCGGCATCGTCGCGAAGGCGTCGGCAACGAAGGGGGCGACCATGCGAAGGGTCCTGGTGGGAGCGGTGCTTGCGGCGCTGCTGGTAGTTCTGGCGGCAGCGCCGGCCGGCGCCGTGCCGCCCAACGAGATCCTCATCGCGAGGAACCTCAAGCGGGCGGGGATCCTGCCGGCCTACGCAACACCGGCCATGGCCCGCGGCGCCGTCAGAGCGCTCGGGGCCCGGGCGCCGGAGTACGACCTCAAGCCCGCCGCCGGCGCCACGTCCCAGAGCGCGGCACTCAGGCGCTTCCTGCGCGCGCGGGTGGTCACCGGCAGGGGTGCGAGCGCCTACGCCAGCAACACGCTCGTGCTCCTCGTCGAGTTCGGCACGGACCCGTGGCCCGCCGGCCACGACTCCACAGGTCACTTCATGGACGGCCCGCTGCACGGGGCCATCCAGCCGCCCGCCATGGACGACAACGCCACCTTCTGGCCGGGCGACTTCAGCCCCATGCACTACCAGCAGATGCTGTTCGGCAACTCCTACCCCATCTATGGGGCGCGGATGGCCGACCTCAACGGCCGGCAGGCGGTGAGGAACCCGGCCGCCCGCAACGCGCTTCCCTACGACACGTGGTTGCGCGACAGCAGCGACGACACCATGCGCACCTACTACCTCGAGATGTCACACGGCGCCTACACGGTGCAGGGCGACGTGGCGGACTGGGTACGGCTCGACCTTCCCGAGTCCTGGTACGGCGCCGACGGCATCCCGGACGAGTCCATCGACGACCTCAACGGACCCGTGTGGCACGTCGCCCGCGACGCGATCGTCGAGTTCGCCCAGCAGAACCCTGACTGGGACTGGGAGCGCTACGATCGCGAGAACCCTTGGGGCATCACGGGCAAGGACTTCTACCAGCCGGACGGCTACCTCGACCATCTCATCATCATCCACGCCGGCAGCGACCAGTCGGCGGGCGGCGGAGCCCAGGGGACCGACGCGATCTGGGCGCACTCGTGGGGCATCTACGAGAACTTCAGCGGCGGGCCCGGCGACGGCCCGGGCGTCATGATCCCAGGCACCGACGGCATGGGACCGCAGGGCCTCGGCATCTGGGCGTACAACTACACCATCAACCCCGAAGACGGCGACGTGGGCGTGTTCTGCCACGAGTTCGGCCACGACCTCGGCCTCTCCGACGAGTACGACTACTCGAGCGTCACGGGCGATGCCTCGAGTGGCTTCTGGACGATCATGGCGAGCGGCTCGTGGCTCGGCCGCAAGTGGGGCATCGGCACCAAGCCGGCGCCGATGAACGCCGACGACAAGGCGTATCTCGGCTTCGTCAGGCCGAAGGTGGTCAAGCGCGGCCGCACGGCCACCGTCAAGCTCGAGGCGGCGGCGGAGGGCGATGACCGCACCACCGCCGTCAAGATCCCGCTGCCCAAGGCGACGCACGTCATCCCGCTCAGCGGCAAGGACGGCGCCAAGGAGTGGTACTCCACCATGGGCAACGACATCGACGTCGTGCTCGACCTCAAGAAGCCCGTGGAGGTCGGCCCGGACACGGACCTCCGCTTCCGGACCTGGTATGACATCGAGGAGGGCTACGACTTCGGCTGGGTCCTGGCGTCCGCCGACGGCGGCGCCACGTGGGACACCCTGGCGGAGTACTCGGGTACCGACACCAACCACTGGCGCGACGTCGTCACCATCGATCTCTCCGCCTACCAGGGCGAGCGGATCCTCATCCGCTTCGAGTACTTCACCGACGGCGGCGTCGCCCAGAAGGGCTGGGAAGTCACCGACGTCTCGATCGGGAGCACCGTGCTCCCCGCCTCGGCCTTCGTCGCCGACGGCTGGATACGTGTGGACGGCCAGTGGAAGCAGAAGACGAAGAGGTACTACATCGCCGAGTACCGCTCGCACGACGGCTTCGACGCCAGCCTCAAGAACTGCTGTCAGTGGAACTACGACTTCGGCAGCTGGGTGGACTGGTTCTCGTACAACCGCGGCCTGCACCTCATCTACCGGGATACCTTCTGGTCAGACAACGACGTCGCCAGCCATCTGGGCAGGGGCGGCTGGATGGTCGTCGACGCGCACCCTATGCCGGACTCGGTGGCGTACACGGACGGCGGACTCGAGTACGTGGGGTACTGGCGGCCGCGCATCCAGGTGCGTGACGCGGCCTTCAGCCGCCGGCGGACCAGAGCGCAGAGCATCTACTTCGTCGACTACGACCAGGGGTCGTTGAGCGTCGGCGAGAAGACCACGCCGGGCAAGGCGCCGCGGGCCACGTTCAACGACGCCAGGACCTGGTGGTACGCGCGGGCGCCCGAGGCCGGCGTCAAGCTGCCCAGGCTCGGGGTGCGCATCAGGGTCAAGGCGATGAACTCCAACTACCTCACGGTCTGGGTCGACAACAAGAAGTGACCCGGACCGACTGGCGCCGCCGGGGGCGGGGCGGCCAGACGGACCCCCGCCCTCGGCGGCGCCTGAGAGCGTCGGCCGGCGCCGACCCGTCCCGGCGCCGGGCAAGCGGACAGAGGAGCACCGCATGCGCGTCCTGGTCACCGGCGGAGCCGGCTACATCGGCAGCGTGATCGTCGCGCGCCTCGCTGCGCGCGGTCACGACGTGACCGTCTACGACGACCTCTCGCGCGGGCACGCCACAGCCGTCGCGCCGGGCGTGCCCCTGGTGCGCGGCGACATCCGAAACGCCGCGGCGCTGCGGGCGGCGCTGCGCGACGGCAGCTGTGAGGCCGTCATCCACATGGCCGCGCTCGCCGAGGTGGCGGAGTCCGTCGCGGAGCCGGAGCGCTACCGCAGCGTCAACGTGGAGGGCACGGCAGCGGTGGTCCGGGCGGCCGTCGCCGCCGGCGCCGGCCGCCTCGTCTTCAGTTCCACCGCCGCCGTGTACGGAGCACCCGACCGGACGCCGATCGACGAGGACGACACCTTGGCGCCGGCCAATCCGTACGGTGAGACCAAGCTCGCCGGAGAGCGACTGCTGCGAGAGGCGCGCTCTCGTGGCGAGCTGGCGGCCACGGCTCTCCGGTACTTCAACGCCTGCGGCGCCTACGGCCTCTGCGGCGAGGACCACGACCCTGAGTCGCACCTCATCCCGCTGGCTCTTGGCGCCGCCCGCGACGGAACGCCCATCAGGGTCTTCGGCGACGACTACCCCACGCCGGACGGCACCTGCATCCGCGATTACGTGCACGTGGCGGACCTCGCCGACGCGCACATCGCCGCGCTCGAGGCACTCCCCGGCGTCCAGGGCTCGTTCAACCTGGGCACCGGCACCGGGGATTCCGTGCAGACCGTGCTGGACACGGTCGAGGCGGTCACGGGGTCGGCGCTCGTGCGCGAGGCGGCGCCGCGGCGCGCCGGCGACCCGCCGGTCCTGGTGGCGGGTAACCGGCGGGCGGCGGAACGGCTGGGGTGGCGTCCCCGGCGCAGCCTCAGGGACGCCGTGACCGACGCGTGGACGTGGATGTCCGCCCACCCAAGAGGGTACGAGAACGACTGAGACCGCACCGCCGCCGTGCGGAAGAGGCTGATACGGTCGGCGTCAGACCGTCGCCGGGTGCGGCGCCAGCGACTCCAGGGTGATCGAGCCGAGCACGTCCATGAGCTGACTCTGCGCCCGCAGCCACGCCTCATGGACGGTGCACGAGGCGCTGCGCGCGCAGTCTTCGGGGCTGAGGACGCAATGGTTGACGGAGATCGGCCCGTCCACCGCTTCGATCACCTGCTGCATCGTGATCTTCGCGGCCGGTCGCGCGAGCGCGAACCCGCCGTGCGCGCCGCGCTGCGACACCGCGAGGCCTGAGCGGACGAGGCTCTGGAGGATCTTGGCGAGGAAGCTCTCGGGGATGTCCTGCGCCTCGCCGATCTCGTGGAGCGACGCCACGTACCCCTCCGGGTAGCGCGCCAGGTAGGTCGTCGCCCGGATCGCATACTCGGCGCCGCGAGTGAGTTGCAGTCCCATCGATCCTCGTCTCTGTCGAGACCGGACAATTCCGGTCTTGCTAGAACTGTATCCTCGGCCACCGCGTCGGGTCAACCGTGACGGCAGTCGATGTTAAGCACGGGTTAAGGTTTCGCGAAGGCGAGCGGAGCCTGAGCGGATAGTGCCGGTTTGCGGGCAAAACCCGGTCGCGGGTCGTGAGGGCCGATGCTATCCTGCTGGAGCCCCCGCAGCACGACCCCATTCGGAAGGACGAGAGTGAGACGATCGCTGGCCCTCATAGCCGTCGGTGTCGCCGTAGCCGTCGCTGCGGCCATCGTGATCGCCGGCATGACCTCGGGCGGCGAAGCCGCCGGAGGGGCAGCGGGAGACGGCGTCGCCGAAACGGCGCTGCCCTCAGGCCACCCCTCGATCGCCCCGGACGAGTCGGGGGAGGACGTCGAGGACGGTGACCGGGCGGACGAGTCCGAGACCGACGCGGTGAAACGACTGGAGGCGCGCCGCGACGAGCACCCCGACGACGTCACGGTCCTGCTCGATCTCGGAGAGGCGTACTTCATGGCGCAGCGCCTGGACGAGGCCGAACAGGCCTACTCACAGGTGCTGCGGGCAGAGCCGGCCAGCACCCCGGCACGGGTCGGCCTCGCGATGGTGTGGCACGCCCAGGGCAAGTCCGGGCGCGCGGAGGAGGCGCTGCACGCCGTCCTCAAGGAGCACCCCGACGACCAGGACGCGCACTACTCGCTCGCCATCGTCTTCTTCTCCGACGGTCAGATCGATGCGGCCAAGGAGGAGTGGCAGATGGCCGCCGGCATCGACCCCACGACCGTCACGGGCCGGCGCTCGCAGAGCTTCGTGGATCTGCTCGACGACGGCCAGTCGGGCTCGCCGCACTCGAGCGACTGAGCCGCCGGCCGCTCTTCGTCACTCGACGCGGGCGCCGAGCACGTCGCGCACGTGGGCCAGCGCGAAACGGTTGAACTCCCCGGCCTCGTGCCCCGGCGCGTCGTAGGTCTCCACCAGGTCCTTTCGAACCACCACGTCGTACCCACGCACGCGCAGGTCGTAGACGGTGTGCAGGACGCAGATGTCGGTGCACACGCCCGCGACCTCGATCACCTCCGGCCTGATCCTCTCGAGGACCTCGTCCAGCTCCGTGCCGCGGAAGCCCGAGAACGTGTGCTTGCGGATCACCGTTCCCCGGTCGGCGAACTCCCTGAGCTCCGGGATGACCTCGTCCTCCCCGGAGCCCTCCACGCAGTGAGGCGGGAACATCTCGAACTCCGGATCGTCCGGCAAGTGCGTGTCGACCAGGAAGATGATGTGGGCGCCCTGCGACTCGGCCTCCGCGAGGTGCTCGCGAAGACGGGGGACCATGGGGTCGTACCGGGGACTGTACAGGTTGCCGCTCCTGCAGAAGCAGACCAGCATGTCGATGACGATCACGGCCTTGGGAACCTGTTGTGCTGAAGTGTCCATAGGTGTGCGATACCCGGACGTGACGCCTACGTCACGCGCTCGAGGCGGGGGTTGGGGCGATACTGCCGGCCGACCTTGGCGCACGGCCGGCCTTCGACCATCACGACGTCGGCTGTGAAGTCGGTGTTGCCGCGGAGCAGGCTGCTGCCGACGCCGTACGCGTCGGCGGGCACTCCGGCCGCCTCGAAGCCGCGGATGCGCTCGGCGTCGAACCCTCCGCTGACGACGATGTTGACGTGCTGGAACCCCTCGTCGTCGAGCGCGCGGCGCACGGCGCGGACGAGCTCCGGCGCGACTCCGTTCGGCCGGAACATGCCCATCTGGTCCCACAAGGACCGGTCGACCAGCGTCTCGCTCGTGTCCAGCCGCACGCCCCAGAGCCTCTCGCCCAGGGCGCGGGCGCAGGCGAGACTGGTCGCGACGCAGTCGTTGTCCCAGTCCACGAGCGCCGTGACGTTGGTCTCGGGGTAGTGCACGTCGGCGAACGCGGCGGCAGCGGCCACCGTGTCTCCCCCGTACGCGGCGATCAGTGCGTGCGGCACGGTGCCGATGCCCTTGCCGCCCCACCACGATGCCTGCGCGTCGGTGCTCACGCCGATCGCGCCGGCGACGTGGGCAGCGTAGCCGTCGCCGGTCTGCACCCGGTAGTGATCGAAGCGCGCGGGGAAGAAGAGGATCGGCTTGCCCCGCGCCGCCTCCACGACGCGGCGCACGTTGGTGCTGATGAGCGTGCGCCGCGACAGTACCCCCAGGTACACCGTCTCGAGATGGGCGAAGAGCCCGTAGTCGCCCTCGATGGTCAGGACGGTCTCCCACGCGGAGAGCTCGTCGCCATCGTGCAGAGCGTGGACGGTGAGCTCGTCCCAGCCGTCGATCCACACCCGAGAGTCGCCCTCGCCGTCAAAACGCCCCGAACACAGGCGCAGCATGGCGAGGGCCTCGTCCATGCCCCCGAGCGCCGCCCCGTCGGTCTTCTGGAAGACCTGCATGGTCACTCGAGGGTGCCGCTCCTTGACCTCGAGCACCCGCTTGGCGCCGTTGAAGTAGGCGTCGGTGTAGTAGCCCTCCCGCAACCTGTCGACGGGGAGGGCGAAGACCTCCGGAGCAAGGCGTGGGCGCGTCATGGGCGGATTGTACCCGAGGCGGGGCCGGCGGCGGCAGAGTCGCCGCGTGCCGAACGCGCGGGCGTCAGAGACCGAACCGGCCGGCGAGGACGTCGAGCGTCTTCGCCGGCGTGACCCGGAAGCGCAGCGTGTAGGTCCCGGACCGGCGCAGATGCAGGTCCATGAACCGGTCCGGCCTCGGTACTACTTCGCCCGGCCCCTCCAGCACCCAGTAGGGCGACGAGGTGACCTTGAGCCAGTATGTGCCGGGTCTGGTGACGCTGAAGATGAGGCGCTCGTGGCCGAAGAAGCTGATGTCGCCCCGCGCCGGCGGCCTGGCCGCCGCGACGGCTGCTCCGCCCTCGGCCGCCGCCTCCTGCTCTCGCGCCTCCTCCCGCTCCGGCACCAGGATAGGCTCTGCCTCGAGCAGGCGGTAGATGCGCCACACGCCGGCCTCCTCCACGAACGAGAAGGCCGGCGAGCTCTCCAGCAACCGGGCCTCGCGGCGGCTCCACGGGTCCAGCGGACCCTCCGTCGGCGAGAAGATGTACTCCACGCCCATGGTCCGCAGCCAGGTCACGTACTCGTCCGCGTTGTACGGCGAGTAGAAGAACCCGTTGTGGATGGCGTCGGCCTGCCGGTACCAGCCGCGGGTGATCGGGTAGCCGGCCTCCGGGAAGTAGAGCGCCTCCCAGTGGCGACGCAGTGCGACCACGTGGATGCGGTAGTTGGGGTCGTAGAGCTCCCGGGCGGCGGCGAGGGCCGGCGCGAAGTAGCCCCGCGTCGTCTGCGGCCGCTCGACGGCGTTCAGGAAGTGGCTGGTCACGGTGGCGAGTTGCAGGACGGCGAACGCGAGGATCGCGACCCAGGCCAGATCGACGTGCCGGAAAGGCCTCCGCAGCCGCGTACGGCGCAACAGCAGAAGCAGCGGGAGCCCGAAGACCATGAAGAAGCGGCCGATGTTGTTGCCCAGCGGGCTGCCCGGCGTGACGAATGAGCCCACGCAGAGCGCCCCGTAGACGAGGAACACGACGACGAACTGCCTGCGCGGGTGCGCCGCGTTCACGCCGGCCATAGCCAGTCCGACGAGGGCGAATCCCAGGAAGACCATGAGCTGCGACGTCTCGTTGAGATAGGAGCCGGGCTCGGAGAACGCGAGGCCGATGGCGAAGCGGAGGACGACGGCAGGCGAGAGCGCGGCGGCCCAGAGCACGTAGCGCCGCCGCGCCTCCGGCCTGACGATGAAGTCGGTGAGCACGAAGGGCACCACGACCACCAGCCCCATCGGGTTGGCGAAGATGCCCACTGCCACCGGCAGCGCGGCCCAGAACGGCCGGCCGCGCGCCAGCAGCGCGAGACCGCCCAGGGTGAGCGCCAGCGCGAGGACGAACGGGTCCTGGCCGTGGGCCAGGTAGAGCGTCATGACGAGCGCGAAGCCCCACGCCGGCCACACGTCGTCGATCCTCCACATGTCGCGCAGGTAGAGGTAGAACGAAAGCGGAACGGTGCCGGCTGCCAGGATCACGATGAGAGCGCCGGAGACATACTGGGCGAGCCAGTAGAAGACGAAGCCGTACGTGATCGCCCCGTAGCCGCCGCCGTACCAGTAGGTGTCCCAGAAGATCGAGTCGCCGTCGCGCAGGAGCAGGACCTTGTACACGTGGGCGGCGTCGTCCCAGCCGGGGACGCCGCCGAGCTCCATGAGCAGGGTGACGAGGGCGACGGCGGCCGTGGTCACGAGCCAGAGTGCGACCAGCCCGCGCCGCGTACGCAGCCAGGAGTCGGCTGCGGCGAAGGTCAGGCCCCCGGAGCCGGGCCCGGACTCGGCGACCGGCGAGCTCACGCCCGCGAGGCCGCCCGCATCGCGGCGACGAACTCCGCCGCCAGGGCAGGCATCGCCGGCAGCGACGGCACGAGCGTCGTGGCGAGACAGCGAGCGCGCACGAACCCCTCCACCTGGCCCTCCTCACCCGGGTCGCCGACCCGCCAGGCGAAGCCGTCCTGCTGCAGAGTGAGAAACTCGAGGTCGAAGAGCTCGCACAGCGTGGCCTCGCCGGCGGCGTACGGGTTCTCCCGGGCGGCGCGGACGCGCACGTACTGCGGGCGCTCGTACCACTCGAGCACCTCGGCCTCGGCCGGCACCACGCCGGCGAGCTCGTGGGTCCGGCCGCGGCTGTCGGCGAGGCGGCGCAGGAGCAGCAGGGCGCCGCCGCCGAGCGCCAGCACCGGCAATCCGCCGGCCACCGCCCTGTCGAGCGCCGCCTTGAGCGCGTGGTTGCCGGCGAAGGCGGGCAGCTGCTCCTCATCGAGCAGGCCGGCCATCAGGAGGCCGGCCGCATCCTCCGGCAACTCGACATCGCGGCCAACGTGCAGCGGCTCGAGCGAGAGGCCCAGTGCCTTGAAGAGGTCGACGGCTTCGAGCGCGAAGGGCTCGAGCGGCGGTCCCCAGGCAACCGCGAGCGTGAGGCCGTCGGCGGCGGACAGCGGCAGGAGCAGCCGCCGCGGGCGCGCCGGCAGGAACCCGCGCCGCGCGGCCGCGGCAGCCAGACCCTCGCTGTCGAGGAACGCAGCCGCCTCGCGGCACAGCGCCGCCTCCCCGCCCCGCACGGGCTGCGCGCCGATGAGCCGCATCTCGCCCCCGCCGCCGTCGTAGTACCGGGCGAACTGCTCGCTCAGCTGGGGCGGCACCCACCCGAGCACGGGCAGCCCGGCGGTCTCCTCCAGGAAGCCGCGCACCTCCGCGGCCGCTCCTCGCTCGTCGCCGCCCACGACGATGACCCCGGCGTACTCGACGCCGCTCGCGAGCGGGCGGACGCCGCAGGCGGCCGCAGCCGCAGTGGCGCCCCGCTCGCGGGCATCGACGACGAGCACGAGCGGAGCGTCAAGTGCGAGCGCCACATCGACGGCGCGCGATCCCTTGACGTCCTCCCAGCGGTCCAGCGCCGGCTCGACGGCGACGACGACCGTGAGGTCGGCGTCGGCGCACCACGCCTCATACAGCTCCCCCGCGGCGGCGTCGCCGATGAGCCTGGGATCGAGGATGCGGGGTGCACGGGACGCGGCCTGGTTCAGGAGTCGCCAGAGAGGCAGGTCGGCGCCGAGCAGGACGGGGCGCACGGCGCGCTCGTCGGCGAACGCCGCGAGCAGCGCGCCGGACGCGAGCGCGACGGCCGGGCCGGGCTCGAGCCCGCACACGACGAGACGGGGGACGGACACGTCGAACGGCCTCCTTTGAGCGGGCTTGACCGACGGCCGCCCGGCGGCACGTGCCGAGGGCGGATTCCGGGGACCCGGCATAGAATACTCTACCAGCGTTCAGGAGGATCGAGCCGACCGGATGGACCTTCGTCAACAACTTCACGACGCTCTCTGGGTGCGCGTCCTGTTCACCATCGCGCTCCTCACCGGCGTCCTCTGGGTGCAGATCGACGATCACGGCCTCGTCGCGAGCGAGGCGCTCCTCGGCGTGGCCGTGGTCGCGCTGGTCAACCTCCCCTCGTACATCGTCGAGCGGCGGCTTGCGACACGCACGACCGCCGCCATCATCGTCGTCAGCGACCTCGCGCTGGTCACCGCGGGCGTGGTGTTCGCCGGGGGCGCCCTGAGCGCCGAGGGTATCTTCTTCGTCTGGCCCATCGTCTTCTCCGCGGTGTTCCTGCCGGCGTGGGCGCCCTACGCCGCCGCCGGCGGCGCAAGCGTGGCGTACGTGGTCGTCTGGGAGCTCCAGCACATCGGCTGGCTCCGGGTTTCCGCACTCGTGGCCGAGATCCAGGTGCCGCCCAACTGGATGCTCATCACCGTCTTCCTGCACGTCGCGGCCTTCATGCTGGTCGCGCTGCTCAGCGGCCGGCTCGCGCAGGCGCTCATCGGCAGTTCCGCGCAGCTCTCCGGCGCCAAGGCGGACACCGAGGAGCAGTTGCGACGCATGCAGGCCACCAACGAACAGCTACGCCTGATGAGCGAGAGCAGCCGCGTCTTCTTGCGCCACCAGGACGTCACGGGCCTCATCCCCGACGCCCTGGGCCACGTCACGGGGGCGACCGGGGTGCACAACGGCTTCGCCCTCATCCTCAACCACAACAGCGGCGACTTCGAGGAGCGGGCGCTGGCCGGCGGCGTCACCCCCGACGAGGTCAGGCGCTACAAGGAGCTCGGCATCGTCGACGTGGCACGCAAGGGAGCCGCGCACTACGACTCCGTCACCGACCAGCAGGTGGCGCGCCTGCTCAAGGCGATGGAGAAGGACGGCTTTCGCGGCTTCCTCATCGCCCCGCTCGAGGCCAAGCAGGAGGTGCTCGGAACGCTCTGCCTCCTCTACCGCCCCACCGACCTGGTCCCCGCTGCCGCCGTCCCCACCCTGCGCGCCCTGAGCGACCAGGTGGCGCTCGTGGTGCGCAACATCCAGTACAACGAGGAGCTGGCGCGCAAGAACGAGGAGCTCACCCATCTCGACCAGCTCAAGAGCGACTTCATGGCTACCATGAGCCACGAGCTGCGCACGCCGCTGACCTCGATCATCGGCTACAGCGACATGCTGCTCAGTGGGATGACGGGGGAGCTCAACGAGAAGCAGTCGGCGTTCGTCGACAGCATCCTCAAGGGCGGGGAGTCGCTGCTCAACCTCATCAACGACGTCCTCGACCTCACCAAGATCGAGGCGGGCCGCCTGGAGCTCAACCGCGAAGCGGTCG
>DAIQNY010000095.1:0-11891 GCA_036788155.1 Actinomycetota bacterium | reverse complement strand
TCCGTGCTCTTCCCGACCATCACGTTCGCGATCTTCTTCCTCGTCGTGTACGTGCTGAACTGGGCGCTCATGCCGCGGCTGCGCCTGTGGAAGTGGTTCATCATCGCCGCCAGCTACGTGTTCTACGGCTGGTGGGACTGGCGGCTCATCTTCCTGCTGGTCGGCGCGACGCTCGTGAACCAGGGGCTCGGCGTGCAGGTGCACCGGGCGCTCGGCGGGCGGCGCGGCTCGCGGGCCGCCGCCCGCCGCTGGCTCATCCTCGCCGTGGCCGCCAACCTGGTCACGCTCGGCGTGTTCAAGTACTTCGACTTCTTCGTCGTGAACCTCAACGACGTGCTCGGCGCGTTCGGCATGGACGCGCCGCTGCCGCTCTTGCGCATCGTCCTGCCGGTCGGCATCTCGTTCCTCGTCTTCCGCATGCTGACCTACGTCATCGACATCTACCGCGGCCAGCTCGCCCCGGCGCCGACGCTCGACTTCGCGGTGTACACGGCGTTCTTCCCGTACCTGCTCGCGGGCCCCATCGCCAGAGCCGGCGAGTTCCTCCCGCAGCTCACCTCGCCGCGCAACCCGCACGCCGTCGACTCGTCGCGCGCCTTCGTGCTCATCCTCGGCGGGCTGATCAAGAAGATGCTGATCGCGGACTACCTCTCCACGCACATCGTGGGCGGCCTGTTCGCCTCGCCTCAGACCTACTCGTCGTGGGAGACGCTGTGGGGCATCATCGCCTACGCAGTGCAGATCTACTGCGACTTCAGTGCCTACGCCGACATCGCCATCGGCATCTCGCTGCTCCTCGGGTTCGAGCTGCCGGCCAACTTCGACGCACCGTACACGGCGCGCACCATCCAGGACTTCTGGCGCCGCTGGCACATCACGCTGTCCAGCTGGCTGCGCGACTACCTCTACATACCGCTGGGGGGGAATCGCAGGGGCGAGGGGCGCACGTACGCCAACCTCGTCATCACGTTCCTCCTCGGCGGCCTGTGGCACGGGGCGGGGTGGACGTTCGTCTTCTGGGGACTCATGCACGGCACGGGCCTGGCGGTGGAACGGGCGCGGATGGACGCGCGTCGCTCCAAGGGACTGCCGGAGCCGGGGGCCACTCCCGGAGCGAGGGCGCTGCAGCGCCTCTCAGTGTTCGTGTTCGTGAGCGTGGCGTGGGTGTTCTTCCGCGCCGAGTCCATGGGCAATGCGTTCGCGGTGCTGTGGCGGCTGGTCGCCGGGCTCGGGTCCATCGGCTCACTGGTGACGGTCTGGGTCGTGGCGCTGTGCGTGCTCGGCATCGCCGTGCAGTACGTGCCGCGCAGGACGATCGAAGGGCTCGAGGCTGGCTTCAGCCGCATCGGCTGGGTCGGTCAGGGGGTGTCGCTGGCGGTGGCCCTGTTCCTGATCGATGTCCTGGGGCCCGGCGGGGCGGCGGAGTTCCTGTACTTCAGGTTCTGACGGCGGAAGCGGCGGGATGACCAAGGACGAGAGACACCACGAGGGCGAGTACCCGGGCCAGATGGGCATGCCGTTCGACGACGAGCCCGGCCGGTCGGACGACGTGCCCGTGCGGTCGGACGACGAGCCCGGCCGGTCACGTCGTCCCGAGCCGGACCCGGACGACGACCTCTTCGTCTGGGACCTGCGGCCGCCGCGGCACGAGCAGCCCCGGCGGCCGGCCGGCCGTGAGGCGGGCGACTGGCGCGTGCCGGAGTTCGGCGCCGGCGAAGCGGCCTCCGGCGCTCCCGGGCCCCCAGGGGAGCGCGACGCACACTGGTCACGCGAGGCGCTCGACCTCCGCTATGCGCGTGAGGCGCTCGAGCGGTTCGGGGAGCCGCCGCACGGCGCGAACGAGCGGCCGCCGCGCGACTCTCGGGCCGACAGGGCGACCGAGTACCCGACGGGCGACGGGCGCTCGCGTCGGGAGCCGGCCGGCGGCTACGAGGCCGGCGAGGAGTGGGAGGAGTGGCTCGAGCCCGATGCGCCGCACGGGGCTGAGGCCATCGGTCCCTTGCCGGAGCGGCACAAGGGGCCGCGCCGGCGTCGCTTCTCGGCCGGTACGGTGCTCCTCGCCATGCTGCTCGGGTTCTTCCTCGCCGGTCTGCTGGACGCGCGGAATATCAGGAAGGACGTCGAGGCCCGCCCCTACGGCGCCCTGCGCACGCTGCAGCTCGCGCTGCTGGCGCCCATGACGGGCCTGAGCGGCCTCGTGCGCGCAGACGACCTGGGCACAGCCGTCGCCGGTGCACTTGGTCGCGGCGAGGAGGAGCACCACACCATCGCCGACGTCAAGAAGAAGGCGAAGAAGTCGCTGTGGCCACGCACGATCACCGAGAAGAAGCCGCTGCGCCTGTACGTCGCCGGCGATTCCATGGACCAGGTCTTCGGCTCGTCGCTCGTCAATCTCTCGGAGGCCACCGGACTCGTGAAGGCAAAGAACGACTACAAGGTGTCCAGCGGTCTTACGAGGCCGGACTTCTTCGACTGGCCGCAGCGGCTCGTCGATCAGATCGTGGACTACCGTCCCGACGCCGCCGTGGTCCTCTTCGGCGCCAACGACGCCCAGAACGTCCTGTACGAAGGCGAGATCCTCAAGGTGGGCACCAAAGGTTGGCAGGAGGTCTACGCCCGGCGAGTCGGCGAAGCCATGGACATCCTCGCCGATGGCGGACGGCGGGTCTACTGGGTCGGCCAGCCGATCATGAAGGACTTCGGCTACCGCCAGCGCGTCGCGATGATGAACCACATCTACGAGGCGGAGGCGAAGAAGCGCGAGGGCGTGACGTTCGTGAGCACCTGGAAGACGATGGCCAACGACAAGGGGTCCTACGCCGAGTATCTCGAGGACGCCAATGGTGACCAGGTGCTCATGCGGGCGCCGGACGGCATCCACCTCTCCCGTGCGGGTGGCGACCGCATGGCGCGTCACGTGCTGGACGTGATCGAGAAGGACTGGAAGATGACCGGCTTGACCTCGTCCGGCTCCGCCCCCTGACGGACGGTGGATCAGGGGGCGGGCGGCTCGCCCTCGCTCAGGCGTTGGTGCCCCCGCTTTGAGGCGTCTCCCTCGTCGTCCACCCAGTCGCGGGTGAGGAAGAGCCAGAAGGCGAGCCCGGCGTGACCGCGGTAGCGGCGGAAGCGCCGGGCGATGGTGCCGTCGGCAACGAGTTTGCCTGCCGGTCTGCCCAGCAGTCGCGCGTACTTGGGCCGGGTCCACGAGTCGAGCACGAGGCGCGAATGTCGGCCCAGCAGCAGCATCACGTGGGCCGCCGCGTACGGCCCCACGCCCGGGAGAGCGAGGAGGCGGCGTTCGACCTCGTCGTCGGCGATCCCGGCGCCGCCCGTGGCGAGCAGCCGTTCCAGGTCGAGCTCGCCATCGGCAACGCGCCGGGCGATCTCCCGCAGGTAGGGCCCGCGGTACCCCGCACGGGCGACGGCGGCGTAGAAACCGTCTCCGGCGGCGGCCATGGCCTCCGGAGTGGGGAAGGCGCGGCCGGCAACGCTGTCGGCGGGCGCCCCGGGGGCCGGCTCTCCGAGCCGGCCGACCAGGGCGCCGATCATCCGCTCCGTCGCCGACCAGGCGCAGTTGGTGGTGCAGATCGTCTTGACGACATCCTCGAAGACGGTCGGGCTGCGCAGCAACCGTCCGGCGCCGCGCGTCGCCCAGGCGAGGTCCTCGTCGCCGGCGATCGCCTCGTAAAAGCCACTGAGATCGTCGTCGAGGCAGAGCATGCGGCGGACGGAGGCTGTCAGGGCCGCCGTGACCGCTTCGTCCGGCGGCGGCCCCGCGTCTGCGACCGTCACCGACAGGAGCGGGCCGGTGGCTCGCACCGCCGGACCGCCGACCGGTCCGGATGGCGCTTCGTCCTCCGCTCCGGACGAGGCGCGCAGCGGTCCCGGAGGGGCATCGTCCCGCGCCCGCTCCATCCGCACCGTCCGGGCGCCGCCGGTCGCGATCAGCGTGACCGTGGCGCTCAGCGCGTCGGCGCTCACGCGCACGGGCGGCAGCTCCGCGACCCCGTGCGAGCGAAGTGTGCGCCGGAGATCCACGGGTTCGCCGCCGGCTCCGCGCAGCTCGAGCAGGGCGACCTGGTTCATCCGGCGGCGATCAGCGCCACGCCGGCCAGCGTGGCGACGGCGCCGGCCAGCTGGTGCGGCGCGATGCGCTCGCGCAGTACGCCGAAGGCGAGCAGCACGGTGACGACGGGATAGAGGGAGCCGAGCACGGAGACGATGCTCAGGTACCCCTGTGTGGTGGCCAGCGCGAACAGCCCGTTCGCCCCGGTGTCGAGGACTCCGACGGCGACGATGAACGGCAGCGCCGACCGTGCGAGCTTGACCCGCGGCCGCAGCGCGAGAAAGGCGAGTGCGAACAGGGTGGCCGACGAGGCGCGCCCCGCCAGCATGGCCCAGAGCGGATCGTACCGTGCGGTCGTGTCGTAGCCGATCAGTACCAGCCCCATGCAGACGGCGGCCAGGAGTGCCAGGCCCATGGCGCGGCGCTGCGCGCCGCGTGAGGGCCGGAAGGCCGCGCCGCCGGACGTCGCCGCCGCCACGGCGAGCCCCGTAGCCGGAGCGGTCGCGGGCAGTCGCTCTCGCATGAAGAGCGCTCGCGCCTCATCGGGCTCAACTGCCGGTTCACCGGGGAGCGCGGCCACGCCGACCGTCTCGTCGCGCCGGGCGGGCTCGACGGCGACGAGCACCACCCCGGCGGCAGCGAGCGCGACGCCGGCGAGCTGCAGTGCCGCGGGGCGCTCACCGCCGGCGATGCCCGCGACAAACGGGATGAGGGCGTTCGTCGCGCTGATGGGCGCCACGATGCTCATGGTGCCGATGGCCAGCGCCTTGTAGAAGCTGGAGATGGCGACGACACTCGCGATGCCGCCCAGCACCACGGGCCAGACCGCGTGCCACCCCGGCCAGGCGTGGCCTGTCCCCACGGCGACCAGCGCCGCTCCGAAGAGCCCCACGACCTGGCTGATGATGATCACCGCCCAGAGGCTGGCGCGGCGGGTGCTGAGGCCACCGAGGAAGTCGCCGGTGCCCCAGCAGAAGGACGCGCCGAGGGCGAGGGCGATGCCGACCATGGCCAGAGGCTATCACGGGCTGGTATACCCTCTGGGTGTGGACGAGCGGATCGACATCCCCGAGAGCGACGAGGCCCTCCTCGCCCAGTGCGAGGTCCAGACGTTCCGCGCCGGCGGGCCGGGCGGCCAGCACCAGAACATGACGGACAGCGCCGTCCGGCTGGTGCACCGGCCGACCGGCGTGACGGTGACGAGCCGGGTGCAGCGCAGCCAGTACCTGAACAAGCAGGATGCCCTGCGCAGGCTGCGGCTCAAGCTGCGGCGACTGAATGAGCCTCCTCCGCCGCCGCGCCGCCCCACGCGGCCCTCCCGGGCCTCGACCGAGCGGCGCCTCTGCGAGAAGTCCAGGCGGGCGGCCGCCAAACGCCTGCGCCGCCCGCCCGCCGCCGACGAGTAGACGAGCGGGACGCTGTAGAGTACCGCCCAATGGCGGTCATCATCGGCATCCTGCTCGTGGCTTTCGTCGCCGGCGTGTTCGGCAGCATGCTTGGCGTGGGCGGAGGCATCATCATGGTCCCGGTGCTCAGCCTGGCCTTCGGAGTGCCCATCAAGACGGCGATCGCGACCAGCATCATCTGCGTGATCGCCACCTCCTCCATGGCTCAGACGACCTTCGCCGCCCGAGGCATGACCAACATGCGCCTCGGCATGGTGCTGGAGGTCGCGACCACCGTCGGAGCGCTGGCCGGCGGCGTCACCGCGGTGCTCGTCGACGGCCGCGTCCTGCAGGTGAGCTTCGCCGTCCTGCTCTTCTACGTCGCCTGGCAGATGAGCCGGCGCCGCGGAGACATCGTCCCGGTGGAGAGTCCGGTCATGCCGGCCGCGTACTACGACCCCGCCGAGGGGCGGGAGGTCCGCTACGGCGTGCACGGTCTCACGCTGGGGTTCGTGCTCTCGGTCGCCGCCGGCAACCTCTCCGGGCTGCTCGGCGTCGGCGGCGGCGCGTTCAAGGTGCCGATCATGAACCTGCTGATGGGGGTGCCGCTGAAGGCGACGATCGCCACCAGCAACCTCATGATCGGCGTCACCGCCGCCACCAGCGCCGCCATCTTCTACGGCCGCGGGTACGTCGACCCGCACTGGGTCGTGCCGGCGGCGCTCGGCATCCTCGCCGGCGCAAGGCTGGGGCCGCGCATCGCCATGCGGCTGTCCGCCAGGGCGCTGGTCGTCGTCTTCGAGGTGGTGCTCGTCGTGTTCGGCATGCTGATGCTGCTGCGGGCTCTGGGGGTGGGCGTGTGAACGGCCCCAGGCGCGTGATGGACCCCGTCGAGCGGATGGTGAGTCGCGTGCTCGGCGTCGGCATCGCACTCGCCGTCGTCTTCATGCTCGTCGGCGTGGTCCTCGGCGTGGTCAGCGGAGACGGCTTGCCCCAGAGGGTCGTGGTGTTCGGCGACCTGCTGTCCGGGCTTGGGGAGCTGGATCCCGCCGCCTACCTCTCGCTGGGGCTGCTGGTGCTCATCGCGACGCCGTTTGTACGGGTGATCGGGTCGATCGTGGTGTTCGCGCTGACGCACGACCGCCGCTACGTGCTGGTGACGGCCGCCGTGCTCGTCGTCATGTGCCTCGGCGTGCTGCTCGGGAGGGCGTAGGGGCGGATCGCCGGTCGGTCGAGCGGGAGGGCAAGCCGCTACAGCGCACAGGCGGGCGCGGCGTCGAGGCCGCGGACGGCCGCCGCCGCGCGACGGCCCGACACCATAGCCCCCTGGATGGAGGCGGTGGCGCGGTGATCGCCGCACACGAAGAGCCCGTCGCGCACGCGCACCGCCCGCTCCGGCGGGTCGAGGGCGGCCGGCGGCTGCGCCGGCAGCGCGAAGGGGATGCGGAGGGCGCGCAGGAGGCGCCAGCCGTCCACCTGGGAGCCAAACCAGTCGCGAAGCTGCTCGCGGACGGCTGCGTCCAGTTGCTCGTCGCCGAGGGGTGGGATGCCGAGCACGCTGGCCGAGACCAGCGCCGCCCCCGGCGGCGCGTAACTGGGCGCCACGTCGCTCGGCACGCACAGGTCGTTGACAGGCCCGCGGCCCTCGCCGTCGAGCACGAGGACCGGCTCGCCGAGCGGCGAGCGCTCCGCCGCGTAGTGCAGCGTGGTGACGGCCCGTGAGGCCGGTGCCGGGACGGCGCCGGTGAGCCGGGCCGCCTCCGGCCCGTCGGCGGCGACCACGACGGCGCCGGCGGCGATACGCTCGCCGCCGGCGAGCACCACCTCACCCGGCGACGCCGACTCGACCGTCGTACCGTACCGGACGGCCCCCTCCGGCAGGCCGTCGGCCAGCTGTCGGGGGATGGCCTGCATGCCGGCGGCCGGCACCGCCGCCTCGCCCTCCGCGAACAGCTTGAAGACGAAGGCGAAGAGCCGGCTGGAGGTCTCCAGCGAAGGGTCGAGGAAGATCCCGCCCAGGAACGGACGGAAGAATGCCTGCACGAGCTCCGGCGAGAAGCCCTCCAGGCGCAGCGCCTCCGCGGTGCTCACCTGAGGCGCCGTGAGCACCTCGTTCAGGGAGAAGCGCGAGAGGCGACGACGCAGGCGCGCCACCCTGAGCTTGTCGGGCAGGGGGCCGGGGCTGTCCGGGAGAGCCCCGAGCGCCTGGAGCGGATGGCGGAACGGATCCGCGATGCGCGAGAAGCGGCCCTTTCGGCGGATCAGCGCGCCGCTCTCGAACGTCCGCAGGCCCAGGCGCTCGTAGTCCAGGGCCCGGCGCGCCTCGGGGTACGCCGTGAGGAGGACCTGGAAGCCGCGGTCCAGGAGGAACCCGTCGACCGCGTCCGTCCGCACGCGGCCGCCTGCCGCGTCCGACCGCTCAAGCACCAGGACCTGCAGGCCGGCCGCGTGCAGCTCGCGAGCGCAGCAGAGACCGGCCAGACCGGCTCCAACGATGACGGCGTCAGGCATCGTCCGTATGACCCCGGGGCGGGCCGTCGGCCCCGGACGCCGTACGCCGCCACTCGTCGTCGCCTCCGGCGGCGCCGGGGACGAGAAGCTCCCAGTAGGCGGCGAGCCGCCTGAGGTCGTCCCCGCCGAGACGGTCCAGAAACAACCGCCGCACGCCGGCCAGATGCGTGGCGTGCGCCTCCCGCAGCCGACGGTCTCCCTCATCCGTGAGGACGGCGAAGTAGCCGCGGCCGTCCTCGGCGCAGCGCTCCCGTTCGACGAGGCCCTCGCGTTCCAGTCTGTCCACCAGCCTGGTGAGGCCGCTCGGGCTGAGCAGTGCCGAGCGTGAGAGATCGCTCATGCGGAGCCGCCGCTCCGGTGTGCCCTCGAGCAGCAGCAGAACCTCGTAGGATCGCAGGGGCAGGTGGTGGGCGGCGGTGAGCTCGGCGTCCAGGCGGCGGAAGAGCGAGCTCTGCACCCGCAGGAAGCCTCGCCAGGCTGCCAGTTCCTCGGCGGCGAGTCGTTCCGTCGTCTGTCGCCCCGTGGCCACGTCCCTCCTTTCCGCGAGGTCGTCGATGGCAGTATACCCACCGCCCGCGTGCCCTCGGCGCATCTTGCAAAGCTACGGCCCGCTCAGTAGAGTCGGGGGCCACGAGCGGTCCCCGTCCTGGCCGACTCCGGGCCCCGCCGGCCCGCCGTCCGGCGGGGATGCTCGCACAGCCGTCTCAATCTCGACAGTCGGACGGAGGTCCATGATGTCTGACGAGAAGCCTCAGGCCTGGCAGCGCCGCGATCACAGCCGTGACCTCACCGGTCTTGGATGGCTGGAGGCCGACGTCCTCCGCGTCGTCTGGGACAAGGGCGAGGTGACGGTGCGTGACGTGTACGAGGAACTGCGCGAGAACCGGCGCATCGCCTACACCACAGTGATGAGCGTGCTGCGCAACCTGGCCGCCAAGGGACTCCTCGAGCAGGACAAGTCGTCGGCGGCCTACGTCTACCGCCCCAAGGTCACGGACGAGCAGGTCGCGCGCGGCATCCTCGATGCCCTGGTGGACAAGATCATGGGCGGCAACCGCGCGCCGCTCATCGACTACCTGCAGCACCCGCCCCGCAACGACTGACCCTCGGGGGCCTCCCTTCGGAGACGCCGCGCCTCGTCGTGCGCGCGGCGTCGCCCGCGTCAGGCCGACACCCGCTGGCGCCTCTCGGCGCCCCAGAGGACGACCATGTCGCGGCCTTCGGCCTTGGCCTGGTACAGCGCCTTGTCTGCCAGGTCCACGAGCTCGTCGAGCACCGTCGCGTCACGCGGGCAGGTGGCCACTCCCACGCTGATGGTGATGTTCACCTCGGGCGGCAGCCCCAGGCCCGTGTAGCGCGTGCCGCCGAGAGTCCTGCGCACGCGCTCGGCAACGAAGTACGCGCTGTCGCCCGGGGTGTTGGGCAGCAGCACGGCGAACTCTTCGCCGCCGTGCCGCGAGCAGATGTCCGGCTTTCGCAGCGCGTCCTTCATGGCCCGGGCGACCGTCTGCAGCACGCGGTCGCCGGTCGCGTGCCCATAGGTGTCGTTGAACTGCTTGAAGTTGTCGATGTCGAGCATCAGCACGCTCAGCGGCTCCTGGTGTCGCAGGCTGCGCTCTATCTCCTCGCCGGCGCGGTTCATGAAGTAGCGCCGGTTGTAGAGGCCTGTGAGGTGGTCCGTGACCACCTGACGGCGGATGGCGTCGTACTTGTGCGCGTTGGTGAGCGCGCTCTGCACGTGATTCTGGAGCGCCGTCAGGATGTCGCCGGTGAGCAGATCGGCGTACTCTCCGCTCGTCGACGTGGTGAGCAGCGCCATGTCCCCCACGTTCTCCACCTTGACCGGGATCACGAGCTGGTGAGTCATGGTGTGGGGGAAGAGCGAGCACGTGTGTCCCTCGGCGCGCGTGATCTCGCCGGACGAGACCGCGGTCCGCACCGGGCAGTCGGGGGTGTACGCGCAGCACTCGGCGGAGAGCGTGGACGTCAGCACGCCCTGGGCGCCCTCGAGAGAGAAGGCGCGTGCATCGGCGTCCAAGAGCAGCAACGCGCCGAAGTCGGCGTGCAGGAAGGAGCGGCTGCGCGAGAGCACGCGCTCCACCGTCTCCTGGTACGGCAGTGCGGCGTTCATCTCGCGGCCGAGGACCCCGACGTCCATGAGTTGACGGTTGAGCGACTGTACGCGCATGAGGTCTTCCTTGACGCTCTGCGAGACCCACTCCTTGTCCTCCGAAGCGGTGAACACGGCGATCAGCGTGCCGACCAGGTAGCTGAGCTCGCGGATCTCGTCCCGGTAGCGCGGGTCGCTGCGCTCGTAGTTGCCGCCCAGCCGCTTGCGCGCCCGTGCGATGAGACCGCCGACGGGACGATAGACCCAGAGGTCGAACGTGACGGCGATGACGGCGAACAGCGCGAGCAGCACGAGGGCGACCTGCCACGGCGAGCGCGTGTCGATCACGTAGACGAGGACGACGAAGGCGGCGGCCAGCGCCGCCGCGACGAGCGCGGTGGTCTTGAGCTCGAGGCTCACACCTCGTTCATAGTCGAGGCTCTTGCCTCGTCTCTGACCGGTCCCGTGGTCCGTCGATGCCTCACTCGGGGCTTCTCGCCTGCACTTGACGGTATCGGCAGATGCCCCGAGAGCATGATAGAGGGACCGGACGGTGAGGTACGCGACCGGCCGTCACGCCGAGGGACGGCGAACGTGCCGTACGCCGGCGGTCGCGCCGGTCAGCCCTTGAAGCGGTTGAGCACGCGCCGGTCGCGCGTGGGACGGTGTACGGCGCGACGCTCGCCCACCCGGCGGTCGCGGAGGTAGTACGGGCAGACGGCACAGTAGCAGCTGCAGCTCAGGCGCGTATCGACGTCGGCGATGCAGATCAGCGCCGGCTGCCGTGGCGGGGGCTCGTGGTTCGACGTGCTCATCACGTGAACCTTACGCCGCTGGGGCGCCGCCTCCTGCCCGTCGTCGCCGATTCTGACGACGGGCTCTGCCGCGGCGCCGCGCTACGCGTTCAGGTAGCTCTCCACCACGGAGAGCACCTGGGCGATACGGAACGGCTTGGTGATGTAGCCGTCTATGCCCACGTCGGTCGCCCGCTCCATGTCGGTAGCCATGGCCTTGGCGGAGAGGCCGACGATGACGATGTCCCTGGTGGACGCGTCGGCCTTGAGTTCGCCCACGGCTTCGTATCCGCTCACGACCGGCATCATCATGTCCATGAGGATGAGCTCCGGATGGTGCTCGCGTGCCAGGTCGACTGCCTCGCGCCCGTTCGTGGCCTTGTGGACCGTGTAGCCCTGCGTCTCCAGCGACATCGAGACGATGCTCAAGATGTCCGGGTCGTCGTCGGCGACCAGTATCGCGTTCGCCACAGCGCGTTCCTCCCTCAGCTGATCTTGCCCGCCGCCAGCGGGTCCGCCGGCTTGGTTGATATCGGCATGGTGAAGATGAAGCTGGAGCCCTTTCCGAGCTTGCTCTGCACGCGGATGGAGCCGCCGTGCAGTTCGACCAGCTCGCGGACGATCGCGAGGCCGAGGCCAGTACCGCCCTGTGAGCGCGTTGCGGACGAGTCGATCTGCGTGAAGCGCTGGAACACCTTGTCCTGGTCCTCGCGCGCGATGCCGATGCCCGTGTCGTTGACCCAGATCTCCACGAGACCGTCCAGGGTCCGGGCCTCGACGCTCACGCTGCCGTTCTCGTGCGTGTACTTGATGCCGTTGGTGATGAGGTTCAGCAGGATCTGGTTGAGCTTGCCGGGGTCCGCCCAGACCAGCGGGAGGTCGGTGGGCAAGAAGGTGGAGATGCGGATGCGCTTGTCCTGTGCCCGCGGCTTGACCACGGGGAGGACGCCGAGGAGGGCCGCCCGCAGATCGACCGCTTCGCGGTTGAGCTCCAGGCGGCCCGCCTCGATCTTGGTGAGGTCGAG
>DAIQNY010000094.1:0-11920 GCA_036788155.1 Actinomycetota bacterium | reverse complement strand
GCACCCAGGGCGACCTGGAGCGCGACGTCGGGATCTTCATCGAGCTCGCGCGCACCTACCAGCGCCGCAAGAAGAAGCTGCGGCGCTACCCAGCCTGCTTCGGCGGCTGACAGCCCGCGGCTGCGCGCATCCGTCCGAGTCGCCCCGGGAGGGGTGATTCTCCATGAGGAGCATCCCGCGGACGCTCGAGAATGGGGGAGGGCCCCTCACCTGTCATCCCTGGCATCGGGGCCGGAGCCGGGGAGGTGAGGGGCCCTTGTCTACCGGTTGCAACGCAGGGGGTCGTCGCTCTCGGGACGGAGGATCTCAGTGGTGTATGGTCAGCGACCGATCCAGCGGTCGCTGCCGGACACGTCGTACATGGTGTCGATCGGCACGCTGAGGTGACCGCGGGCATCGCCCGAAGGCGTGCTGAGCACCGAGCCTGTGCCCTCGAAGAACCGATGGATCGACTTGAAGATGCGATTCTGCATGGTGCTCACCCCTCCTCGGGTCAATGTCCGTCGCGGTCGGCGCCGAACGTCTGGTCGTCAAGCATGAAGTCCTTGCCGCGAAGCGGGCCGCGGACGCCCCGGGGGGCAGTCGTCACGCTGGTCACCGCCCTCCCGACGATGTGCTTGATGCTTGAGATGCTGGTGGCCATCGGCTGCCCTCCCTTGTCTGGTCGGTAATTCATGTCTTTTGTGTCCTGTGGCACAAAGTATATGGCCACATCTCATTTCTGTCAAACATAAGAAATGCCCGGTGGGGGTCGGACGTCACCTGACGAACGTCAAGGGCGCGCCGGCTTCGCGATGGGTACGTAGACGGGCAGAGGACCCACCGACAGGAGGACAGTATGGACACTCGGCAGCCCGTCGTCGCCGACCTCGAGGCCATGGTCGACGTCGCCCAGCAGGGCATCGTGAGCAAGGCGATCGTCGAGAACGAGCACCACAAGATCATCCACTTCACGCTGGCCGCCGGCCAGGAACTGAGCGAGCACACAGCCAGCGTGCCGGCCGTGATCCAGGTGCTGCAGGGGGAGGGCACGGTGGCGCTTGGCGGGGAGGAGCACGAGGCTCGGCCGGGGATGCTCTACTACATGCCGGCCGAGCTCAAACACGCCGTGGTGGCGCGCGAGGACCTCGTGTTCCTCCTCACGATGTTCAGGACCTGAGCGGCAGCCGGACCCTTGTGACGTACTGCTCCGGCGGCACGCCGTCCGCGCGCGTCACCTCGTAGACCTCCTCGACGGGCCCGGAGGGCGTCCGGCCACCGGCGGCGCACGCGGCGGTCACCGCATCCCACGCCGCGTCCATGTGGTCGTGCGGCCCGCGGTGGACCGTCTCGAGGGCGCAGCGGGGCGGCAGCCACTCGCCGCGCGCATCTCCGAGTGCCGCGGGGAAGGGTGCGCCCGGCGGTAGGAGGACGCCGATGACGACTTCGTAGTCGGCGTCCGCGTCCATCCCCGCGTAGTCGTGGAAGCGGGCGGCCATGGGGCCGGTCGTCTGGAGCCCCGCCGTACCCGCCAGTTCGCGCAGCCTGCGCATGTCGGCGCCGATGCCGGCGAGCGGGCCTCGGTGCCGCAGCGCCACCACCGCCTGTGCGGGAAGGTCGACGATGTCCACGGGGCCGGCCATGCCTCACAGCGTAGCGGGCCGGCTCTCGTCACGCCACGTGCACGCGGCCCTCCGAGACGCCGACCAGGCCGTCGCGGCGGAGCGCAGCGATGACCGCGTCCGCCTCATTGCCGGGCAGGTCCAGAGCCGCGGCGAGCTCGGCGGGCGTCTGTGGACCACGCTCGAGGAGGCGTCGCAGCAGGTTCGCCCGCCTCTGACGCCGTGAGCCTTCGAAGACGCTCTGCCGCGTTCGCGGGGCGATGCCCGTGGAGCGTGCCGTCAGCACCAGCGAGCCGTAGTCCATGAGCGCATTGTGCCAGTCGCGGCTGCGACCGCGTGGCAGGACGGCGTCGGCGACCGCCTGGAGGGCGGCAGCGCCGAGGTCCTCAGGCAGTCCGAGTTCGTGCGTGAGCACGCGGCGCACGTTGGCGTCGACCGCCGCGAGGTCGTCGTTGTGGGCGAAGATGAGGACGGCCCGGGCCGTGTACGGGCCGATGCCGGGAAGCGCACGCAGCCCCTCGGTCGTGCGCGGCAGCTCGGCGCGGTCGCCGGGAGCCGACGTCACGGCGGCGACGGCGCAGGCCCGCAGGCGCCGCGCCCGGTTGTTGTAGCCGAGGCCCTGCCAGCGCCGCACCACGTCGACGAGCGGCGCCGCGGCCAGGCTCTCGAGGTCCGGCCACGCGCGCAGCCACTCGTCGTAGTGCGGCACGACCCGGGCCACCTGCGTCTGCTGCAGCATGACTTCGCTCACCAGGATGGCGTATGGATCCGTGGTGCGACGCCACGGCAGGTCGCGGCGGTTGTCGCCGTACCAGTCGAGCAGCCGTCGCTGCAGGGCGACGACACGGCGCGGGGAGGGGAGGGGTGGGTCGGCCGTGGGAGTCACGTGTCGCTGGCGGTCGGCTCCATCGTGAGGAGCGTATCAGAAGCGGCCTGACCTGAAGGGATGGCGGCCGAGGCCATGCGGCGGGCCGGCAGCCGTGCGACGAGGGGGAGGGGCGGGGCGGCCGCCGGCCGCCCCGCCCCTCGCTTGTCCCCTCTGCAGTGTTCTCAGCGCAGGGTGACCAGAGGGTAAAGGTCCTCGATCTGGTCGCTCGCCTCGTTGAGCTGCTCCGTGAGCACGTCGATGCGATCGCGGAGGTCGTCCTCCTGCACCAGCAGGTGATGCCCGAGGAGCTCGACCGCGGTGGCTGCGTCCGCGTCGAGCACGGCCTCGTAGTCGGGGATGAGGTTCTGGTACCTGGCCAGGTGACCCTGGGCTCCCCAGCAGACGTGATAGTAGGTGGGCCGGTGCTGCTGCAGGATCTTCTTGAACACCGGCTCGCTGAAGTTGGTGCCGTACCACATGAGGCCGGTCGCGCCGATCTCGGCCGCGGCCGTGGCGTAGTCCGGCGTGGTCGCCTCGAGGGCGTTCACCGCCGACCGCATGTGGAAGATGTCGCGCGACACCTGGTCGAACGGGTAGGTGGTATTGTCCAGCCAGTCGAGCGACGTGAAGCTCGTGTTGATGAGCTTCTCGATGCGCATGAGCTGGGCGTTGGCCGCCGACCGCTGGGCCGCGGGGATGTGGCCGGCGACGGCGTCGTAGGCGGCAGTGGCCTCGGCGAACCGCCCGACGGCCGCCTCGAAGTCGAGGGAGGAGGTCTTGTCCACGGTGTCGGCAATCACGTCGCTCACCGTGGGATGAGCCTCACCCTCGACGATCGGAGTCTCGAGCGCTGCCTGCAGGCCGGCGGACCGGGTGGCGAGCTGATACGGCAGCAGACCCTTGTCGAGCTTCTTCGCCACCCGGAACTGGAACTTGGCGATGTCGCGGAAGAACGGCCAGCTGATGAGCGAGGCCGTGTCGTACTGCGTGTGGTACGTGGTGTTCTTGTACACGCCGCTGTAGTCGTTGTCCTGGGACCAGAACGAGACGCTGGGCACGCCGGCCGCCGTGAAGGTCCACTGGTCGTTCCAGCACCACGGTTCGCCGATCACCGACGGCTCTGTCTCGTTGCGGGTGAGCGTGAGGTCGTCGCTCGCCACGAGCTGGTCCTCGAGCAGAGGCGTGAGCTCAGGGCTTGCCAGCATCCACAGGTTGCCCTTCTTATAGCCCACGATCTCGGTGTTGAGCATGCCGGCGATCCGGCCCGCCCAAGACGGGTGCTTCTGCGTGATGAAGTGCCAGGCGCCGACGCACCAGTCGTACCAGCTGTTTGTGATGCCGTACTCCTCCGCGGTGGTGCTGAGGAAGACCATGGTCCGGGTGGGCTTGTAGTGGCTCATCTTCATGGCCTTGGCGATCACGAGGCTCGTGACCACGGACGACGCGTTGTCCAGACCGCCCGTGAACCACGCGTCGTGATGGCCGCAGAAGACCACGAACTCGTTCTTGTTGGTCGTGCCCTTGATCCTGCCCACGACGTTGTAGCCCATGCCGCCGTCCTCGATGAGCGTGAGGGGGGCCTTGAGCTTGACGGTGGCCTGGACGGGGCCGACGCCGAGCGCCTCCTTGAGCGTGTCGCCGTGCTTCCATGGGAGCCAGACCATCGGCGGCGCCGAGAGGTCGGTCTCGGCGTCGAACGCGGCGAGAGCATCGGGCTGGCCGAAGTAGCCGGGCCAGTCCGGGTTGTAGGTGAGGATGACCGCGGCGGCGCCGCGGAGCCCGGCCTCCATGTTGGGGATGCCCATCCACCACATGTCGCTCTCGAAGTCGATGACGACGATCTTGCCACGCACGTCGCCCACGGCGTCGAAGGCGCCCGCGCTGCCGCTCCAGGGGCCGTTGACGAGGTCGACGTCCTTGACGTACACGACGTCACCGGTCACGCCGGCCGCTGGCGTGCCCACACCGCCGCCGAAGCCGGTGGCCTTGTAGGTGATGGGATTGGAGAAGCCGAGGCCCGTGAGTGTGACGCTGGCGCTCTTGAAGTCCCACTCGTCGACGGGTACGCCCTCAAGCCTCACGCCGGAGAGGCCCATCTTGCGCATCTCCGCCGCGATCCAGCGTGCGCAGGCATCGTCGGAGGCGGTGCCGCCGGAGCGGTAGCCCAGCGGGCTGCCCTTGAAGCTGATGCACTTGTTCTCCATCTTCTTGGCCCAGCCGGAGGAGACGAGCTTGTTCATCGCCTGGTCGAAGCTCATCGCCTGGGCGACCGCCGGCACCGTCAACAGCAGCAGCGAGACGAGCAGGAGAACGGTCAGGAGTCGCTTGCTCACATCGTACCTCCTTGCCGCGCGGCGGACGCCGCGCCCGAAAGATGGGCCAAGGGAACGGCGCCCCCCTGGATCGGCACACCGGTCGCCGAACCGGCCCCTGTTCGGTCATTCAGCCGAGCGGGCGCGCGGGAAGTCAATACGGGAGAAACCTGAACTGTGAGAAACGGACGGTGCGGTGCGGGGCGGCAGGGCCTGCTGCCGCAGGCCGTCAGGCCTCCTCGTCGACCAGCCGCTCCCAGGTGGCGTACTCACGCTGGAGGCGCCTCTCGACGTCGGTGCGCCGGTCGAGGAGCCTGTTGAGCGCGTCCCGGTCGGCGTACGTCTCGGGCTCGGCGAGCTCGGCGTCGATGCCGCCGAGCTCCTTCTCCGCCTTGAGCACCGCTGCCTCGGCGGCGCGGAGCCGGGCGCGCCGGCGGCGCGCCTCCTCCGCGCTCTCCTTGCCGCGGGTGACCGCGGCGCCGGACGGCGCCGCTCCGCCGGCGCCTCTGCCGCCGCGCGCGGCCGGCTGCGGGGCCGCCTCGGGCACGAGGCCCAGGCGCTGCGCCCGTGCCTCCCAGTACCGCCCGGCCGACAGATGGTTCAGCAGTCGGCCGTCGTGGATCTCCAGCACCCGCGAGGCGACCCGGTCGATGAGGTGGCGGTCGTGGGTGACGAGCAGGATCGTGCCCGTGTAGTCCTCGAGCGCGTCGGCGAGAGCCTCCACCGATCCCATGTCGAGGTGGTTGGTGGGCTCGTCCAGGAGGAGGAAGTTGGCATCGCCGACCAGCAGCGTGAGCAGGCGGAGGCGGCTGCGCTCCCCGCCCGAAAGCATGTCGACCCGCTTCTCGACCTCGTCGGGTCCGAACTGGAACCGGCCGAGCAGGCCGCGGGCGGTCTGCTCGTCCTGACCGACCAGAGGCAGCACAGCCTGGAGCACCGTGTCGTCCTCGCTCAGTTCGCGCCCCTGCTGTGAGTAGTACGCGGGCCGCACGTTGTGCCCGAGGTGCGAAGCCCCGGCGGCCAGGCTGCGCAGGCCGGCGACCGTCTCGATCAGGGTCGTCTTGCCCGACCCGTTGGGGCCGAGCAGCGCGACCTTCTCGCCGCGCTCGAGCACCACGTCCACGTCGCGCACCAGGACGGAGGCGCCGGCGGGGTCGTCGGCGGAGCCGACGCCGATGGCCGGCGCCTTCAGCTCGAGGACGACGCGTGCGGACGGCTTGGGCTGCGGGAGCCCCAGCTTGAAGCTCCGCTTCTGTCTGGGGGGCTCCCGCAGCCCGGCCTTGATGCGCTCGATCTGGGTGAGCTTCGCCTTGGCCTGCTTGGCCTTGTCCTTCTTGGCGTGGAAACGGTCGTAGAAGCGCTGGAGCTGCTCGATCTTCTCCAGGTCCTGCTCGTACTCCCGTCGCATGAGGTCCAGCCGCGCCTCGCTCTCCTTGAGGTACGTGGCGAAATCCCCGCCCTGCGTCTCCACGTGCTCGTGCTCCACGGCGAAGACGCGCCGCCCCACCTTCTCGAGCAGGCGGCGGTCGTGCGTGACCAGCAAGAAGGCGCGCTCGTACTCGGCGAGAAAGCCCTCGAGCCACTCCACCGAGTCTATGTCGAGGTGGTTGGTGGGCTCGTCGAGCAGCAGGAGGTCGGCGTCGGCGAGCAGCGCGCGCGCCAGCGTGACGCGCGTGAGCTCGCCGCCCGACAGCGTGAGCAGGTTGCGCTCCAGCATGTCGTCGGGAAGGCCGAGGCCCTCGACCACGCCGCCGAGACGGTCGCGGTACCCGTAGCCACCGGCGGCCTCGAAGCGCCGCTGGAGCTGCTGGTAGGTGCGCATGGTGTCGCGCAGTTCGGGGCTGTGCTCGGCCAGCCCCGAGAGGCGCTCCTCTGTGGCGCGCAGAGCGGCCTCGAGCTCGACGGCGTCACCGAACGCCTCCAGCAGATACTCGCGTACAGGGCGGTCGCGCTCCAGCTCCGGCGTCTGCTCGTGCAGCCAGATCCTGCGGCCGCGGGCGCGCGCGATTGTCCCGCCGTCGGCGTGCTCGTCCCCGGAGAGGAGCCGGAGCAGCGTCGTCTTGCCGGTGCCGTTACGCCCGACGAGGACGGCGTGGTCGTGCCCGTCGATGGCGAACGAGACGGTGGTGAACAGGCGCTGGCCCGCGTACGACTTCTCGACGTTGTTGAAGGTGACGATGCTCATGGCGTGGCCGCCGGCCGGGGGAGAGGGCGGGAGCGGCAGAATACCATCGGCCCGTGCCCGGGGGCAACGTGCGGAGACGGTCGCGCGACTGGTACGCTACGGGACGCGCCCGCGTCGCAGGAGGTGCCGCCGAATGAGCGCCGGTCGCGCCCAGGACATCCTCATCGGACCCCGGACCACGGTCTACGGGCTGCTCCGGGCGTACCCCTTCCTCGAGCCCTTTCTTCTCGCGCGCGTGCACGGCTTCGAGCGCCTGCACGACCAGCGCGCACGCACGCGCTGGGCGCGCCTTATGACGCTGGACGACGTGTGCCTTCGTCTCAACCTGCCGTGGCGTCACCTGGTGAGCGAGATCGCGGCCGAGGTGGAGAGCGGCACCGGCCGCGCGCCGCGGGTGGCCGACGCGCCCTCGCGGATCGTCGACGACGAGCGGCGGGTGTCGGAGCTGCGCGAGATCGTCGACAGCCTGGAGGACGGGGAGCCGCTGCAGGGCGTGGTGGAGCGCTGGCGCGAGGCTACGTACCACCTGGAGCCGGCGGAGAAGGAGGCGCTGGACGCGGCGCTCTCGCGGTCCTTCACAGTCGGCATGGCAGCCGGGGACCGCGCCGTGGCCGCAGCCGCCGCCGGAGACGCCGCCGGCGCCCCACCGGCGCCCGGTCACCCTCTCGACACGCTGCGCCGGGAGGCTGCCTTCGTGCGGCGCCTGTGCGGCGGCCTGAGGGATGAGCTCGACCGCCTGGGCGGCTCGCCGACTCGGCTTCGCTGGCAGTCGGGCAAGCCGGTCGTCTCCAGGATGGTCGAACGGCTCTCGGCGGTCGAGCTCCGCTTCCGCCGCGAGCAGCAGGCTTGGTTCCCCGCGCTCGAGGTGCACGCTGTCGACGGCCCTCGGGCGCTGCTCGCCGGCCCCCAGGCGGAGGCGCTGGAGATGCTGCGGAGGCTGCGCCTCGCCGTGGACGGCGACGATGCGTCGATGGTCGCCGAGTCCGGTCAGCGCCTCGTCGCCGCGCTCGAGGACCTGCTGGCGCAGGACGAACGACTGCTCGAGCCGCTGGCCGCGCGACACCTCTCGACGGAGGATTGGGAGGCCGTGCGCGACCTCGAGGACGGGGTGGGGTGGGCACTCGCGCCGCCGCCGGCCTGGCCCGGTCCGTGACCCGTCGTCGCGCTTCGCCCGCCCGCCCTGCGGGCACATCCGACTCATGGGCGGCCGGTATCAGGGAGACGGGTCGGTCACGACCCTGGATCTGATGGCGCAGGAGGGCCGGTTGATCGTCGACACGGCCCGGGCGCGCGGGGTCGTCCTGCGTCTGCTGGGCGGTCTGGCCGTGCACGAGTACTGCGCCGGACTGATCGCCTGCCGGCGCGATCATCTCGATCTCGACATGATCGCGCCGCGCCGGCAGACGCGGCCCGTGGTCGGCGTCTTCGACGAGCTCGGGTACCAGGAGCGTGTGCACGTGCGTCAGGCGACGAAGAGCCGTCAGGCGCAGTTCGTGCGCGAGTGCGTGCACGGCGTCGGTGCGGAGCGGCCTCACGCGGCGGACCGGGTCGACGTCTTCTTCGACAGCTTCCTGCTCGACCATCGGATCGATCTGCGCGACCGGCTCATGCAGGACCCCTACGCCGTTCCGCTCACCGACACGCTGGCCGCCAAGCTGCAGATGCACGAGCCCGAACCGCGCGACGTGCGTGACGCGGTCATGCTGCTCGCCGTCTGCCATGGTGAGGGTAGGGCGGCGAACGATCTCGACCCGGAACACCTCGCCGCGCTCTGCGCGCGTGACTGGGGGCTGTTCTACGATGTCTCGCGCAACCTGCAGCGCTGCGGCGAGGCGCTGGGAGAGGCCGGCCTGGAGCCCGCGGATCGGGCTCGTGTCGCCGGCCTCTTGGCCCGCCTGACCGGCGCCATTGAGAAGGCGCCCAAGAGCCTGAAGTGGCGGGCGAGAGCGCGCATCGGCACGCGTCGCCGCTGGTGGAACACGGTCGAGGAGCAGGGGGACGAGCCGTCATGAGACTCGCAGTGGTCGGGACCGGGATGATGGGAGGGCGGGTGGCTCACCGGCTGCTGGACGCCGGTCACGAGCTCTTCGTGTACAACCGCACGGCGGCCAGGACGGAGAGCCTCGCGGCTGCCGGAGCGGCCGTGGCGGCGACGCCGCGGGAGGCCGCGGCCGGGGCGGCAGCCGTGCTGACGGTTCTGGCGGACCCGGAGGCCGTGCGTGCCGCGGCCTACGGCGACGACGGGCTGATCGTCGGAGCGGAGGCCGGCGCGCTCTGGCTCGACCTCTCGACCGTGGCGCCCGAGGACTCGCGCGAGTTCGCCGCGGCCGCGCGCGAGCACGACGTGCGCATGATCGACGTGCCGATGTCCGGCAGCCTCGCGGCCGCGGAGAAGGGCATGCTCGTGCTCCTCGCCGGCGGGGCCGCCGAGGACGTGGCCGACGCGAAGCCGGTGCTGGACGCGCTCGGCCGGGAGACCGTGCATCTGGGGCCGCACGGCGCCGGCAGCGCGGGCAAGCTCGCCGTGAACGCCTTCCTGCTGACCGCCATCGCCGCCGCCGTGGAGGCCGTCCGGCTCGGGCGCGGTGGTGGGGTCGAGTCAGGTGCGCTCCTGGCTGGTCTGCGCCTCACCGAGGTGGTGCCGCAGTGGGCCCTCAGGAAGCTGCAGCAGGTGGAGGAGGGCGACCTGCGGCCGGCGTTCACGCTCGCCCTTGCCGGCAAGGACCTGGGGCTCATGGAGAGGACGGCGACCGGCGCGGGACTCGAGCTCCCGCTGCTGGGGGCCGTGCGGGAGCTCTACGCAGCCGCGCTGGACGCCGGCCGCGGCGACCTCGACTTCTCCGCCGTCGAAGGCCTTGAGGCGCCGGCCGGAGCCTGACGGGCAGTCGGTCGGGCGCTCACTTCGCGGCCCGGCCGGCCTTGGTGCGCACGGCCTGCGTGATGTCCTGCTCCGTGCGCCCTCCGAACTGCTCCTCGACCTCGGAGTACCAGCGCACACGCTTGCCGATGCGCGCCCGGAGACGCCAGCGCAACGTCTTGGCCTGCTCCGTCATCATGTCCTGCGCCAGCTCGAGCGTCCGCCGCACCCGAGCCGCGTCGCGCGGCACGAGGTCGTAGTCGGCGACGTGGTCCACCACGGTGTCGATGTTGTTCATGACGTCGATGTACAGTCCCCAGTCCCCGGCGCACACCTCGGCCACGTGGTGCAGGTCGAGGACGCCCGGGTGCGGCTGGAAGTCGACGTACACGTCCTTGACGAGCGAGATGACGTCGTGCACGTCCTTCTCGTTGAGGTTGACGATCTGCAGCTTGGTGAGGAAGAGGTCCGCCGGGTCGATCGCGTACGTGTTGATCTCGAGGCGGTCGCGGAAGTCGATCTGATGGTCCATCCGCATGGCGTCGAGGAACACGTCGATGTGATCGCTCGGCGGCGCCTCCGTGATGACGGGGAGGTCGTAGGGCCCGGCGAGCGCAGCGTCCGCGCCGGGCCCGTCCACGCCGCCGGCACGGTCTGGCGGTACGAAGAACTGGAGCTGCCCGTTGGTGGTCGCCATGGCCACGTGCTTGTTCTCGACGTAGCGCAGGGAGCCGAAGACGGCGCCGATGTCGGTGACCTGGCGCTTGAGGCCGATCAGGTCGATGTCGCTGTACTCGCGCTCAGCGAACTCGAGATCGATGGCGTAGTGGCGGATGGCGAGTCCGCCGGTGAGGCGCAGCACCACGCCCTTCGCGTTACCTGCATCGATGATTGCGCGCGCCTCGACCATGAGGTCGCTGTGAAAGCGGAGCGCGGCGTCGAGCGCCGCGCCCCTGAGGCGGGAGGTCGCGGCGGGGCTCAAGCTCGCTTCACCCGCCCCGAGGCGTGAGAGGCCGCCGGGCCGGCGAGCCTTGGGAATCGTCTGCGTGTAGGGGCGCGCATCCTGCGGCAAGGGTAGCAGGCGGCGGCCGCGAACTCACGTACTGCCGCCCCCGGGCGGCGGGACTGCGCGGGTCGACGAACGTGACTCGCCGCCGCCCGTTCGGGGCATGCTGTGCGGCAAAGCGCACGAGGTGCGCGTCGACCCCAAGCGATCGGGAGGAGTGCGATGACTATCGGCGACGTGTTCGCCAGGGCCTGGGACCTGTGGCGGAGAGACGTCGGCTGGCTGATCCTCGCCGGCCTCGTGGTCGGGCTCATTATGGCGGTGATCTTCGCCATCGCGTTCGGTATCTTCGGCGCCATCTTCGCCGGCGCCGGATTGACCATCGGCGCCGACCTCGCCGACGACACGACCGGGAGTCTCTCGGGCCTCGGCGCGGGGATGCTCATCCTCGCCTTCATCGTGTACGCGGTGGCCATGTTCGCCGTCCAGGTGGTCGGCATGACCTTCTACGGCGGCATGTTCGAGATGGTGCTCGGCGCCTACAAGGGCAATCGCAACGTCCAGTTCGGCGACCTCTTCAGCGGGTTCCGCAAGTTCGGCGCCTACGCGGTGTTCGCGCTCGTCCTGTTCGGTGTCTCCTTCGGCCTGAGCCTGCTGAACATCATCCCGTTCATCGGCTGGATCATCAGCATCGTCGTTTCCATCTGGATCGGCATCATCTGGCTCTACGTGCTGCCGCTGATCGCCGATCAGGGCGTCGGATTCGGTGAGGCCGCGTCGCGCAGCAACCAGATGGTCAAGAGCGCCGGCTGGTGGTGGACCTTCGGCATGGTGGTCCTGCTGGGCATCGCCGCCTTCGTTCTGGTGGCCGTGGTCTTGGTGATCTCCGGCGGGGTCTACCAGGGGAGCGAGAGCGGTGGGCTCATACTCGGATTCCTGCTGTTCATCCTCTTCGCCGTGCTGTTCCCGCCCTACGCCATCTGCTACGTGAGCGTGCTGTACGTGGCTTCGGGCGGCGACCTCGCGCCGGCCGCGGTGCCGGCCGCCGGCGGGATGCCGGAGTTTCCCGCGGGGATTAGGACGGGGACGCT
>DAIQNY010000093.1:0-11924 GCA_036788155.1 Actinomycetota bacterium | reverse complement strand
GCGCGCGGACCTACCCCGCGAAGACTTGACCAGACGGCCTCTCTTCATAGAGAGCAGCCGTGCCTCCACGAACTCGCCCCACGTTACCAGCTCGTCGCCGGTAGCCTCGGTGCGCACGACCGGAGGGTACGTCTTGCCGCCGCGCATGTAGCCGTCTATCCAGCGCCTCGCTGTGCCGCTGTTCAGGGCGAGCAGACGGTCGACCTGAGCCATCCCGTACACCGGGCGGTCGAGCAGGTTGACAACTCGGTCGTTCATGCGTTGTGTCCCTCTCTCCCTGGGTCTGCTCTCAGTCCGTCAAGTCGCAGTATTCCACCTGAGCGGCGATGTGTCCTCCCCCGGCGGGACCTCGTGAGTCCGCCTGAGCTACCCGAGCCACTCACTCTGCAGCTCCGCCCCTTGGCGGAGACGGAGGGCCTGCTGTTTGACGCGGTCAATCTGGCGCCGCGCGAGAATCTCGTCGACCGCCTCACGGTGGCGCTCGCAGATGAGGTCACGATGACAGACGAGGCAGTAGCCCGTGGTCTGTACTCGGGCAGGGCGCCGCCCGCAGCAGGGGCAAAGCTCGGCCTCGTCGTCATCCCGCATGCGCTGGGCGACGAGCTCGGCGTCGACTGCGCCGGTGAGGAAGTCGTCGCGGATCTGCGCCGGCAGCGTCAGGCCGCGGGCCTCGCCGAGCACCCGGCCGCGCCGGCAGCCTGGCCGACGCAGCGAGATCCTGTGCCGCTTGGCTGCGCCCTTGACGGAGTAGACGGAGCGGCCGAGGGCCTCAGCGGCTCCAACGGCGCCGAGCATGGCCACGTCGCGCAGGCGCGCCAGCTCCTTCGTGGTCCACGGAATAGAGTCGCCCGAAAGCGTCACCGATTCACCGGGTCGCGCTCAGGGTCAAGAGTGGCGGCGCGGGGGCCGACACGACCAGTACCGGCCCCCGCGCTTGCCGTGCGGGGCGGGGCGATGCCACCCCGCCCGCGGTGTGAGAACGGCCAGGCCTGCGGCACGTCAGGCCCGTCCGCGGCTCGCCCGAGACACGATGCGGCCGTCCTCACTTCTTGCGAGCCTGGCCGGCGGCGCGAGGGCTGAGGGGAAGAGCAACCCCCGGCCCCGCATCCACCGGCGCAGAGCGTCCCGGACTGTTCCTGAGGAGGTGACCACCACGACGACAGTGTGTCCGGGAGCGCGTCGCACATCTCAGGAGGCGAACGCCGTGATCTGTACCCATGCCGCCGGGCACTTGACCACGAAGTAGCAGTTGATCCGCGCCAGCACGTCCGCCACTCCGCTCACGAAGTGGGTAGCGTGGCTCTTGGAGATGTACGCCTGCACGTCCTCATGCACGACCAACTGCGTCGCGGCCGTGGCGCCGACCAGCGGAGCGCCGTCGGGCACGGCGACGTGCGGAAGCGGGGTGAGGCCACTCCAGAGCCTGCCTGCGTTCAGCGGGAAGTAGTTGTCTCCGCTGAGGGTGCTCTTGGCCAGGATCAGCTTGTCGTAGTCGTCGGGCGAGAGCAAGACGACGTCCGGCTCGTACTGCGACAGCGTCGCCTTGCGGATCCGCGTGGCGGCCTTCGCCACGAGGTCCGGGATGGTGTAGCCGCCCAGCACGTCCTGCACGCCGATGCCGGCATTCGGCAGGCCGAGCAGGTCACCGCCGCCGGCGCCGGAGATGGCCTGAGATTGGACACGGTGCAGGACAGACTTCATGAGCCTGCCGGTGAAGAACGCCTGAGCCTGAGGATCGTCGTTCAGCACCTGGAGGGCGATCGGCAGGGTCACGTCGACGTCGACGCACGGAGCGTCCTCTTCCGAGTACGTCAGCGTCGCCTCGCTGGCGAGCGAGACGTCCACGCCTTCAGCGGTCTCGGCGGCCGGCAGGGTGGCGACGCTCTCGAGCATCCACGTTGCGACGCTGCTCTCGCTCGGGACGACCGGGATGCGGCGCAGGAACTCGAGGGTGCTGTCGCTGACGGTCTCGACGCCGGGGAGGCGGGTACTCGGCGAGATGGGCGAGGTGGTGAGAGCGGTGACGGCGTTTCTGAAGTCGTCACGACGACACAGGGTGATCCAGTCGCTCGGCTGCACCGGGGCGGCCAGGTTGGCGAGGCTGCCGGGTCCGCTCAGTGCCCAGCCCTGGCCGGCGCGCCAGGCGCGCACGTGCGTCATGATCGCTTCCGGGTCCATGCCCGTGGCCGCGCGGATGTGGTCGCCGGCGGTCATGGCCGGACCGCGGTCGTGGGCCTTCGCGAGTTGACTGATCACGTCGAGCTCGTCGCAGACGCGGTCGTACTCGGCTCCGGCGGCCTTCAGGGCGAGGTACTCGGGAGCCGTCGGAGACAGCGCCTTCGGGCCTGCGGCGATAGCCTTGTCCTTCGCCTGCTCGAGCTTCTTCCACGAGGCTTTGGCCTCGCCCCTCTTCCGAGCGAGCTTGCCTCTCACAGCAATCGCGGCGTCCTGGCTCTTCATCTCGTCTCCTTCGGAGCGGCTGGGAATCAGTGGTCTGCCCTATATCGTGACTGGCTCGTCACCGTGGGCCGTGTGAGCGCTCTCTCGGGACGCGGAAAGCGTGTCCAGCGGTGCTCCAGACCAGCGCTCGAGCTGCCGCGCCAAGGCTGCGCGGGTGCGCCTGATGTGTGACTGGAACTCGGGTCTCGCGCGGGTGGCGACGCGGTCGAGCTTCACGACGAGGACCAACGCCTCCGAGATGACCTCGAGGACGGCCTGGTCGGCGTTCGCCGGCATGCCGAGCTGCTCGTCGGAGAGCGAGTCGTCCAGCTCCGGCAGGAGCTCCGGGCCCGCGCCGAGGAACCCAATGAGGGCGGCCCACCGTTCCCGCTGTGCGCGCTGTCGACAGGCGGCGTCGCAGAAGCGCCGCGGCCGGCCGGCGCCGGGCAGTTGCGGGATCGGCGAGCCGCACGCCTCGCAGTGGTCTGGTCCGGTCACGGCGCCGACTCCGGCTCGCGCTGCCCTTGGAAGTGACGACGCAGCAGCGCTGTGATCTCCTTCGAAATCTCCTCACAGTGCCAGCTGAACTCCGGCCTCGCTCGCCCGGCGGCGTGCGCGAAGTGGTTCGCGACGGCGCGGCCCTCGAAGATGCAGGCCACGACCGCCTCGTCAGGGTCCGAAGGCACACCCTTGAGCTCTTCGACCGCCTGGGCGACTGCCTCGTCGAGGTCGCGCTCGAAGTCGGTATCGTCGGCGGACAAGCGGGAGAGCGTGATGCCTTCCGCGATCTGCCGGCGCGTCCGACTCCGGCAGGCGTCTGAGCACCACTGGCGGCGCCGGCCACGTGCGGGCTGAGAAATCGGCGCTCCACATCCGCGGCACCTGTTGACGATCGGGCTCATGACGACCAGCCTGGAGAGGTCGTCACCGATTTCCGGTCACCCGCGTAGCGATTAGCGGTCGGATTTCTCATATTGCACCTCGTGTACAGCCGCGAGGGCGCGAGGTTTTGAGGGGGGGTGCTTGAGGATGTCGACCGGGTATACCCCCCCGGGTACCTACCGTGTCCGCGGCAGCTTTCGATCTGACGCTCCCGCTCACGAGTCGCAGGCGCGGTCCTGCTCAGGCCTTTGCGGGTGGCGGGGTAGGACTTGCCGTCGGTGCCGGTGACGGTCTCAGGTGGGGACACTGTCCCCACGTGCTGCAGGTCTCGCTGGACTTGCCGCTTGTCGACACCAACCGCCCCCGCGATCGCCCGCGTCGAGTGCCCCTCCTCCCGCAGCGCCTTCACCACTTCCAGGCGTTCGGCGCGGGGCATGGCGCGGCGGTCTTCGTTCAGGGTGCGGGCGATCTCGCGGGCCTCGTCCTCGCTCGCAACGGTGTGTGTCGACGTCGGTACGGGGACGCCGAGTTCTTCGGCGATGCGGGCGGCGTTCTTCACGCTCTCCCGGCTCATGCCACCCCTCACCCGCCCACCATTGAGCCTGTGACCTCGAGCACGCGCCGCGCCTCGTCGACCTCGCCCTGCATCCGCGCGAACTTCAGCTCCGCCTTGTCGAGCTCGCGCAGCTCGGCCTCCGTCGCCACGCCACGGTCTCGCCGCCCGCGGAGCTCGCGGACGTGGATGCCCAGGTTGACGAGCGTGTCTCGCGTCTCGTTGATGGCGGCGGCGGCCTGCTGTCCGATGCTGGCGTCGCGTGCGGCGGCGTACTCGGGGCTGTACGTGGTCGGTCGGGATCGCATGGTCTCCTCCTTCAGGATGTGGTCGGTAGCTCGAGCGGCGCCGGCAACGCGGCGCAGGGAAGGGTTGTGAGCGACTTCGCGGCGCGGTCCCTGCCCTCCGTGCTCATCTGCTGCAGGTACGGCGCCAGCGGCGCCAGATAGCCAAGCGCGACGTCTGCGGCCAGCTCGCGCGCCGGCGGACGGTGGCAGTGCTGGACGCCGGCCTGCCCGAGCGCCACTCGGTGCCGCGCCTCTGCGTCAGCGAGGGCCGCGGCCAAGCGGCCAGCCTCCTGCATGACGTCGACGAACTCGGCGGCGAGTGCGTGGATGTCGCGCGCGGCAGCCAGAGCGGACTGCGCGGCGGCGTCTGTGGTCATGGTCGCTGTGGTCATGCGTTCGCTCCTCCGGTGTCAGGCGCCGTCCAGGCGCTCCACGATGCGCATGCGGGCACCCTCGAGCAGGCAGGGTATGGCGACGTCGGCCTGGCCGTCGGCGCACTTCGCGACGATCATGAGGCCGGTGTCTTCGGCCGACGTCGCCTGCGTGAACCCGCGCTCGTCGACCTCCGTCCGCCAGTTGCGGTGCAGGAGGATGAGGGTCGCGGCGCGCTCCTCCACGGCCCCGGATCCGCGCGTGTCGCTCATCCGTGGCCGCTTGTGCTCTGAGCCCTTCGCGGGCCGGCTGAGCTGCGACAGGCAGACCACCGGCACGCCCGACTCCAGGGTCACGTTTTGCAGTTCGTTGACGAGCCGCGTGATGCCCGCATACTCGGTGCGTGTGTCGTAATCGAGCCGCTGCAAATAGTCGACGATCACGAGGTCCGGGCGCAGCAGGTCGACCTCACGGCGGATGTCGGCCACGGAGCGGGACGCCGTATCGTAGTGGACCTCCCAGCCACGGCTCTCGTCCTGGAACGTGTCGATGGCGTGCTGGTCTTGCGCCGTGATCTTGCCCGTGCGCAGCCGGTACAGGTCGGCGCCGTAGGAGGCGAAGTGGCGCCACATGAGGCGCGTCACGGTCAGCTCGCGGCTCACGTACAGGACGCTCTTGCCGTGGCCGCACACGGTGCGCAGGAGCTGCTCGGCCCACATGGTCTTGCCCACGGACGGACGGGCGGCGACGACAATGAAGGTGCCCGGCTCAATCGAGCCCACAGTCTTCGCAAGACCAGGCCACTCGACCGGCCAAGGCAGGCCGGCGACCTGGCCTGAGCGGCGGCGCTCTATGTCCTGGAGACAGTCGAAGAACGCGACCTCGCCGGGCACGGCCTCACTGCGCCGCCCGTCGCGCGCAGAGAGGGACTCAGCCTTGGCCTGGGCGCGGCGCACGAGCTCGGCGACTTCGTCCGGCCGCGTGTAGCCGAGCTCCGCGATCTCGTTCCCGACGCGGATGATCGAGCGGCGCACGCTCTGCTCGCGGACGATCGTCGCGTACTGGGGCGCGTTCGCTGCCGCCGGCACGAACTCGGCGAGCGTGTACACGTACTCCGAGCCGCCGACGTCCTCGAGCGTGCCGTGGTCGCGAAGGTGGGCGATGACACTGACGACGTCGGGCGACTTCTCCTGCTCGACCAGCTGCGCGCACGCCCGAAAGACGAGCCGGTGCGCCTCGCGGTAGAAGTCGTCCGCCGCGAGCAGGTCCGGCACCGTCTGCGCCGCCGCGTCATTGGCGAGCATGGCGCCGAGTACGCTCTGCTCGGCCTCGAGATCGTGCGGCGGCAGGTGGGCCCGGTCTACCACGACAAGACCTCGCTCACGGTCACGCCGCTTGTCGCCAGCTTCTTCCACTCGGCGATCTCGCTCATGTCACCGAGGGAGGCGTCGAAGTAGCCTTCGGTCAAGTACGTGACGACGAAGCGCTGGCGCGGCGTCAGGTCGCTGAGGTCGTCGGGCAGCGGCGGCCGGTCCTCCGGCGCCCCCTGCCCGCTGCCGTTCCCCCGGTAGCCGGCGGCGGCCTTTCTGACGTAGGTCGCATTCGGGACGCCACGCCCGTCGTTCGCAGTGATGGCGGCTCGCAGTCCGTAGCGCATGGCGGCTGGCGAGAACTCGGACTCGGCGGCCACGAGCGGCTCGTACAGCTCGCGGACCACTCGCGACGGGGACACCTTCTCGGTCTTGTTGGTCTTGGCCAGGATCTCGGCGAGCTCCAGCAGGTCACCGGAGAACTGCGAGGCCTTGAGAAGCTCCGCGGCTCGCCGCTCCCAGTCCTCTGCGGTCCGAGCCGAGACCTTCGGGCGGCGTTTGCCCGAAGAAGAATGCTCTTTCTCTTCTAAGATGTGTGTGCCGTGCCCACCCTGTTGTGTGTGCCGTGCCCGTACAGGGTGGGCAGTTTCCCCACCCTGTGTGCCGTGCCCACCCTGTGTGCCGTGCCCACCCTGTGCGGGCTGCCCCTGTTCGGTCGGGGCGCCTTCTTCGCACCACTCACGCCGCAGCAGGTCCGGGATGTCTTCAGCGCGGACGGTGTAAGGTTCCCGCCAGGCTTCGTAGTCCTTCACGATCGCCAGCCGGCGCGTCGCGTTGAAGCTCGGCGGCGACACCTCCCTCAGGACGTTGTGGTCCATGAGGTCGTCGACCGCTTCCTTGATCGTCCTCCGGTTGCGGCCCGTCGCCTTCTCAATGGCGCCGATGGACACGGCCGCGTCCTTCCGTCCTCGGTCGCCGTAGCTCATACGAGCGACGACGAGGAACACCTGGAGCTGCGTGGCGGGAAGGCACGCCCTCACTACAGCATCCAGGAGCTCCTTCGAAAGACGCAGGAAGGGCACGGGCTGCGGGTTCGCCATGTCGTCAGCGCCCCCCGAGGTCTTTGCTGGCCACTTGCCAGCCGTCAACCGTCGACTCGAGGAATCCGACGCGAACGAGCTCAGCCAGCGGACGTTCGTACTCGAGTCCGGGGGCGATGGCGCGCACCATGGCGCGCCGCGGAACGGCCCCGTCGGTGCGCTGGCGGTCGCAGTAGCACAGAATCAGCGTCGAGAGGCCGATGGCCTCCAGCATGACGTCCTCAGCAAGATCCCGGGCCCACGCGGAGCCTCCGATGTCGTTGGGCATGCGGATGCACCCTGGCCGGCTCATTCGTCGTGCTCCCGGTCCTCGAGCAGGGCAAGGATCGCAGCATCCCTGGCGGTGAAGTAGCCAAGCGCCGTCCAGGTGCCGGGATGGTCGACTCTGACGACGCTGAGCTGGCCGTCGGTGCCGAGCGCGAGGGCGGCTCGCACCCGGGCGAGCTCGCGGCGCAGCGCCGCGGTCGACATGCCAGGCAAGTCGGCGTTGGTGAGTGCGGCACGGTCGCGCTCGCTCTCTGCGGACCTCGGCAGCCGACAGCGACCGACGCGGCGCGCGGCCTCACGGAGGCGGCCACGTCCGCCAGGTTGGCGGCTCACCTCTCGCACTCCCCGCACTGGCCGGCTTCTTCGGTGCCGGTAGTGTGCTGGCACGAGCCACAGTGGCCAGAGGAGCCCTCTGCGTCACGCTCCAGCGGCGGCTCGCCGAGCCACGCCAGAAGGTCGGCGAGACGGAGCCGGTAGCCGTGCCCGAGGCGGAGTGTCCCGGGGATCCGACCATCACGGAGCTCGCGGTAGAACGTCGCCCGTGAGCACTTGAGGATCCGCCAGGGCTCCGCTTCCTCAGGCCGAACGACAGCCTCGCCCGACCGATGGAGGGCTTGTAGTTCCTGCAGAGTCACGGCTCAGCCCTCCGCGTTCAGACCCGGCGCTCTTGGTCTACTTCGCGGAGTAGGTCTTCCGCCTCGCCGGCATAGCCAAGGGCCTTGCGGAGCCGTTCTAGCTCAACCGCGTACGGACGGACGCGCTGGTTTTCGATGGTCCCGACGCGGGCGGGATGCAGATCCGCACGTGCTCCCAGCTCGCGCTTCGTCCATCCCATGGATTGGCGCTGACGAGTGAGTTCGATCATCCCGAAGCCTCCCAAAGCGGTCTGCCGAGGGCACGCGGCCCTTGACGGCTTGTGCTAGTGCGCGTACAGTCTGCTTGGAGGTGACGTCAGGTGACTACGGGACATTATCTCGGGACAGCTCTTCACCAATGGCCGGGGCGGCCTGTTGAAGTGCCCCCCGTGCTGCTTCCTGAGCTCGTCGACGTGCGGGAAGACGTTCTGGTCTTCAGCTGGGACAGCGCCCGCGTAACCCGGCTACCCCTCGAGGCTTGCCTCAGAGAGGTTCGGCAGCTGGACCCATTCAGCCACGCGGCCGTGACCGACTTCGCGCGCCAGTACGGGCCGCTGGCGGATCCACGGTGGGCACTCCTTCCGGGGGAACCCTCGAGGACCTGGCAGCCGGCTTGTCTGTCGACTCGGACACTGCAGATCGCGACGGGCACCCCAAGTTATCGCGAGCAGAGGCTCGTCCAGACCATTCGAGAGCAGGCGCAGGCGGCGCGGGTCGCGGCAGCGGCGTCGGGGCACGAGCCTGCAGCCGGCGAGGTCGAGCTGCTCACCGTCGACGAGCTGTCACTCCATCTGACGATCCTCCGCGACATGGCACGGCTCACGCAGTCGTTGCTGCCGGCGGCCGATGCCGCCGCGCTACTGACCTTCGCGGACGTGGTCAAGGATTGGGAGAACCCACTTATCTCTCCGCCCAAGTTTGAAGGCTTGGCGCCCGTTGTGCTGGAGGAGATGCTGAATCCTGGCCTCGCTCCCTTCCACGTCCGGATCTACTCGGAGGCGCACGAGTGGCCCGTGCAGGAGGGCGACGGCCAGGACGGGGTCGCTGAGTGGGACGACCTGGCGGGACGCCGCGAGTCTCTGCCTAGTGATGCTGTTCGCGCCGGCGCCGTCCTCTTCAGCTACCCCCGGACGGTCAACCCCCGCACCTACGCAGCGCTCTGTCTCCAGCTCTCCAACCTGATCGCTGAAGGCCTCCCGCTGCGCAAGTGCGCAGCCGAAGACTGCCAGAACCTGTTCGTGAGGAAGCGAGACGAGCGCTACCAAAAGGGACGCCACCGCCTTCGCGGGGTGCGCTTCTGCTCGGCAAGGTGCGAAGACCGACAGAAGAAGCGAGACAGCAGGCGCCGACAGGCAGAGAGGAAGAGTGAGGAGCCGTGAACGGCCACGTCATCAAGCGCAGCGGCTACTGGCGGCCGGTGCTCGAGCTCGGCGAGCAGGCCGGGGTCCGCTGCCCGGCGTGCACACAGGTCCAGACAGTGCGGCGCGAGCGGCCGGACGGGACGGTCACTGAGTACGAGCGTGAGCGCGGCACGGTGTACTGGGCCGACGAGGATCCCCCGGACGCCTGCCCGCAGTGCGGCGGCGAGCTGGCGGAGCTCGTGGCCCGCCGGCAAGAGATGCTGCCGGAGAAGTACACGCAGAAGAAGACGGCGGAGAAGGCGCTCCACGACGCGATCCGCGATCGCGAGCGCGGCGACTACGTGCCGCCGGTGGACCTGACCGTCCGGCAGTACCTCGAGGATCGCTGGCTCCCCGCCCTCGCGGCCGAAGAGCTCACGCCGAGCACCGTGGAGTCCTACAAGCTGCGCGTGAAGCGCATCGTCCCCCACCTTGGCGACGTGCCGCTGCAGAAGCTCAATCGGAACGACGTCGCCCGCATGGCGGCACGCCTCGCTGAGGACAAGTCGAAGCACACCGGCAAGCCGCTCTCGGCTGAGTCACGGCGCGGCGTGCTCGTCGCCCTTCACCGGGCCCTTGGTGATGCCGTGTCCGCCGGTCTCCTGCGCACCAACCCGACAGACGGCGTGAAGCGTCCGAAGGTCCGCCGGCAGGAGATGCATACGTGGACCCGGGAGGAGCTGGCAGCGTTCCTGCGCGTGACGCAGGAGGACCGTCTGGGCCCGCTGTGGCACGTCCTGGCGCTCACCGGCCTCCGCCGCGGCGAGGCGCTCGGCCTCCGGTGGTCGGACGTCGACCTTGAGGGCGGCAGGCTGTCCGTCCAGCGGCAGCGGGTCCTCAAGGGATACGAGGTCGAGGAGCGGCAGACCAAGCGCGCCAAGGGGCGCCCGGTCAGCATCGACGCCGGAACGGTGGAGGCGCTCCGCCGGCAGAGTCAGCAGCAGCTTGACGACGCGGCGGAGTGGAAGGACGCTTGGCTCGGCGACGGCCACGTGTTCACGCGAGAGGATGGCGAGCCCTGGCACCCGGACCGGATCCGCGTGTTGTTCGGCCGGGCCGTGAAGGCGGCGCCGGTGCCGCGGGTCCGCATGCATGACCTGCGCCACACGTGGGCGACGCTCGCCCTGCGCGCCGGCGTCCACCCGAAGGTCGTCCAGGAGCGCCTCGGGCACGCGAACATCTCGATCACCATGGACACGTACAGCCACGTCCTTCCGGACATGCAGGAGAGCGCCGCGGAGCTCGTGGCGGCACTGGTCGAAGAGGCAGGCTCAGAGGGTGACGAGCGGTCGTGACGCGAGGGAGTACAAAAGGAGTACAACCGGGTCCGAGCGGGTGGCCTGCGGAGGGGATTTCGAGGCTGGTGGTGGGCCGTGAAGGATTCGAACCTTCGACCTTGGGATTAAGAGTCCCCTGCTCTACCAACTAAGCTAACGGCCCACGCGCGTGCGAGGCGATATGGTACCAGCCGGCCGCGGTCTTGCCAAACGGCGCGGCGTCGACGCGTCAGGCGCCGAAGACGTGCCGCCCGGCGACCTCGTACCCCTCCTCCTCCACGGCCTGCTCGATCGTCTCGAGACTCACGGCGACGTCGTCGAAGTCCACGACGACGGTCTTCTGGGCGACGTCGACGTCGACGGTCCCGACGCCGTCGAGCCCGCCGACGGCCTTCTCGATCGCCATCTTGCAGTGGTTGCAGGAGACCGAGGGTACGTTGAGTACGGCGTGCGTGTCAGCCATCGTCCTTCCTTCCCGGCGCGGCCGACGAACCCAGCTCGTCGAGCTTGAAGGTCGCCGACCGGCCCTCACCGAGGTCGACGGTGACGCTGTCGACCGGGGCCAGCAGGTCCGTGACCTTACCTTCCCCGGCGGGCGTCCGCACTATCGCCCCCCGCTTGGGAGCCCGCTTGCGGAACGACACGTACACCTGGTGCTCGTACTTCAGGCAGCACATGAGACGACCGCAGCAGCCCGAGATCTTGGTGGGGTTGAGCGGCAGGTTCTGGTCCTTGGCCATGCGGATCGACACGGGTTCCTGGTCGCCGGCGAAGGTGGCGCAGCACAGGCTGCGCCCGCAGGGGCCGTAGCCGCCGACGATGCGCGATTCGTCGCGCGCGCTCACCTGTTTGAGCTCGACCCGCCGACCAAGGCGGTCACCGAGCCTGTTCTGCAGCTCGCGCGCGTCGGTGCGCTCCTCCGCGAAGTACGTGATGGTGAGCCGGGGACCATCGAACGCCTGGCGTGCCTCGACGACCTTGACGTCCAGTTTGAGCTCCTTGGCGAGCGCCCGACAGGTGCGCTTGGCCTCGAGTTCCGCCTCGCGGTGCGCGGCGATGGCGTCGAGGTCGGCGTCCGTGGCCTTGCGCAGCACCTTGCGCAGACCGCGCGGAGCATCGTCCGCCTCGACCTCGTCCGGGCCCTTGACGACACGGCCGTAGTCGGCGCCGCGCGTGGTGTCGACCACGACGCCGTCGCCCGGAGCCAGCTCGAGGTCGCCGGCGCCGAACTGGTAGACCCTGCCGCCGCCGCGGAACACGACGCTGCAGATCCTAGGCACTGGTGGAGACCTCCTCGAAGCGCGCGAACATCGCCTGCAGCGCGAGCTTCTGGTCGATGTTGAGGTACAGGTCCTTGCGAGTCTTGGCGGTCACGCCGAGCAGCCGTGCGTAGTGCTCCGGT
>DAIQNY010000092.1:0-11977 GCA_036788155.1 Actinomycetota bacterium | reverse complement strand
CGTCGGGGTCTGCCTCTACGAGATGCTCACCGGGACGGTGCCGTTCAAGGGCGACAGCGCCGTCACCGTGGCGCTCAAACATGTCAACGAGGTGCCGCGCGAGCCGTCCGAGCTGGTGCCGGGCATGCCCTACGCCCTCAACCAGATCGTGCTCAAGGCCATGGCCAAGGACCCGGCCGACAGGTACCAGTCGGCGGCCGAGTTCGCGCGCGACCTCCGCGCCGCCAAGGAGGGCGGCCCCGTCCAGGCGGCAGCCTTCGACGCCGACGGTGAGCGCACGCGCGTCATGGGCGCCGCCGCCGCCGGCGTCACCGCGGCCGAGGCGACGTCCGTGCTGGACCGCCAGCCTCCGGCGCGGCGCAAGAAGCGCAAGGGGCCGCTCATCCTGGTGCTCCTGCTGCTGGCGATCATCGCGGCCGTCGCCGTGGCGCTGTGGTGGACGATGAGCGGCGACAGGGTGGAGGTACCTCAGGTCGTGGGCCTCAGTCGCGCCGCCGCCGTCAGGACACTCGAGCGGGACGGCTTCAAGGTCGAGGTCCAGGAGGAGTTCTCGGACCGTGTCGCAGAGGGCTTCGTGAGTCGTCAGGCGCCCAAGGACGGGACCAGGCTCCGTGAGGGCGCCACGGTCGACATCTGGGTGAGCAGGGGCAGTCAGAAGGCGGACGCCTTGCCCGACTTCACGGGTTGGACCGCCGATGCGGTCGACGACTGGCTGTCGGAGAACGACCTGGAGGGCGAGCCGCACACCGGCAGGTCCAACGCCGTCAACGAGGGTCAGGTGTTTCGCCAGGACCCGCCGGCGGGCACCGAGCTCAACCGGGGCGACACGGTCAAGTACTGGGTGAGCAGAGGCCGGCCGCAGGCCGAGGTCCCGGACCTGACCGGGCTGACCCAGGCCGACGCCGAGGCAGCTCTGGACGAGGCGAATCTCGAGCTCGGGACGGTCTCGCAGGAGCAGAGCGACACCGTCCCGGCGGGAGTCGTGATCCGTCAGGATCCCCCCGCGGGCGAGCAGGTCGACAGAGGCTCGTCGGTGAGCATCGTCGTCTCCACCGGTCCGCCGACGCCCACGCCGACGCCCACGCCGACCCCGAGCGCCTCGGGGGTCCAGGTGCCCAATGTGTACGGCATGCAGTCGGCGGTGGCGGAGCAGGAGCTCAACGCGCTCGGCCTCTCCGTCGCGTTCCGCCAGAGGCCCAACACCGGCCAGCAGCCCGGGACGGTGGTCAACGTCAGGCCCGACAGCGGCACTGTCGTGCCGGCGGGATCCACGGTGCTGCTCGTCATCGCGTCGTAGCTTCTGCTGCCGGCGACAGGCGACGGGGCTGGCCGGGCGCGGCGGTGCCAGCCTCCGCGCCGTCCGAGGCTCTGGAGACGCAGAAGGGGCGGGCCCCGCCGGCAGGCGGCCCGCCCCTTCTCGTGGGCGCGGATGTCGCCGGTCAGCCGGGGCTCAGACCCAGCCCCTGGCCTGAAGCAGCGGCACCAGGAAGTAGATCAGGAAGCCCACGCTGGCGATCCAGAGCATCCAGCTGACCTCGCGCGCCCTGCCCTGCACCACGCGGATGAGGGTGTAGGCGATGAAGCCGAAGCCGATGCCGTTGGTGATGCTGTAGGTCAGCGGCATGATCGTCATGATCAGGACGGCCGGGATGCCGAAGGCGAGGTTGCTGAAGTTGATGGCGGCCTTGGGCTCGGTCATGTCGTGCTCGGCCTCGGCCTCGCCCTGCGTGAGCGTGGCCATCATGAGGAACCCGACGATCACCAGCGCCGGGGCGGTCGCCGCCGCGGGCACGATGCCGGCGATGGGCGAGATGAACATCGCCGCCAGGAACAGGATGCCGGTGATGATCGCCACCCAACCGGTTCGCCCGCCCTGGGCGACACCGGCGCCGGACTCGATGTAGGTGGTCGCCGACGAGGCGCTCACGGCGCCGCCGGCGATGGCGGCCACGGAGTCGACGAGCAGGGGCTTGTTGACCTCGGGGAGGTCGCCCTTCTCGTCGAGGTAGCCGGCCTGGCCGCCGACGCCGACGAGCGTGCCCATGGTGTCGAAGAAGTCGCTCAGCATGAGGCTGAAGATCCACAGGATCGCGGCGGCGACGCCGAGCTTGGCGAACGCGCCGAGGTCGAAGGCGCCGACCAGGCTGAAGTCCGGCATGGCGACGACGTCGCTGGGGATGACGGCGGTCGTCTCGCCGAAGGGCGCCTTGTCGTAGGCGTAGTTGAGGACGATCGCCAGGACGGTCGTGAAGATGATGCCGAGGATGATCGCCCCGCGCCACTTCAGCGTGAGCATGATGATCGTGATGACGATGCCGAACAGCGCGCAGGCTACCGGCACGGTAGTGAAGCTCCCGAGTGCGACGACGGTGCCGCTGCCGGCCACCACGATGCCGCCGTCGACGAGACCGATGAACAGGATGAAGAAGCCGATGCCGACAACGATCGCCTTCTTCAGCTCCAGCGGGATGGCCTTGAAGATGGCCTCACGGAAGCCCGTGAGCACCAGGATGGTGATCGCGATGCCCTCGAGGACCACAAGGCCCATGGCGCTCTCGAAGCTGAGGCCCTGACCGGCCACGAGGCTGAACGCCACCACGGCGTTGAGCCCCATGCCGGGGGCGATGGCGAAGGCGCGGTTCGTGACCAGTCCCATGAGGATGGTCATGATCCCGGCCACCAGGCAGGTCGACGTGAGCGCCGCCGCGAACGGCAGGCCCTCGCCGCCGAGACCCAGGATGTTCGGGTTCACGAAGATGATGTAGGACATGACGATGAACGTCGTGAGCCCGGCCAGGGTGTCGCGCTTGAGCGACGTGTTCCACTTCTTGAATTTGAAGAACCGCTCGAGCGCGTTGCCCGATCCGGCTTCTACCGCTTGCATTGAGACCTCGTCCTCCTTCGGGGTCGTGATGGGGGCAATGACCGCGAGAGCATACCTCACTTGGGGCTCTTGAGTATCCTCGTCGAGGCATCGACGTGGCACCTTCATTTGACGGTCCTTTGCCACGCTGGCTATCCTCGTGCGGCAGCCCTTCGCGAAAGGATGTGCACCCCCGCATGGACGATATCCCCGGCGCTCTGGCGCTCTCCGAGCTGGACGGCATGAAGGTCCTCGACGCCGACGGGCGGGAGGTCGGCGAGCTCGTGGACGTCGTGGCCAGCACCGTCGGCGACCAGCCCGTCGTCACCGCCTTCTTCATCCAGCGGGACGAGGGTCAGCTCGGCGCCTCCTGGGGCCAGGTCGGCGAGATCGACGTGGACGGCGAGCGCCTGCTGCTTCGCGTCCCGCTGACGGCCGTCAAGGCGGCTTCGCTGCGCTCCGACGAGCTGTCGCTGGTCGACGCCGTGCTCGACAACCAGGTGCTCGACATGCGCCGGCGCACCTTCGTGCGCGTTCAGGATGTGGTGCTGGCGCCGGTCGAGGATCACCTCCAGGTGGCCGGCGTGGACGCCAGCTCTGCCGCCCTGGCGCGCCGGTTCGGCCTCGGGTTCATCTCCCGCCGCCTCCCGAAGAAGAGCGGCGACTTCGTCCCCTGGGCGGACGTCAACCTCATCGCCCTGCGTCTCTCGCGGCTCAACTTCGTCGAGGCGTTCGCCGAGCTGGCCGAGCTGCACCCGGCGGACATCGCGGAGATCATCGCCCAGGTGGGCCCACGCGAGCGCGCCGCGGTGCTGGCGGCGCTGAACGCGAACCTCGCCGCCGACACGCTCCAGGAGATGGACGAGGACCTGCGTCTCGCGGCGCTGCAGGAGATGCCGCTCGCCCGCGCCGCCAAGGTGCTCGAGAAGACCGAGGCGGACGAAGCCGCCGACATGCTCAGCGAACTGCCGGACGCGCTGGCGCAGGAGCTTCTCGCGCTGCTCCCCGACAAGCGCGAGCAGGACCTGCGCCGGCTCGCCAGCCATCCGGAGCACACGGCGGGCTCACTCATGACCACCGACTTCGTCATGCTGCCGCAGAGAGCAACGGCGGGCAAGGCGCTCGCCTGGATCCGGCGCGAGCGCCCCGAGCAGCACATGATGACCTACCTCTACATCGTCGACTCGGAGGAGCGGCTCGTGGGCGTGGTGAGCCTGCGCGACCTCGTGCTCGCTGGGCCGGACGACGAGATGAGGACGATCATGGAGGACGATCTCGTGGAGGTCGGGGTCGACGCCGACGAGGAGGAGGTCGGCCGCATCATGACCAAGTACGACCTGCTCGCCATCCCCGTGGTGGACGAGGGGCGGCACCTGCTGGGTATCGTGACGCTGGACGACGCACTGGAGGCGGTCGTCCCTGAAGACTGGAAGCAGCGTCTGCCGCGGATCTACCGGTAGCGGCCGCCGAGCCGCGCCCGTCAGCAAACGGGCTGCGTGCCTGCCGGCGCCGTGACCTGCTCCCAGGCCGCGCTGCGGCGGGGCGCCTCGACGAGCGCGGCGAGATCCAGCCGGAACATAGCGACCTCGCCCTTCTCCCTCACGCGCGTGAACCCGCCGCCCTCGAGGACGTCCGGGTTGAACAGGTTGAGCCCGCGGAAGTACCCGCGGAAGGCGTCGCCCGCGCGTGTGTGGCGCAGACCGAAGGCCTCGAGGGCCTTCACCCGCCGATGCTTGAGCGCCGCCTCGATCTCCTGCAGGAGCAGCCGGAAGCCGTGCAGGTAGTCCTCGTCGTAGAAGTAGGCGCACGTGAGGAGGTACGCCTCCGGTGAGGGCGGACCGGCCGGCAGGCAGCGGGCGCGCGGTGTGAGATGGGCGGCGGCGACGTGCATCCAGCCGATCACCGCGTCGCCGTCCACAAGCGCCCGGCCGAAGAAGCCGGCCTCGGCCTCGGCCTCTCGCTCCCACTCACCGCGAAGGCTCGGCCCGGCCGAGATGCCGGGCCGAGTGAGCCACCAGACGCAGTCGCTGCAGCACGGCGCGAGCAGCTCCCTGCTCGCGCCGGTCAGGTCGACCGCCCTCACGGTGACGAAAGGTCGGTGACGTCGTCGATGTGCACCTCGACGCGCGCGACGGGGTTACCGGTGGTGCGTGTGAGGTACATGGCGCCGGCGCGCGCGACCGCTTCGCCCACGGCCACGAGATCCGAACCGGCCACGGCGACCAGATGGATCTCGAGCACCTGCCCCTCGTCGTCGGCGTCCAGGCGCACCGGCCCATGACGCTCGAGGTGCACCTTCTCACCCAGGCTCTGCAGCGGGTTGCGGTAGAGATCCTGGACGCCGGGGAGTTCCTTGACGGCGTCCCAGACGGCGCTCGTGACGACGTCCGGAGAGATGCTGGGTCCCTGTCCTGGCTGCACGGTGCGGTCCTCCTTCGCTGATGCCGGCAGTATATCGCCGGGAGGCTGCAGGCGGGCGCCGGCCATGTTGCCACTGCGCGCGAGGCTCCCCTATACTCGCCTCTCATGGGGGGCTCGTCTGCCCCCCCTCATCGTGCAGGCAGTCCGTATGACGAACACCGCGACCATCACGATCTATCGCGCCGACTGGGTCCTTCCCGTCGCCGCGCCCGTGCAGCCCGACGGCGCCGTCGCCGTCGGGCCGGACGGGCGCATCCTCGCCGTCGGCCCGGCGCCGCGCCTCGTGGCGCAGTTCCCGGACGCCGCGTTCGTCGACACCGGCCGGTCCATCATCATGCCCGGGTTCGTCAACTGCCACAGCCACCTGGAGTACACCAGCTTCCGCGGCATCCTGGACGACGCCGAGTACGCCGACTGGATCATCAGCCTCGTCGATGTCAAGGCATCGCTCACGCCGGAGGACTACCTCATCAGCGCGAGGCTGGGTGCGCTGGAGGCCATCTCGTCGGGCATCACGACCATCGCCGACACGAGCTACGGGGCGACCACGCTGGAGGCGGCGGGGGCCGCCGGCCTGCGCGGGCGCGTGTACCTCGAGGTCTTCGGCGTCGACGACTCGCACTTCGACGACACCATGGCCGACGTGGAGCGGCGCATCGACGGCGCCCTCGACGCGGCTCCGGTCACCCTCGACGTCGGCCTCGCGCCGCACGCGCCGTACACGGTCTCGAGCCGTCTCTACCAGGCCGTGAGCGCGCTGGCCCGCGAGCGCGGCCTCAAGGTCATGAGCCATGTGGCCGAGAGCCGGGAGGAGCTCACCTACATCCGCTCCGGGTCGGGCAAGTTCGCCCACGACTACCGCGAGAAGATGGGCTGGGAGCGCATGCTGGTCCAGCCCTACGGCGTCACGCCGATCAAGTACCTGCAGCAGTGGAACGTCCTGCACCGCGACTTCATCGCCGTCCATTGCGTCAACGTCACCCGCGACGACATCCGCATCCTGCGTGCCAAGGACGCCGCCGTGGCGCACTGCCCCAAGAGCAATGCCAAGCTCGGCTGCGGCGTCGCACCGCTGGCCGACCTGTTGCACGAGGGGGTGCGCGTCGGACTGGGCACCGACAGCCCCGCGTCGAGCAACATCATGGATATGTTCGACGAGATGCGCACCATGCTCTTCCTGCACCGCGCCACCGAGCGTGACGTCGGCGTGCTCGACGCCCGCTCCTGCGTCCGCATCGCCACGCTGGGCGGCGCGGAGGCGCTGGGCATGGAGGCCGAGGTCGGCAGTCTCGAGCCCGGCAAGTGGGCCGACCTCATCGCCGTCGACGTCTCACGGTCGCACTTCGCGCCCATCTCCGACCCGTACTCGGCGCTCGTGTACGGCGCGAACCAGGACGACGTGCGGCTCACCGTCGTCGGCGGGCGCGAGCTCTACCGGGACCGCGCGCACGTGGGCGCGGACACCGACGAGGTGCGTGCCCGCGCCGTTGCCGTGCGCGAGAAGCTGCAGGATCGTGTGCTCACCGGTGCCGTCGAGGTCGGCGGCGCCGAGTCCGGGTGGTGGCAGGTCGCCGCCCCCGCCGTCCATCGAGAGGAGATCGTCTAAGTGCTGCTCGACCGCCGCAAGGTCAAGTTCTGGCAGAAGATCGTCTTCAGCTTCATGGCTGTGTTGATGGTCGTCTTCATCATGGGGTACGCAGGCTTCTCGTGGCTGGGCTGCGACGAACAGCAGTCGGCCACCGAGCAGATCGATCAGGAGGTCGTGGCGCAGGAGGCCGCCGTCGCCGCGGCGCCCGAGGACGCCCAGGAGTGGGTCGCGCTCGGCCAGCTCTACGTCGAGCGGGGCAACCTGCACCCGCCGGAGTCAGACGCCCAGAGGTCCGACCTGAACAAGGCCGCCGCCGCGTACACACGGGCCGACGATCTCCTCAAGAAGGAAGAGGGCCAAGAGGTCAAGCAGGAGCGGCTGGACGTGCTCAAGAACCTCGTCGACGTCCAGCTCTTCCTCCAGGACTACGCCGGCGCCACCTCCACCTACGGCATCATCACCGGCCTCACGCCAGAGGACTCGCAGGCCTACTTCGAGATGGCCAGCGTCGCCATCAACGCCGGCGACACCAGTACCGCCCTGCTTGCGTTCAACCGGTTCCTCGAGCTCGATCCCGACTCGCCGGACGCCCCGGCGGTCGAGGAGTGGATCGAGCAGAACACGCCATCGACATCCTCCTCGCCGTCCGACTAAGGGGTCTGGTCCATGCCCGACATGTTCAGCGTCACCTCCGAGCGTCTCGACGACGACCTCGGCGTGGTGGTCCTCAGCGGTGAGGTCGACATCTTCACCGCACCGCAGTTCAAGGAGTCCCTTCTCGAGCTGCTCGACTCCGGCGTCAAGCGGCTCGTGGTCGACCTCAGCGAGGTCACGTTCATCGACTCCACCGCGCTCGGCGTGCTCATCGGCGGCGTGCGCCGCGTGCACGGCGCCGGCGGCGCCATGACGATCGTGGTGACCACCCGGCCGGTTGAGCGGGTGCTCAGCGTCACCGGCCTCGACCGGGTGTTCTCCATGCACGCTACGCGCGACGAGGCCATCACGGCACTCGCCTGACCTCCTCGCGTCAACGTCATCCTCGACTGCCGGGTTTGCGGGGTGGTATTAACTCCCGCAGTCCCGGTCCATCGATCGCGTCCTCATGAGGTTGCAGTGAAGCTCATCGTTACAGAGAAGGATTCGGCGGCCAGGAAGATCGCCGAGATCCTCGGGGGCAGGCCCACCGTCAAGGAGCACGGTCGTGGCCGCCAGAAGGTCAAGTCGTACCACTTCGCCCACGACGGCGGCGACGCCGTGGCAATCGGGTTGCGCGGTCACGTCATGGAGACGGTGTTCCCGAACACCTACAAGCGCTGGAGTCTCAAGTACCTCGGCGACATGATCGAGAAGCCGGATCTGGCCTGGGTGGTCGACGGCGGCGCCGCCGGCACGCTTGCGGCGCTCAGGGCTGCGGCCAAGGGAGCCACCGAGCTCATCATCGCCACGGACTACGACCGCGAAGGCGAGCTCATCGGCCACGAGGCGCTCGAGATCCTGCGCGGCGACGCGCTCAAGCACAATCCGGGCGACAAGCCCGAGAAGAAGAAGCGCAAGACGGCCGGCAAAGACGGCGCCGAGGCACGCGCCAAGTCGCCGGCCCCGGCGCCGACCAACGGCGACCCGCACGTCAAGGCCATGCTGCCGGCCGCCGTGGTGGACCGGCACGTACGGGTGCGCTACTCGGCCTTGACGCCGGAGGAGGTCAAGGCCGCCTTCGCCAAGCCCTCCACGGTCGACTTCAACCTGGCCGAGGCGGCGCACTCCCGCCAGGACATCGATCTCATCTGGGGGGCCGTGCTCACGCGCTTCATGTCGCTTGCTTCGTACCGCTACGGCTCGGACTACCTATCCGTCGGGCGCGTCCAGTCGCCCACCTTGCGGCTGGTCGTCGACCGCGAGCTCGAGCGCCGGGCTTTCGTGCCCGTCCCATACTGGGAGATCAAGGCCACACTCGAGCACGACGGTGGGCCGTTCGACGTCGCGCACGCCAGGGGCCGGTTCGACACCGAGGCAGCCATGGAGGCTGCGTTCGACGGCGCCCAGGTCGAGACCGCGGAGGTCACGGCGTACAAGGCCGAACCGCGCCAGGACAAGCCGCCGGCGCCGTTCAACACCACCGCGCTCATGAGCGCGGCGTCGGGCGCCGGCATGACCCCGGCCCGCGCCATGCGCGCCGCCGAGTCACTGTACCTGGACGGCCTCATCAGCTACCCGCGCACGGACAACACGGTCTACCCGGCGTCGCTCGACCTGCACGGCAGCCTGCGCGAGCTCGCGCGGTGGCAGCCGGTCGCCGCCACGGCGGCCCGGCTGGCCGGCCAGGACAAGCTCACGCCCACGCGTGGCAAGAAGCGCACCACCGACCATCCGCCCATCTACCCCGTGGGCGTGCCCAAGAAGGAGCTGAGCGGCGACCAGGCCAAGGTCTACGACCTGGTCGCCCGGCGCTTCCTCGCCACTTTGCTGCCGCCCGCCGTCATCGAGCGGCAGCGTGTGGACATCAGCCTCGGTCCCGAGCCGTTCCTCGCCTACGGCGCCCGGGTCGCCTTGCTCGGCTACCTCGAGGTGTACGAGAAGTACGCGGCCAAACGTGACCGCCCGCTGCCGCCGCTGCAGCCCGGCGACACGCTCAAGGTGCTCGACGTGCGCTCCGAGGCCAAAGAGACGCAGCCGCCCGGTCGCTACGGCCAGGGCAAGCTCATCGAGAAGATGGAGGAGCTCGGTCTCGGCACCAAGGCCACACGGGCGGACATCATCCAGCACCTGTACGACCGCAACTACGTGCGCGACAACCCGGTGGAACCCACGGAGCTCGGCATGGCGCTCATCGCCGCGTTCGACGCCGCCATGGAGAAGGCGCCCGTCGACATCTCCTCCAGCGAGATGACGGCGAAGCTGGAGCGCGAGATGGACCGCATCAGCGAGGGCGAGCTGCGCCGCGACGAGGTGGTACGAGAGAGCCAGGAGATGCTCGAGCAGGCCTGGAAGCTGCTCGACGCCCACGTCGCCGACATCCGGGACCGCATCAAGAGCGGCGTACGCGAGGACCTCACGCTCGGCGTCTGCAAGAACTGCGGCGGGCAGCTCCGAGTGCTCCGCGGCAAGACCGGCAAGCGCTTCGCGGCCTGTGTCGGCAAGGAGGGCGAGGAGCCGCGGCAGCCGGCCGTGGAGGGCGAGCGGCCGCGGCGCGGCTGCGGCCAGACCTTCCCGTTGCCGCAGCGCGGCACCATCGTGCCCACCGGCAAGGTCTGCGCCGAGTGCGGCTGGCCGGAGATCAAGGTGATCGGCGGCGGCGGACGCGGCCGTCCCTGGGTGCTCTGCGTGGACATCGACTGCCCCAGCAAAGAGAAGTACCGGTCGCGCAAGAAGGCCGGCTGAGGCCGGGGGGGGGAGAGGCTCGTGCCTGCCCGAGACCCGTCCGCCGAGCGGCGCGGCGTGCTCATCACCCTCGAGGGGATCGACGGCTGCGGCAAGAGCACGCAGGCGGCCTTGCTCTGCGAGCGCCTGTCCGCCTGCGGCCTGCCCGTAGGGCCGGCGTCCGCGCCGGGCTCGGTGATCCGCGAGCCCGGAGCCACGCCGGCCGGCGAGGCCATCCGACATGTGCTGCTGCACGGACCCGCCCACATCGCGCCGTGGACGGAGGCGCTGCTGTACGCGGCTGCGCGGGCCGAACTCGTCGAGACGGTCCTGCTGCCCGAGCTCGAGGCCGGGAGGGTGCTCGTCCTTGACCGTTTTGTCGACTCTTCGCTCGCGTATCAGGGGTTCGCCCGTCGCCTTGGCATCGACGAGGTCCTCACGGTCAACGAACCCGGGCTGCGCGGGCTGCTGCCCGACCTCACGCTTGTGCTCGATGTCGATCCGCCGGTCGGGGTCGCCCGTGCCGGCGGGGCCGGAGACCGCATCGAGGCCGAGGGCCTGGAGTTCCAGGAGAGGGTCGCCGCCGGCTTCGCCGCGCTTGCGCGGCGGTGGCCGGAGCGCGTCCGCCTCATCGACGGCTTCCGCGGCGTGGACCTCGTGGCCGCCGACGTCGAGACCGCGGCGCTCGAGGCCGTGGCCGTGGCCGGTCTGCGACTCGGCGGCTGAGGCTCTCGTGTTCTCGCGCATCCCCGGGCAGGCGCAGCCCAAGGCGTTCTTCGAACGGGCCTTCCGCGAGGGGACCCTGAGCCACGCCTATCTGCTCGCCGGTCCGGAGGGTCTCGCCAAGACCGAGTTCGCGCGCGAGCTCGGTGCGGCGCTCGTCTCGAGGTGCGGCGACTGCGGCGCCTGCCCAGACTGCGAACGCGCCCGGGCCGGCCTGCATCCGGACCTCCACCTGCTCGAGCGGGAGGGCGACGTGTACCGCGTGGAGCAGATCGAGCCGCTCATCGCCGACCTCAGCCTCAAACCCTTCTCGGCGGCCCGCCGCGTCTGGGTCATTCCCGAGGTGGAGTACCTGAACCCGCAGTCCGCCAACAAGCTGCTCAAGAGCATCGAGGAGCCGCCGTCGCACGTCGTGTTCCTTCTCGTCACCGACAGACTCGAGCGGGTGCTGCCCACCATCGTCTCTCGCTGTCAGGTGGTGGAGTTCCGGCCGCTCAGCGACACGGAGGTCGCCGGGTACCTGGTCGAGCGGCACCACGTCGACCCGGCCGCGGCGGAGGCGCTCGCGCGCCTCTCTCTCGGATCGGTCGAGCGCGCCGCCCGGCTGGCCGCGGACGCCGCCGGCCCACGCCGCCGCGAGGAGTACCTGCGGTACGCGGCGGCCATCGCCGCCGGGTCGCGCGGAGCCGGAGGCCCGGAGCCGGGCGAGGCTTTTCTCGGCGTGCTCGCCCGCCAGCAGGACGAGGGAGCGGCGCAGGTAGAAGAGGACCTGCGGCGCCGCGTCGCCGAGCTGGAGCGGCAGTTCCAGGACAAGAAGGACCTCAAGTGGTACGTCGACCAGGCTGAGGCTCGCGCCAAGCGCGAGACCGTGCGCCGCGGCCGCCTGGCGGCCCAGGACGCCCTCGACCTGCTGGTCTCCTGGGTGCGCGATCTCTGGGTGGTCGCCTCCGGGGCCGACGATGTACTCTGGAACAGCGACCACCGCGACGTGCTCGTCGGGGGGGTCGCGGCGACACCGGAGCACT
>DAIQNY010000091.1:0-12057 GCA_036788155.1 Actinomycetota bacterium | reverse complement strand
TGGGTCCCCTCGTGGGCCGCTAGCTCAGTTGGGAGAGCGCCGCCTTTGCACGGCGGAGGTCAGGGGTTCGACTCCCCTGCGGTCCACCACACGTCCACGCTCAGTCCGCCCGGGGCGTCACTGCGACGCCTCACAGCCTCCGGCTGTTCGCTCCGCGCGGCTTCCCGTGCTCGCGCCCGCGATCATCTGGAGTTCTCCCCACGTGCGGGCTGATTGGCGGGCTCACTGGTCGACTGGATCAGGATACAGACAGCCGGGCGTCGCAAGGTCGCTCAGGGGAACCGCCTCGACGCGGTCGGCGATGGGGTAGCGTTGCTCGCCGGGGTAGACCACGGCGACGCGCTGGAGCTCCAGGTCCTTCAGCGCGATCCGGATCGACGGGGTCATGCGTGGCGCGTCGGCGCGCCTGCACTCCACACCGAACAGGCGCTCACCACGACGCAGGACGAGGTCGATCTCAGCACCTTGGTGCGATGCCCAGGTGAACCCCGGCCACGGCGCCCGTCGCCCGGTCTCAAAGCCGGGCTGCTGCAACCGCTGCGGTAGAGTGTCCACCATCATGACGCATCTCGATCCCATGATCGCGCTCAGCGGGAGCCGGCGCGCGGCGCTGTTCGCGGCCGACGTGCGCGACCCACAGGGGGTCCTGCGCGTGTCCGAGGGGCTCACGCTCGAGCAGCTCTCCGGTGCGGACTTCCTCGTCAACGCGCGCACGCTGCTCTCGGCGCTGGGCGAGGCGCCGGTGCGCGCCACCAAGGAGCTCGGCAACCTCGAGCTCCGCTTCGTGGCGCGCATGCTGGACGAACTGCGCTTCGACGCCCAGCAACTGCGGATGATGCGCTACATGTCCAAGCGCCCTACTGAGGACGACGTGCCGGACTTGAACACACTGCGCGTCGTTCTCGGGCTCGCCGGCCTGCTCAAGAAGCGCAGCGGCCGCTTCTCCGTCACGCAGCGCGGCCATCGATTGCTGCAGCCCGGCAGGGCGGCCGAGCTGTACGAGCTGCTCCTACGCACCTACTTCGGCAAGTTCAACATGTTCTACGTGTACGGCGTCCGGGAGGACCCTGTGGTGCAGCGCTACGTGGTGGCGGCGCTCTGGATCGTGCGCCGGCTTGCGGAGCGCCCGGTGAGCAGCTCGCGGATCGCCGAGTTCGTGCCGCGGAGCGACGTGATCGTGAGTCCGCGGGACGAGCTGTACGAGCGCTACGCACCGGACCCCGGGGAGGTGCTCAGCCACGTCCTTCTGGCTCCTCTTCGCGGCTTCGGCCTGCTGAGTGGGGGTGAGCGCGCCGAGCTGTTCGTCTCGCGCGAACGCCACCCGTGGCAGGTCACCCCGCTCTTCGACGAGGCGATCTCGTTCGAGCTCGGCGCCGGCGCCGATGTGGCGGATGCCGCCGGCGCGGGGGCTGCGCCCGGTCGCCGTCACCTCCGGGCCGTCCCGGATCCGCCCGAGAGCGAGCCGGCTCCCGCACCGGTCGTCGAGGCGGTCCCCGCCGCCCCCTCGGTCGCTCGCCTGCGCGTCACCCTGCGGCACATGCAACCGGCGGTGTGGCGACGCCTGGAGGTCCCCGCGGGCTCGACCTTCGAGCAGCTGCACCGCTACCTGATCGCGGCCATGGGCTGGCTCGACTACCACCTCCACGACTTCCACGTCGGTGAGCGTCGCATCGCGGCCCAGGATGCGGATTGGGAGAGCGACTGGCCCTGCGACGACGAGGAGGGCGTGGCGCTCGGGGACGTACTGGCCGGAGGCGCACGCACGTTCATCTACCGCTACGACTTCGGGGACGACTGGGAGCACATCGTGGAGGTCGAGCACGTGGGGCCGGCCGATCCGGACGTGTTCACTCCCCGCTGCCTGGAGGCTGCGGGGGCGTGTCCTCCCGAGGACTGCGGCGGCGCTCCCGGCTACCTCCGGCTGCTGGACGCCCTCGTCGACCCCGAAGACCCGGATCGCGCCGAGCTCCTGGAGTGGCTCGGCGGACCCTTCGACCCCACCCACGTCGACGTCGAGGGCATCAATCGGCTGCTGCACCTCGCCGCCACGGGCGAGTTCCGGCCGGACGACCTGGAGTACTACTCCCGGGAGTAGCCGAGGCGAGACGTTGCATGCCGGCCTCTTCGCGGAAGGCGAGCGGCCCTGCCCGGAGACTGCGCTCGGCATGGACGTGCCCATTTGACCCCAACTTATCGTAAACGTCGCTTACGTTTTATCCCCTTGTTTTTTAAAACCGGGCCGCTATGATCGAGCCATGCTGAGGCTTGCGACAGAGAGACTCACCCGCTGGGCGGACGCTCCGGGCCGTCGTCCGCTGATCGTCCGCGGCGCTCGCCAGGTGGGCAAGACATGGCTCGTCACGGACTTCGCCCGCGCGCGGTTCCCTTCGGGACCCGTCACGGTCGATCTGGAGGTGCGGCGGGATCTCCACAGTGTGTTCACTGGCGACCTTACCGCGACCAGGGTCCTCTCCGACCTCGAGCTCGCCCTTGGCCGTCGCATCATCCCCGGGGACGACCTCCTGTTCCTCGACGAAATCCAGGCATGCCCCCGGGCGATCATGGCGTTGCGGTCGTTCTTCGAGGAGCTGCCGGGGCTGCATGTCGTCGCGGCGGGATCGCTGCTCGAGTTCGCGGTCGGAGAGGCCTCGTTCCCCGTCGGGCGGGTCGAGTACCTCTGGCTCTACCCGATGAGCTTCGCGGAGTTCCTCAGCGCCGTGGGCAACGCGGTCGCGGCCGCTCTCGTCCGCGGTGGCCCGCAGCCGCTGTCGGAGGCCAGTCACGCCGCGCTTCTCACCTTGCTCGGCGACTACCTCCGCGTCGGCGGGATGCCGGCGGCCGTGGCTGCCTACACGGCAGGCGGCAGCATGCTCGAGGCGTCACATGTCCACGACCTGCTGGTGACCTCGTTCAGGGACGACTTCGCCAAGTACCGGCCTCGCGTGAGCCCGGACACCCTGGACGACGTGCTGACGCAGACCGCGAGGTCGGTCGGCTCGCAGCTCAAGTACGCGAGACTCGCTCCGGACGCCACCGGGCCCACCGCCAAGTCGGCGTTCGGCGTTCTGGAGCGCGCGCAGCTCGTCTCCCGCGTCGGCGCCGTTTCCAGCTGCGGCCTGCCGCCCGTCGTGGGGGCGGGCCACCGGTTCAAGGCGATCGTGCTCGACGTGGGCCTGATGCAGCGGCTGGCAGGGATCCCCATGGACGTCCAGGTGGGCAAGCACGACCTCCTCGCCATCCACAACGGCGCAGTGGCGGAGCAGTTCGTCGGCCAGGAACTGAGGTCATGCGGCGGTGAGGGCAGCGAGGATCTGCACTACTGGTCGCGCGCGAAGGGAGCGGCGGAGGTAGATTACGTCGCGCGCTCAGGCGCATCGGTGAGGCCTGTCGAGGTGAAGAGCGGGCCCGCAGGTCGGCTGCGCAGCCTGCACCAGCTTCTGCTCGATCAGCCGGAGTGCGCACCGGGCGTGGTGCTCTCGGAGGCTCCCTACGCGGAACTGCCGGAGCAAGGCCTCGTCTTCTGTCCCCTCTACTTCGCCGGCTCCCTGGGGCGATCGGCTTTCGGGGCGAGCGCCTGACCCGGCACAGCCGCGTCCAGCGACTCCGGGGATTGCTCCGACGGCCTGAATGCGCCTTCGCTCCCCCCGGACTGAATCCGCCGGTCCAGCTCCCGAAGCGCCGCCGCTCTCGTCTCGTGCACGGTGAAGATGCCCGCGAGCCCGTCACGGTCAAGACCCGGCGCAGCGGCTCATTCGCGACGACGACGTTCAGCGGTGACTTGACCCTGTGCTGAGCACTGATGAGTACGCTGAGCCCTATTGAGTCGACGAAGACGCATTCGGTGAGATCCACGACGAGGTGATCGTCGATTCCGCGCGCGTGCAGCCGGTCGAGCTCATGGCTCACATCTTCCGAGTTGTGCATGTCGAGCTCGCCCTTGACGACAAGGACTGCTGCGCGGTCACCGGCCCACTCGGTCCCACACATGAACTTCCCGCACCTGAACTCCTCCGCCATTTGACCCCCCTCGGTCAAAGGTGAGGGTCATAGGCGGCGATGACTTCACGTGACCCCATACATTTGCCCTACCCTCGCCGACTGCATCAGCAACAGGCTGCGACGACCTCGGTCCGGCCGGCAGAGCTCGCAGTGGCAGTCTTTCGCGTACGGCTGAAGCACCGGCGTGGGGGTCTCAGGCCCAGGTGCCCGCGCGCGTGGTCGTTCAAGGGTGCACGTAGACCCGCTCTCCGATGAACGAGCGGTCGTAGACCCAGTCGCAGACCCAGAGTGGCTCTCGCACGCAACCGTGGCTGGCAGGGTAAGGCGGCACGTTGGCGTAGCCGTGGATGCCCTGCGTCCTGAAGAAGGTCATGAAGCGGGGCATGACCACGACTCCGCCGAACAGCGTGTTCACGAAGATCTTGCGGTGGATGAAGTGCGAGCCGGTTCCGCTCCCTTGCGGCTGGGCCCCGTCGTTGGCGACTTCTACGCGTTCTACTTCTTTGACGGCGCTCAGGGCCTTCCCCAGCCCGATGGAACGACCGGTACTACCAGGACACCTGGCGCTTCGGCAAAGCGGAAGACACACCCATATGGTTGCGCACCTTCCCACGTGACATCCTCTACGTCCTCACCGCCATGGCATGAATTGCCTGCGGATCAGCGAGGGGGACATCAGCATCAGAAACGGCGAGGTGGTAGGGCAGTAGCAGCGGAACGCGCGGGGCAGGGCTGCGTCGGGTCAGCGCGGCTCCGCGTCGGCCAGCCGCGTGATCCCGCTGAGCACGTCCTCCCGGAGCACTCGGCGGAACCGCTGCGGCTCCTCGAACGCGGGGCTGTGGGCTGACCGCTCGAAGGTGTAGAAGCCTTTGACGGGGGCGCGCAGCAGGTCGAAGTACGCGCGCGCCAGCCCGGGGTTCGTCGTGTAGTCGTAGGCGCCCTGGCAGAAGTACGCGGGCACCTTGAGCTCTGTCACCCATGTGGCCAGATCGGTGGCGAGGAACTCGTGCCACAGGATACTCCGGGACCACGCCTTGCCGCGCCAGATGGCCAGCTTCTCGCGCAGCGTGTAGCCGGGCGTCAGCCACACCGGGATGAAGACGCCGGTCACGACCGACTTCATCCCCCGCGTGGTGCCGATGCCGATGCGGTGCATGGCCGTGTCGCGGAGCCGCATGTAGGACTTGGGCGGCGGCGCGTCCATGGTCACCCGCGCCGCCTCGAGCGCCCTGACCATCCACGCGTCGCCGCGCCGGTGGTACTCCGCGAGCTCGAACTCGCAGGCCAGGACCTCGGCGCGCTGTTGGTGCGAGACCTGGCCCATCCCGATGTAGGCGTGGAACGCCTCCGGCGCCTTGGCCGCCGCCTGGATGCCGATGAAGCTGCCCCAGGAGTGGGCCAGGAGGTAGACCTTCTTCCTCCCGAAGCGCTCGCACAGGCGCACCGCGACGGCGACCGTGTCGTCCACCAGCTGGTCCACCGTCATCGACGCGCGCGGGATGTCGCGGCTGAAGGAGAGCCCGGCGCCGCGCTGCTCCCACCAGCACACGATGAAGTCGCGCTCGAGGCCCGTGGGGTGCGTCCTGTCCAGGAAGTACTCGGGCATGCCCGGCCCGCCGTGGACGAACAGCAGCACGGGCTTCTCTGCGCACCCGCCCGAGTCGTCGTGACCGCGGATGAACATGCCCTGGCGCACGCCGTTGATCTGCACCCAGGTCTTCTCCACGGCGGCAGCCTATCTCACTCGACGACGACCGCGTGAAGCCGCTGGGGGCGAACCTGGGCCGTGTCGCGCAGGCTAGACTTGACACCGGCTGTCGACGGCGAGTCCCGAGCCCGCAGCCTCAGACAGGAGACCGGGGAGGTCGTCATGCGTCGCAAGGACAAGATGATGGAGCGCCGGGAGGACCTGGACCGGGTGCTCTCGACCGCCAAGTACGTGACCGTGGCCCTGTGCGACCAGGGTCGCCCCTACCTGGTCACCCTCTCGTGCGGGTACGACGCGGGGCACTCCTGCCTGTACTTCCATTGCGCCCCCAAGGGCCGCAAGATCGAGGCGCTGGAGCGTGACGCCTCGGTGTACGGGCAGGCACTGGTGGACCTCGGCTATCAGCAGGCCTTCTGCGACCACCTGTTCGAGACGGTGCAGTTCGAGGGCACCGTGACCTTCGTCGCGGACCACGCCGCCAAGGTGCACGCCCTGGAGGTCATGATCCGGCAACTCGAGGACGATCCGCAGCCGGTGATCGCGGAGCAGACCAAGGAGCGGTCGGTCGCGAAGGTGACCATCGGCCGCATCGACATCAGGAGTCTCTCGGGGAAGAGGTCCGCCAAGGTCCTCGTGCAGCTGTAGCGCAGGCGCGGGTCACTCGCCGCAGGCTGCGCGCCACACCTCCTCGTCGAAGGGGGCCGAGCGCCGCGGGCAGCCCTCGCGGTGACAGACCTGGCACGACGCGAAGTCCTGCTCCGTGGGGAAGATGACGCCGGACACGGACATCGTCGGGATCATGAGCATCGAGTCCGTCAGCCGGACGCCAATGAGACTCTCCACGTCGCCCAGGACCGAGAACAACGCCGGCTGCTGCTCGATCGGCCACACGTCCGCGTCGCCCGACCCGGGGTGCATGGCCGCCGTGTGCGTCATGCGGTAGCGGGAGGCGAGGTGGTCGTCGAGGTGGTCGCGCGCGGCGCCGAGCAGGGCCTCCTTGATGGTCCAGAGCCAGAGGGACTGCACCATGTCGTCGCCCGGGACGGTGAGGGCGTCGACCTCCGTGCCGCAGGTGGCGACGTAGGGGAACACCCGCTCGACCTGGTCGAGGTTCCTCCTGAGGGCGCGACTGGTGAACCTCACACCGGTCACGACGACCGAGTCCTCCGCCTTCTCGTCGATGTAGGAGGCCTCGTAGAGAGCCTTGGGTCTCGCGACTTCAGTGACCCTGGCCAGCAGGTCGGCGAACGCGTCGGCGCTGCCGGTCCCCGGCCGGACGCGGAGCTCCTTCATCAGCAGCTCCGCGTCCAGCGTGAAGGGGATGTGGTGGAGCAGTTCCATGCCGTGACTCCTCGTGGTCGGCGTCGCACGCTCCGCCCGGCCGCCGCCGGGCGCCGTCGCCCGCAAGCATACGTCCTGGCCGGTCGCCGGTCGTACGGACCCTGGTCACGACAGCTGTCGCCTGCTGTGGCGACGGCCCCGAAGCGCCGCCGCCGCTTCTCGGGCAGGTGACCGACGCAAAGACCCTGCCAATGGCCCACGAAAGTGAGACCGTTCGGCCCCGGGCTCCGCCGTTGGTACCGGGAAGGCTTCCCATACGGATGAAACGGCCTGAGAGGGGAGGACCATGGCGGACTACTACGACAGCATGATCGAGGTCGCGGATGATGCCGCCGTCCTGGCCGTGTCGGGCGAGACAGACCTGTACACGGCGCCACGGTTCAAGCGCGACGTGGAGCGACTGCTGTCGTCCACGTCCGGAAGCGTCGTCCTCGACCTGACGGACCTGGATCTCATCGATTCGACCGCTCTCCGGATCCTGATCTCCGCCCTCGCGCAGGCATCCGACGAAGGGCGCTCGCTTCTTCTCGTGATCGCCCGCCGGCACGTGCTGCGGGTCTTCGCGATCACGGGCCTGCGCGGCTTCTTCTCCATCTTCTCGACGCGGGATGAGGCCCTGGACGCGCTCGCAGGAGGGCACAGGCTGGGCGAAGCCGCGTGAGCAGGGCGATGAGGCCGGCCGGCGGCGCGAAGACCCGGCCGCGTCGCCGGCTCCGCGCCCGGACCCGCGTCCCGCCGCCCCTCAGGCGGGGCGCCACTCCAGCGTGACCAGCGTTCCCTCGGCCGGCGCTGACACGATGTGCAGGCCCGCGCCGGCCTCCTCGGCTCGCTCGCGCATGAAGCGCAGGCCGAGGTGCGTGGGTCCGAAGTCGCCCGGCTCGAATCCGCACCCGTCGTCGTGCACGAGCAGGACCACCCGGCCGTCCTCAGCCGCCAGTTCCACCGAGGCGTGCACAGCCTTCGAGTGGCGCACCACGTTGTTCAGCGCTTCCTGGGCCACGCGGTACAGCGTGGGGTGCAGACGGGCGGGGACCGCGGCCTCACCGGCGATCGTGAGGCTCACGTTCACCGCGGCCCGGCTCTCCGCCGTCTCGACCAGGTTCTGCAGCAGTTGACGGAGGGGGACGTCCTCCATCCTGTCGCCGCGCAGCTCCAGCAGCATGGTGCGCATCTGCGCCAGTGCTCCCCGGTTGAGGCGCCGCACCTGCTCCATGGCCTCGACCGCCTCCGGTGAGAAGTGCTCGTCGCTCAGGGTCAGCGCCTCGGCCTTGAGACTGGCGGCGAACAGGGCCTGCGTCACCGAGTCGTGCAGGTCGCGGGCCAGTCGCCCGCGCTCGTCCTGCGCCGCCGCCTCGGCCTCGCGGCGGCGCAGCTCGCGTTCGGCGCGGTCGCGGTCGATGGCGATCGCCACCTGGCCTGAGACCCGCTTCATCAGGGCCAGTTCGTCCTCCGTGAAGCGGGACCTGTCCCGAGCGCCGAACGAGAGCGTGCCGAGTACCTCGCCGCGCACCATGAGGGGATGCGCGGCGTACACCTGCACGCCGAACGACCGCACCAGCGCGGCGCGCTCGTCGTCGCTGTGCTGGATGTCTTCGGCCACCACCCGCTCCGCCCGGGCGGCGGCGCAGCCGCACACGGCGACGCCGTACTCGAGCGTCTCGATGCGGCGCGCCTCGGCCTCGTCCACGCCGGCGTAGGCGTTGAGCAGGAGTCGGCCGGCGGCGTGATCGACGAGGTAGTTGAAGAAGATGTGGCACTCGAGGTGCGTCATCACGTCGCGGCACAGGTCGTCCACCACGCGCTGCGGCTCCTCGGCCGAGAGCAGGCGCGCCGTGGTGCTCGCCAGCAGCTCGGCGCGCAGCCGCTCCTCCTGGTGCCTGAGCTCCTCCCGCTTGCGGTCGTCGATGTCCCGGGCGAACACGTTGACACCGTGGCTCGTGGGGTAGATGCGGCACTCCACCCAGCGGTCGATGAGGGGGGAGAGGAACTCCACGATGGAGCTGACGCCGAGCTGCATCGCACGGCGGAGGGCCGGCCCTACGGGGAGCTCCTCCGCCGAGGGGAACACCTCCCAGACCGATCGCCCGTACGCCTCCTCGTACGTCAGACCGTACAGGTCGAGTGCCGCCTGGTTGCCGTGGACGAGCCGGTACTCCCAGTCGAGGGCCGCAAAGCCCTCGCCCATCTCCTGGATCATCGCCCTCTGCCGCGCCTGCCAGTAGAGGCCGCGGCCGCCGCCGGCGTGTGGCGCGATCTCGTCGGATGCAGCCGGGAGATCCGCTCGATACGCCGCCCGCTTGACCATGCGTACCACGAGACCTTCATCCGAGCGCAGCTCAAGGTCGTCCATGAGACGCTGCATCAGGTAGAGCCCCCGGCCCTCGTTCGCCAGGGGGTCCGGGACGCGCCGGGGGTCGAACCGCGTGGTATCGAAGCCGCGGCCGTGATCCCTGACCTCGACGACCAGCTCGCCGTCGGTGAAACCCAGCTCGACCTCGAGGTCCTCCATGGTGCCGCTGTGACGTACGGCGTTGGTGCACGCCTCGTCGATGGCCAGCACGACTTGGTCCACGGCGTCTTCGCTGGCACAGTGGTGGCGGAGGTAGTCGCGCACTCTCTCGCGCGAGCGCAGCAGGTGTGTCGGGTCGGGGGCGACCCGGAAGTCGAGGCGGGATGGCGGCAGCAGGCCCGGACGATCGGCTGGCGACGTCACGTGGTGAGGGCGTCCGTGAGGGTGGAGTGGAAGCTGAGGACTTCGGGGAGGCCGGCGATCTCGAAGATCCGCATGAGCCGGCTGCCGCACACGATGTCGTAGGCGCCGCCGCGGGCGAGCAGCAGCTTTGCGTTCCGGACGAGCACGCTGAGACCTATCGAGTCGATGAAGCCGACCGCCGTGAGATCGACGACGAGCCGGTCGGCCCCGCCGCGAAGCGCCTCGACGAGGATCGCGTCGAGCTCCTGCGCGGTGTTCATGTCGACCTCGCCCGCGACCTCGACGAGCCCGAGTCCGGGCGAGTGCCAGACCAGCTTCGCCTTGAACGGAGCGGCAGGCATGAGGCGACCTCCTGATCGAGCCCTGTGACTCTAGCCTCGCCGGCGAGGAGCGACAAGCGCGGCGCCGACTTGTCTCCCGGCGGGCATCACTCGTACAGTGTGTGCATACAGCCGCTCGTGGCCGGAGTCCACGAGCGGCGCATCCGTCTCAAGGAGGCCGATCCATCGCTCTCACACGCGCCGACTGGATGACCGTCCTCGCTGCGGCGGCTCTCGTGGGGGTCCTCTCCCTCGCGAGAATCCCCTCGTACATCCTCTTCCACACCGTGGCGGAGCTCGTCTTCGTGGTGGTGTGCCTCTCGGTCATCATCATGGCGTGGGCGCTGCATCAGTTCCTGGACGACGACTTCGCCGTCTTCCTCGGAGCAGCCCTCTTCGCGGTCGCGTCGCTCCACGTGGTGCACCTCGTCGACTACCCCGGCCTCGGACTGGTGAGCGGATCGCTGGACTCACCCACGCAGCTCTGGCTCGCCGCTCGCTTTCTGCTCGCCGTATCTCTCATCGCGGCCGCTTTCGTCGTCGGCAGGCGGATCGACCTGCGGATCACCGTCCTCGTCCTGTCCGGCTACGTCGCCGTCGTACTCGCCTCGATCTACTGGTGGGAGGTGTTTCCCGAGACGCTCCACGACGGCGGGCTGACGACGTTCAAGACGACGTCCGAGTACGTGATCTGCGCGCTCTTCGTGGTCGCCGCCGTGCTGCTGTGGCGGCGGCGCGAGGGGCTGCCCGGCGGCACGTGGCGTCTGCTGCGCGCCGCCCTGGTAGCCAGCATCATCGCCGAGGTCTGGTTCACGCTGTACCAGGTGGCCTCAGAGTGGCCCAACATGATCGGCCACTTCTTCCTCGCGCTCTCCGCCGTCCTCCTGTTCCGCGCCGTGGTCGACGACGGCCTGGCGCGCCCGCACGCGATGACGGTGAACGCCCTGAGCGAGGCAGAAACGATGCACCGCCGGCTGGAGCAAGGCCTGATGCCCAGCCTGCCGGTGGACCGGCCTGGCCTGAGCGTGCTGAGCAGCTACCTGCCGGGTGAAGAGCGACTCCAGCTCGGCGGCGACTTCATCGACGTGCTCGATCGCGGCGACGACGGCGTGGCCGTGATCTGCGGGGACGTCAGCGGGCACGGCGCCAACGCCGCCGCTCTCGGGGCCATGCTGCGCGCCAGCTGGCAGTCGTTGTGCGCCGCCGACGTCGACGCCACCACGATGGTCGAGAGCCTGCGTGAGGTGATCGAGCGCGAGCGCATGAGCGACTCGACGTACGCCACCATCTGCCTGGCCTGGATCGATCCGCTGCTCAGCGAACTCCGCCTCGTCTCTCTCGGACACCCCCTCCCGCTTCTCATCACCGGGTGCGGCGTCTCCTCGCTGCAGGTCCAGCCGATCACGCCGCTCGGCCTGTGGGACCATCCGGTCGTGGCGCCCTCGACCGTTCCGCTGCCCGCGGGCTGGAGGCTGTTTTTCTACACCGACGGCCTCATCGAGGGTCGCGTGGCGCCTGACTCGTCCGAGCGGTACGGGCAGGAGCGGCTCGTCGAGGCGGTCGAGCGGCTGTGCTGCGCCCCGCTCGACCAGCGGTGCCTTGAGCAGCTGCTCGAGGAGGTGCAGAGCGCCGGATGCGAGCCGTTCGCCGACGACGTGAGCGTGATCCTCATCTCGCAGACCTCGGAGGCGCAGCCGCTGGAAGGTGCTGACGCCGCTCCCGCGGCTCAGGCCGCCTGTCCCGTGCCCGGGCATTGCCCGACGACGCCGGAGTGACCGTCCGCGGGCGATGCCCTGCGACTCCAGCGTGACCGTGCGTGGGCGCTGCACGACGGCTCCGGCGTAGTCCGGTCAGGTGCCCGGCCTGACCGCGCCGGGCAACGGCAGTGCGCTCAGCGTGCCGCCGGCGGGAAGATCGCCTCGTCCTCGGCGAGGTCGTCGCCGCTGCGCGGCGCGCCGGACACGACGAGCAGCGCG
>DAIQNY010000090.1:0-12173 GCA_036788155.1 Actinomycetota bacterium | reverse complement strand
CCAATTACGCGCACCCTCCGCGCCTCTTGCGGGGTGAGCTCAGGGAGCGGAGGACGCGCCGGGCGGCGCTCCTTCGGCTTGGCCCAGTAGCCGCGCCCAGGAAGCGGCACCTGCATCTTCCGGCAGATCCGCGCGAGGTAGACGTCGGAGCAGCGGTAGCGCTTGGCCACCTTCAGAACGGGCTCTTCCCAGACCTCTCGGTAGAGCTTCTCGCGCTCGTAGGGGGGAGGGTCGTCGGCCATGGTCGGCACCAGTATAGGCATCATTCACGATCGAACTGCCGCAGTGCGGCCCACGCCTCGCGGGGCGAGGTCGGCTCGGCGTCGGCGGCGCGACAAGAGCGGCTGCAAATCGCCATCTTGTCGGCTGCCTCCACGTTCTCAAGACCTCCAGCGGTGTGCAATGCTCCTCGCAACCCCGTCGGTGGGCGGCTCGGGGATGATGCGTCACCCAGCTTCGTCGTTCTCGTCATGTGGCAGCGATAGAATCCCGCCAGTGCCGATCGCGAAGGAGGGGTCCATGGCTGGAGGCGTGTTCGTCATACAGGCAGACGAGTCTCTGGTCGAGCTCGCAGCCGCGGGCTATGACTCAGAAGACGTCCTGCAGGGCCTCCTCGCCAAGTATCCCAACCTCCTCGCGGGCGACCAGGTCGACTCAGACTCCCCGCGCCGCTGGCTCCTCGTCTCACGCGAGGCGGCGCTGCCTTCGGAGGAGGGCGGCTCCTGGCAGTTCTCGGTCGACCACCTGCTCCTCGACCAGGACGCGGTGCCGACGCTCGTCGAGGTGAAGCGCGCCTCCGACACGCGGGCGCGCCGCGAGGTGGTCGCGCAGATGCTCGACTACGCCGCGAACGCGGTTGCCTACGGGCCGGTGCGGCCCATTCGTGAGCAGTTCGAAGAGCGCTGCTCGAGCGAGGGTCTTGACTCCGATGCGGAGCTTGAGAGCTGCGCCGGCCCTGACGTCGACGGGGATGAGTTCTGGGAGCGCGCCAAGACCAACCTCCAGGCCGGTCGCGTGCGCCTCGTGTTCGTCGCCGACCAGATCCACAAGGACCTGCGGCGCATCGTCGAGTTCCTGAACGAGCAGATGGACCCGGCCGAGGTGCTGGCAATCGAGGTCCGGCAGTACGCCGGTGAGGGCGTCAAGGTGCTCGTCCCCACCCTGATCGGACGGACCGAGACGGCGGCGGGGCGCAAGAGCACGGGGCAGAAGCGCGCCAAGTGGACCGAGCAGAGCTTCTTCGAGGACCTCGAGGCCCGCGCTCCCGAGGGCCGCGCCGGCGCCGAGGCGATCGTCGAGTGGGCGAAGGCGAATGCCTACCGGTTCAGCTTCGGGAACGGCGAGGTTGCCGCCTTCACCGTCGGCGTGCCCGCGGGCGCCGTAACCCAGATCCCCGTCGTGCTCTACGCCTCGGGCACAGTCGGCATCACCTTCCGCTACATGACCGGCAAGCCCGGGTTCGAAGACGAAGCCGCGCGAATCGAGCTCCTGGGGCGCTTCAACCGCGTCCCCGGCGTGGCGCTCGACAAGGCGCGCGTGAACGGTGAGCCGACCGTCGACCTCGCCCTCCTCGGCGAGGCGCAGGCAAGGGATGCCTTCCTGTCGGTCCTTGACTGGTTCGCGGGCGAGGTCCGCGCGGCGGCAGACGCCCAAGAGGCCTGAGCTCAGCGGAGACTGGAGGCGCGGTGAGTGAACAGCTACTGAGGAAGGCTCTCAAGCGAAGCGCCGGCCCCCTCTGCGATGACTGCCTCTTCACGCCGGGCGGCTACAGTCGCCGTCAGGGCGTGCGTTCAGCGTGCCGACGCATGGCCTTGGCCGGTCTCGCCTCGCGTGGCTCGGGAGTGTGCTGCGAGTGCGGCCGGAGGAAGACGGTCACGACGCTCTCGGCGCCCCCGGTCGTCAGCGCCGGGAGCAGTGCGGACCCGGTGAGGGCCTGGACCTGGGAAGGGAACGTGCAGGCGCGCGTCGCTGCGCACCTCGCCCGTCAAGGCTTCGAGCTGCTTCAGGTGGTGGACACGGCCAGCAAGGCGCCCGGCGTCGACATCATCGCTGAGCGGGAAGGTCGCGAGCTCTGGGTCACGGTCAAGGGGTACCCCGCCGGCACGAGTCGCACGAACCCGGGCACCCAGAGTCGCCACTGGTTCTCGCACGCGATGTTCGACGTCGTCCGCTACCGGACCGAGCGTTCGGACATCGATCTCGGAGTGGGACTCCCGGATTCGTTCGCGAGCTACGCCAACCTCGCAAAGATGGCGGCCTGGCTGAAGGAGAGCGCTCCCTTCACGTTCTTCTGGGTGGCCGAGGATGGTTCTGTGAGGGAGGAGTGAGGCGAGCTCTCGCGTGATGCCTCGTTCCTGCACGACGAGCTGAATCTGGCCCGCGAAGACGAGAACTCCTTGGCGACCTCGGCGAGAGGCGCTCGTCGGCAACGCGGCGGCTACGGTCAGAGAACTGCTGCACTGCGCCCACTTCCGGACGTCCGTGACGTCATCAAGACCTCCAGCACCCAGCACCGTCACGGTGCTCGGGATCCTGGTGGCTCCGAGGTCTGAGGATGGGTCTGCCGCAGCTGGCCTACGCGCCCGCCGCAGCGCCGCGCGCAAGGCGCGCAAGGTAGGCGTCGACCTCGCGCTCGACCGCCTCACGCGGATACCTGTCGGGCTCGAGTCCCGCCCGGGTGCGTAGGCCAGGGTTGAAGGCGAACAGCTCGCGCGCCTCGCTCTCCGGATCGGTCTCCGGCGACCGCCTCCTCGCGGGTCACCATCTCGGCGATCACCGAAGCGAGCTGTGCGCTCACCTCACGGTCGAAGCGCGAAAGCTCGGCGGCGAGCGCCGGGTCGCGAGTGGCCAGTGCGATAAGCCCAAGCCAGGGCGTCTGCCGGCGCTGGACCGGACCCTTCGAGCGCCAGTGCTTCGAGGAGCACGGCCCGCAGGGCCTCTCGCCCAGCGAGTCGCTCGATGCAACCGCGCACCTGCGAGAGCGCCCGCTCGACGGCGAGATTCATGGCGCAGCGGCATCGAGAACAAGCGCTGGGCGAGTAAGGTCGGCACGGCCGACACGCTGGCCTACTTGGCCGGTTACGCTACCCAGCTGAACAACGCGAACTTCGCGGTGAAGACGACCAGCAGGATCAGCCCCGCCACCACCGCGGCGCGGTGCAGGCGGGGCCGGCTCCGAGTGAACAGCGCCAGGCACACGTAGAGCGGGAACACAACGAGCGCAAGCCGCGGGTACGACTTGAGCGGCGAGAAGCTCGACGGAAAGCAGAGCGGATACGCCAGCGACGCCAGCGCGAACCACCAGTACGCACGCGGCAGACGCCTTGCCCCGTACCAGAGCAGCAGACCGGCGATTGTGAAGCATCCCAGGGCGACGATGTTGGTGACGGCGAGGTCGAACGAGCCTCTGTGCGTCTGCGCGTTCCAGAACAGCCTCTCGCTCTGCATTGAGAGAAGCTGAAGCAGGCCCCCCGCGGCCGCCTGTACGCCGCGAGCCACCGTGAAGTTGGGGGCGGCCAGTTGCCGATGCCATTGTCCTTGCGACTCGGCGAACAGAAGTGGCTTGCCGAAGCGCAGACCCAGGTAGGCGATCCAGAGAAGGAGGCCCACCGGGACGAGGATCAGGCCGGCCGCGTGCCGATCCGTACGCCGGATGCTCCAGTCTCGGCTCTCGTAGTAGTAGATGGCCATCGGGATGAGCAGCAGCACGCCGGTGCTGCGGGTGAGCGCCGCGAGAGCAGCGACTAGGCCCGCGAGGACCCAGCGGTGCTCGCGGGCAAGTACGAAGCAGGCCAGGGTCAGCGCCAGGAAGAGCGACTCTGTGTAGACGGCCTGGAAGAAGAACGAGAACGACCCCACGCAGAGGTAGACGGCGGCGCGCGAGGTGGTCTCGCGGTCGAAGTCGGAGCTTACGATCCTGTACAGGAGCCAGACCGACACTGCGTAGCACGCCGTCGAGATGACGATCCCCGTGACGACGAGGTTGCCGAGCACCATTCCGAGGTACTTGAGCATGAGCGGGAAGAGCGGGAAGAACGCGGTGCTGCCGTCGGTGCTCGCGTAGCCCCTGCTGGCGATCCTGATGAACCACACGCCGTCGTAGTGCGCCCAGGGGTTGACCAGGTCCCCGAGCCAGCCGCTCAGGGTCTCCGCGCCCGAGGGGAAGCGCAGAGACATGGGGACCCCGTGTATCCCGACCACCGCGACGGTCGCGAAGGCGACGCCGAGCACCAGGAGGCGAGTCCCAGTGGCAGCAATGAGGACGCGCGCGAGCGGGCTGAGCCGGGAGCTCGCCTCAGGGGCCTCGCCCGAGGTGCTGCTGCTCAATCAGAGATCCTTGCTGCAAGAGCGCTCGCCGCGTCGAAGCGCAGCACGTAGACGCCGGCGGACGGAGCGCTGAAGACTATGAAGCGGTCGTCGTCGCGGCGAAGCAGGCGCCGCCCAGCCGCAGCTGCAGCTGCCTCCGAATCGGGCTGCAGACGCGGGCCGTCGGCGCCGAGCGGCGCCGCTCCCGAGGCGCGAGTGAGCAGCCAGTATGGAGACCACGTGAGCTTGATCCGGTAGGTGCCGGCCTGAGAGACGCGGAAGCGGATGCTCGTGTGCTCGAGCGCCAGTACATCTGCCATGCCCGTCGAGGAGAGTGGCTCCACGATGGGCCGACTGTCGCGCAGTTCGTAGATCGTCCACAGCGCGTCGCGATAGACGATGGTGAACTCGGATCCGTGCTCGAGAAGATCGGCTTCGTGGCGCGTTGAGGAGACGAGGGGGGCGTGCGGCAGGAAGATGTAGCGCACGCCCATGCTCTGCAGCCAGGAGACGTAGTCAGCCTCAGTGAGCGAGACGTCGTAGAGCTTGAGGTTGTGCAGCGCGTCGGCCTGCCGGTACCAGCCTCGCGTGATCGCGTAGCCGGCGGACGGGAAGTAGTACGCCTCCCAGTGCCTCTGCGGCGTCACCACATGAAAGCGGTAGTTGGGGTCGTAGAGCTTACGGGCTTCTGCGAGTGCGGGGGCGTAGAACGTGGCGCGCGTGGCGGGGAGGTCCCGGACGTTCGTGAAGTGCCCCGTTGCGGGAGGCAGCTGAACGCAGAGTACGGCGACGACGGCGAGGACCGGCGCCCAGCGCGGGAGTCGTGACGGCCAGGCGGCCGCGAGCAAGAGGGAGGCGCCAAATACGTAGAAGAAGCGCCCGACGTTGCTGCCGATCGGCATGCCTGGGACCAGGAAGAAGGGCAAGACCACGATCGCGTACGCCGCGAAGAGCCATTGGAGCGCGCGCCGTGACGGAATGGTCGAGCGGCGCGCGAAGAACACGCCCACCGCTGCAAAGGCGAGAAGACGCAGCAGCTGCGAGAGCCCGTGGAACTCAAACTCCGGCTCAGGGAACAGCAGCGCCAGGGCCCCACGGCCCGCGATCGCCGGCAGGAGTCCCAGCGCGAGCCAGCAGGCGCTCCGGCGGCTGCAGGGGTGGGCGATGAGATCGCCGAGCACGAAGACGCCTCCGACGACGATCGCGAGGGGGTTGGTAAAAACCGCGATGCTCCACGGGATCGCCGCCACCAGGGGGTGGCCGCGGCTGAACAAGACGAGTCCCGCCATGACCAGGCAGAGCGCCATGAGGAATGGTGATTGCCCCATGGCGAGGTACACGACCAGGACGCCGGCGAGCAGCCAGGCGGGGGCGGGACTGGTGACTGCCCACACCCGGCGCATGTAGAGATGGAAGAGCACGGGAAGGAGTCCTCCGGACAACGCGACGATGACGACGCCCGGCACCCATCGCGCCACCCAGTAGTACACGATGCCGTAGGTGACTGCGCCGGTGCTCCCCCCGTACCAGTAGTTGTCCCATACCGCCGAGGCGCCGTCGTGGAGAAGCAGGAGCTTGTAGGCGTGGGCGGGATCGTCGCCGCCTGGCACGCGCAGCAGCCACAAGACAAGACTCCCCACGGCCAGAAGCACCACTGGCACCGCGGTCAGCCAGACCAGGGAGTCCTTGGGGGGTAGTCGAAGCTTGCGGGGTACTATGGCTGGCACTGCGGACTCACTGGAGCAGTGCCGGTAGGCGCGTCGTAGGAATCAGGCCGCGGCATCCAGATCAAGACAGCTTCTCGCCTGTGCCTGCCGGAAGGCGACTGCGCATGGAATCCCTCCAGATGACCCTACTGGCTGACCCCGTGGTCCACGGCGGGGAACTGCGCTCCGGAGTCTGCGGACACGAGGGTTCGATGTCAAGCATGCCTGCGCATCGGCCTCATCATGATGGGCGAATTGGCTCTTCAGTTGAAGAAGCACTGAAGGTGTTCGCCGGCCTGCGACCTACGCTGCTTGCCTGCGCAGACTGCCAGCGCCAGGCGGTCGAGGTAGCCGTCGACCTCTCGCATGGCGGCCTCATTCGGGAGTCAATTCGCCTCGCGGCAATGTGCGAGTGCAAAGCCGAGGTTGAAGGCGAACAGGTTGGCTGCCTCGGCCGTGGGGTCCCTCCCTGGTGCCGCATTGCCTCGCTGGACCATCCCGGCGATCACCGAAGCGAATTGGGCGCTCACCTCGCGGTTGAAGCACGCCAGCTTGGCGGCGAGCTCGGAATCACGAGCACTCAGAGAAAGCAGCTCGAGCCAGGCCTCCGACGGCGCCGGTCTCGAGCGCTCGAGGGCGAGGGCCTCGAGGAGCACGCTGCGCAGGGCCGCCCGTCCCTCGAGGCGGTCGCAGCAGGCGCGCACCTGGGAGAGCGCCCGGTCGACCGCGAGTTCGACAGCGAAGACGACGAGCTCCTGCTTGCCCTCGAAGTAGTGGTCGACGGCGTCGCGTGACCAGCCCGCCTCAGCCGAGACCTTGCGCACGGTCACGCCCTTCGGCCCCTCTCGGGCGAGCACCCGCCAGAGGGCCCCTGCGAGCTCGGTGCGTCGTCCTCGTGGTCGACAATCTTGGGCACGTCAGCTCCCACCGTCGTCTCGGCGCGCCGCCGGACCGGCGCGCCGTTCCTGTGGACTGTACGCCATCTTGGCTGAACGGGCATTTCGCTACTTCTGACCATTGACAGTCCGTCGTGCGCGGTGACACGATGACCGCGCCGCAGAGCGTCATCCCGGGCCGCGGAGGTGGTGGGGTTCCGCCCGCCGGGGTGCGCCGACAAGGGGCACATCGGAGACTGGAGGGGTCCATGGTCCGTCGCTTCCGCCGACTCGCGCTCGGCATCTGCCTGCTCGCCGTTCTCGCTGCCGCACTTGGAGCCGCGTCGCTCGTCGGCGTCGCCTCCGTGCGCGCCGAAGAGGCGCTGCCTGCTGAGCCGACCGTGGTGCGGGAGGTCCCCTCGAAGCGCGCCGAGTACTCGAATACCTACCTGCTCAGCAACGGCCAGTACCGCTGCGTCAGCTACCAGTCGCCGGTGAACTACAAGGCCGAGGACGGCAGCTACCAGCCGATCGACACCTCGCTCATCCCGGTGAGCGGCCTCGACGTCTACGCGACCACGGCGACCCCGGTCGAGGTCATCGTCGCCGACGAGGCGCCGGGCGTCAGGCCGGTCACCGTCTCGGCGGGGGACTGGACCGTCTCCATGAATCTCGTAGGCCGGGACGAGGACGAGAAGATCGTCATCGACGACGCCGCCGTCTACGCAGACGTGGCGCCGGACACGGATGTCGCCTACACGGTGCTCGGCGACGGCATCAAGGAGGTCATCACCTTGGCCTCACCGTCGGCGCCGAACAGCTTCACGTACCGGCTTTCTCACCCCGGCCTTGAGCTGCGCCAGGGCGAGCAGGGGCAGTGGTGTCTCTACGAGCCCGAGGGATCGAAGCCGGTCTTCAATGTTGGCGCCATGAACGCCTGCGACTCTTCCCTCGACGAGGCCGATGAGCCCGCCTGGTGCGAGGGCGCGCAGATGACCGTCATCCCGGGCGAGAACGTGAGCACGATCACCTACGCCGTGCCCCGCGCCTGGCTGAGCGACTCCGCTCGCGTCTACCCTGTCAAGATCGACCCCAATCTCGACGTCAGCAACAAGGTCGACACCTATCTTTCTGCGGGCTATCCGGGGACGTCTTTCGGCAGCAGCGCCGACCTGCTCTGCGGCCGCATGAACTCAGACGCCGAGAAGTGCCGCACGCTGGTGCGCTTCGCGGGGCTGGGAACGAACGGGTCAGGCGACATTCCCGTCGGCGCCGACATCACGGGGGCCAGCTTCCGGCTGCGCCAGTACTGGCAGCCCTCGACGCACTCGGACACCGTCTACGTGAGCCGGCTGACCTCCGATTCGACCTGGTACGAGACCTCGACCTACAACAACGCCAACAGTGGGCTTGAGATCGAGAGCACCTGGCCGGCGGAGACGGTGTCCGGGACCGGCGTGTGGATGGTGATCAGCTGCGGCGCCGTCACAGAGGACTGGTTCCTGCTTCATCGACAGCGCCTACCCGAGCACCGCCTTCGGCTCGAATGAGGAGCTCAAGACCGGTTACTACTCCGGCGGCTCGAAGTACTCGTTCATCAAGTTCGCGGTCGCCGACCTGCGCGACCCCGACCCCGCCTACGTGCTCGACTCGCACCTGCGCATGTACCAGCACTACAGCTACTCCTCGCCGCCCAAGAAGACGCACGTCAACATCATGGCCAAGGGCTGGTCTGGTTCGTCCACCTGGAACTCCCTCGACCTCGGAAGTGGCGACATGTGGCTCCTCGGTGAGGTCACGAGCTTTCCCGACAACTGGCTCGACATCGCCTGTGCCAGATGGACCCATTGGTGGGTGAGCCAGGAGCAGCCGAACCATGGCTTCTGCATCTTGCAGGACCCGAGTGAGACAACCGCTTACTACCGCAAGTTCCGCTCGAGTGAGTATGCGACCTCGACGCAGCGTCCGCGCCTGGTCGTGGACTACACGCATCCCACCACGACCGTGAGCAAGACGGCGCGTGTCTATCGCACCGGCGACCTTGTTCGCGTGCGCGTAACCGTGGAGGACATCACCGTCGGCGATCTCGGCGCCGCCAACCTCATCCAGGAGCTGCGCCTCGGCGTGAACCGAGCCACGGGGGCGACCAACGACTACCGCGGGGTTCTGTGCTGGGAGCGCGGCGGCGTGCCGATCCCGGCCGAGGATTGGCGCACCAGCCCCTACAAGAGCGGCGGTGGCTACTTCTCCGCCTTTGAGCCGACGAACGACGCCGCCGGAACGAGCAAGATCACGCCGCTCCTCGGGCGCTGCCACTTCAACGGCGGCGGCGTCTTCGACTTCTACTTCCGCATCAACGACGACTTCGGCTACTCGACGGAAAACCGCTTCAGCTGCCTGCTCAAGCTCAGGACGCCGTACGACGACCTCTGGGAGAGCGGCTGGAAGAACGTCGGTGAGAGCTTCTCGGTGCAGGCGCCGACCACGGTCGCGGTCGAGGGCGGGAGCGCCTGGCTCGACGAGGACGCGAACGACGACGGCGTCGCCGATGCGCAGAGCAACTCGGACGCCGGCGGTGGGCGCGGCGCGGTCGCGCTCAGCTGGCCCGAGGTCAGGCATGCCGACGGCTACGAGATCTACCTCTTCGACGGCGCCAAGTACGCCAAGGTCGGTCAGCGGGTCGGCAAGGCGCAGACGACCTGGAGCAGCGAGGGGCTGCGGATCGCGCCGAGCGACGCCGAGGTCGCCGCACCGCGCACGGCGTGGCCCAGCGGCAGCGATGCTATGAACCCGTTCTTCCGGGCGACGACGCCGAGCAGCGAAGCGCGCATCGCCCTCTCGACGCCGGCTCAGCTCTCCGGCAACGCCGGCGTCGCGGCCAGCGACGGCACGTACCTCTACGTGCGCGGCCGGGCCGGGCAGTCGGACGGCACGCGGCGCTGGCGCAAGTTCGGCGCCGCGGACGGCAGCTACCTTTCCGAGGTCGCGATCGACCCGCCGATCCCCTCCGGCTGGAGTGATCCGAACGGCCGGCCGCTCTCCGGCTTCTACTACGGCGGCTACCTCTACTCGGGCACCACCTTCTGCTCGGGCGGCGTGGTCAGCCTGCGCGGCGTGAAGGTGAACGCGCCCGCGGGCGACCCGAACACTAAGACCCTGACCTTCTCCGCGCGCCCGCTCGACCGGGCCACCGGCGCCGGCGTCTCGACGACCGAGCCGACCACGAACGTGCTGCTGGCGGCCGATCCTTCGGGCACGCGGCTCTACTCGGTGGCCCACACCCTGAGTGAGAGCGGCGGCTCGCCGAGCTACGACGGCTACAAGGTGCGCGTCTTCGAGCTCTCCGGGCAGACGGCCACCTACGCCTCGCCCGACCACAGCATCACGACGGAGTCGCAGCTGCTCTCCGGCGTCACCTGCGACGGCGACTCCCTCTACCTGACCGGCTGGAGCGGCGGCGAGGGCGCCCTCGTCACGCGCATCGACCTCGCGGCGATGGCGACGGCCTCCGAGGCGGAGGCGAGCGTCGTGAACCAGTGGCGCCTCGACCAGAGCAGCGGCTCGTCCACCGCGTCGGCCTGCACCTGCGCCTTCGTGCGGGGCTCCGAGGCAAGCGCAGACGACGACGTCTTCTGGATGGGGCACCTCACGGAGAACGCCCTCTACAAGTTCCCCGGCGCCCTCAGCGGGCTCAACCTGCGCGACAACCCGAACCCGCTCTACGCGGCGGCCGGGAGCGCCGAAGCAGCCGACTGGACCCACTACTCGTTCAAGGTCGTGCCCTACACCGGCCTGCTGAGCTCGACGCCCGAGGCCTACCGCGGCTCGATCGTGACGCTCGACAACCGGACCAGGTACGCAAACGAGGCGCCTCTGCATCCAATCGCCGACCTGCACTCGTTCGCCGGCAACGACGCCAGCGTGCGGCTCGACTCCGGCGCCCTCGAGCTGGCGGCCGCCGACCTGGCGATCGCCTCGTTCGGCCCGCCGGCCGCGCTCGAGCGCCTCTACCGCTCCGATGGACCGGCAGATGGGCGCTTCGCCCCGGGCTGGCGCTTCTCCTTCGAACGCAGCCTCGACCTGAGCAGCACCGCCGCTGTGGTTCGCTACTACGACGTCGCCGGCGACGAGTGGCGCTTCTACACCTCGGGTTCCACGTGGACGGGCCCCTATGGGTCCTGCACCTGGCTCGAGCATCCCAGCGCGAGCCTCTGGCGCCTGCACCGAAAGGACCGCAGCGCGCTCGAGTTCGATGCCAACGGCCGCCTCACGGCCGAGGTCGATGCCCAGGGCAACCGCACGAGCTACAGCTGGACCGGCTCGGGCTGGCCGGGGACCAGCCTGCTGCGCATCAGAGCCGCCAACCTGCAGTCGATCGTCGTGAGCTTCGATGCCCAGAGCGGCAAGATCAGCGCCGCCGAGGTCGAGGCCTGGGGCGCCTGGACCCTTCCGGACGTGCGCAACGTCGCCTACGCCTCAAGCGATCCGGCGAGCTGGTCGGTCACCTACCTGCCCGGCCAGGGTGAGCAGTCGCGGACCCGCTACGCCTACTCGTCGGGCAAGCTCAGTGAGTACGCCGCCGACGGCTGGGACGCCGGCGGCCAGTCCTGGACGCTGCTCGGGCGGGAGGCGTTCTCCTACGACGCATCAGGCCTCTGGAGCGTCAGCCTGCCCGAATCGCTGGTGAGCGAGAACCCGAATGCCGCGGCGACGATCGCCATCGCCCGTTGGCCCGCGTCTCGCCTCGCCGACGTTATGGAGCATGGCCGCGTGGCTCCGAACTCTGACGACAAGGTGACGCCCGCGCAGGTAGCGGCCACCCTCACCACGAGGTACATCTGGAACCCGACGGGGACGATCGGAAGTGTGCGCGCCCCGTACGCAGGCAGCGCTCCCGAGCCGGTCCGCTACACCTACTCGCCCGCCAACCAGGTGGCCTCGGAGACGACGCCCCCGATCGCCGAGGCTGCGCCGAGCGGCCTGCGCTCGGCGACCGCGATCGACGTGCGCGGCAACGTGATCGCCACGCAGACGCCGCTCGGGAACGGCAGCGTCACCGTCTACCCGGACTACGCGACCGGCGGCGCCCTCAAGGACCTGCCGCTCGCCAGCATCGATGCCGGCGGCCGCGCCAGCTTCTTCACCTACGACGGTACTGGCAACGTCACCGCGGTGCGCGGTGAGACTGACCCGGCGTTGGCCATCAGCTTCGACCCCTCGCGTCCGCCGGTCACTCCCCCGGAGCAGAGTGGCGTCGCGATGTCCGAGACCACTGCCGCCTACGGAA
>DAIQNY010000089.1:0-12370 GCA_036788155.1 Actinomycetota bacterium | reverse complement strand
GCAGTGCGAGATTCAGCTCGGCAAGGCGCCTGCCCCGGTCGCGGATGTCGGTCACGGAGGCGACCAGACGTTCTCGTAGTGTCATGTCCCACCCCTCCGATGCTGTGTACGGCCGGCGGGGACCGCCGCCCCGGCCCGCGTCGAGCCGAGACTACCCACAGCGAGGTCGCGCAAACCGGTCCGCGTCTACGGGACCACCTCGCGTCCACCCTCCTCCGGCCAGCGGGCGGAGATGTCCTCCGCACGCAGCAACCCGGCGACCTCATACGCCATCTGCTTCTGCCACCGGCCGCGCGACGACGACAGCAGATGGTAGAGGTCGACGAAGTCGGCGTCCCCGAGACGCAGGTTCCTCTCGACCCGCAGGTAGGGGACGTCCTCGCCCTGCGCGATACGCTCCACCTCCGCCCGGTACCTGGGCAGCACGCCGTCCCAGTCGCCCGCGACCCATGTGTTCAGAGGCTGCTCGAAGAACACGACGTCGAACCCCTTGTCGCGGGCGAGGCGCACGAGCTCATGCAGCACCGAGAGGTTGTACTCGTGGTAGGCGGCGTAGCGCGTGCGGTTGTACTCGTAGACGGACTCAAGCGAGGCACGCTTGGCGTGAGGGTCCTCGGGCGGCGCGTCGGGCCCGTAGTAGTGCCGCAGGTAGCTGAGCCGCCGGCCCGGCAGCGGCCCCTCCGCGAGACGCTGGCGGATGTAGGCGGAGACGTAGTCGAAAGCCCCGGGCAGGCCGGCGGTCCAGGACGGCCCGCGGCCGTAGAGCTGCGGCGCGAGCTCCTGCAGACGAGCGCTGCGGAGGAGCAGCGTGCGCGAGGCGAGCAACGCCTGATCCTCGCGCGGCGACGTGTTGAAGCGCATGGGGGCGAGGCCGACGAGTAGCGTCGCCTCGCCCTCCGGCAGATTGTCGACGATCACCAGGTTCTGGGCGAGTGACTGCGCATGGTTGGCGAGCCCGACTACCGTGACCGGCTCGCCCGCCCGTCGAGCGATCTGCGCGGCGAAGGAGCGCTCGCCGCTCACGGCCTCCATCGCACCCGACCCGCCGAAGAGGTACACGACGTGACCCTGCGGCGGGTCCTGCCTGAGCCGGTTGACGCGGTAGGCCACGTGGACCTGGTCGTCGTGCTCGTGGCGCAGCAACCTGCTCTCGGCCACGACGGTGAGACCGCCGTCGAAGAAGAACCGCTGCGCCCCGGCGAGCGCGAGCACGCAGAGCGCAGCAGCCGCGGCCAGCACCAGCGGGTTCCGCTGCGACAACCCGCCGCGGAACGCCGTCCATGGGGATGTTCGCCGGTCCAGGTCTCCCTCCGGGTCAGTCGCCAGTCTGGCCCCGTAGGAGCAGGATAGCAGGCGGCGCCGTCGGGCGCTCCGTCGACGGCGCCGCCGCACTGCCGGACGGCCCCTCACCCGTCCCCAGCCGCGGTCCTGCTGATAAAGATCGCCGCCCGCTCGTGCGGCGCCAGGCCGCAGGCCGCGGCCGGCATGCGGTCGGCGATCGTCTGCACCCGCTCGAAGAGCTCCGAGCGCGCCAACGGATCGAGCGCCGTCGGGTTGACGTAGACGACGGCCGCCGGGCGCGGCAGAGCCCGCAGGCTTCGCTCCAGGTTGGCGACCACACGCTCCAGCACCGCGCCGGGGAACGGGTTGTAGAGATACAGCACGACCGGCTCCGGCGGGAACACGTACTCCGCCGCCTCCGCGACCAGCAGTTCTACGCGCGCCGGCTCCGGGCGGTCGAGGCCGCAGCGTTCGACGTTACGACGCGCCGTCCGAATGCACGCCGGAGAGATGTCGACGCCCACCAGGCGGCGGAACGGGTACGAGCCGGCGATGAGAAGCGGCTTGCCCTTGCCGCAGCCGAGATCGATGAACGCGTACTCCGAGAGGTCCAGGCGGAGGCTGTCCAGAGCGAGCCGGACGGCGGCCTCGCTCGTGGTCTCGTACGGAATCACGAGATGCCCGTCGCGCGTGACGCTGGGCCCCAGCTCGCGGCCCAGCAGAACGCCCGCGGTGTCGGTGCCGTGGGCCGCGTCGAAGCCGTCTCTCGAAAGCTCCTCGAGCTTGCGCCGCTTGAGCCGGCGGAGCGCGAGTGGAGAGAGCAGGACGAACGGCAGCTGGTCGAGGGTGGCTCGCAGCCCCACGTCCCTGCATGACGCCGCGAGCAGGCGGATGAGGCTCACGCGGCTCGCCGGCCGCCGCGGCCGCGACGCCAGTCCATGGAGACGACGGTACCCAGGCCCGGCGCACTCGCGACGTCGAGCGCCGCCCCCACCCCTTGGGCGCGCTCCCGCATGGTGGCGAGCCCGAAGTGCCCGGCGCTCACGGACTCGTCGAAGCCGCGGCCGTCATCCTCGACACGCAGCCGCAGCCCGTCCTCCCCCAACGACAGGTCCACCGCGACCCGGGATGCGGCGGCGTGACGCACCGCGTTGTTCAGGGCCTCCTGGGTGATCCGGTACGCCGCCACCCTGACGTCCTCAGGGAGCGCCGCCTCGCCCTGCACCGCGAGACTGATCGGAGCGCCGGTGCGGCTCTGCGCCGCCTCCACGAGGTGGCGCAGCAGGCCGGGCAGCGGAGTCTGTGCCAGTGCGCCGGCGCGCATCTCGAGCAGCATGGTGCGCATGCCGGCCATGGCGCCCCGCGTGAGGCGGTGGAGCTCCCGAAGGCCGTCCTGTACGTCCGCGGCCACCCCCGGCGCCTCGGCGAGCGACTCCGCTTTGAGGCTCGCGGCGAACAGCGACTGCGTCACCGAATCGTGCAGATCGCGGGCGAGGCGGTTCCGCTCCTCCTCGACCGCCTTCTCCTCCAGCCGCGCCCGCAGGCGCGCGTTCTCCAGCGCGAGCGCGGCCTGGTCCGCGAAGCCGCGCGCGACCCGCAGCCGCGGGTCCTCGATCTCGTGCTCTCGCCGGAATGCGAACGCCAGCGCCCCGTACACGGAGTCACGGATGAGGAGGGGGACGACCACGAGCAGGCCGAGGCCTGCCTGCCCCGTGTCCGCCTCGTCCCGCAGACGCAGCACGGTCGAGCGCTCTCCGATGGCCTCGGCGGCCGCGTCGTCGGCCTCGGCCGCCTCATGGGAGCCCTCCGCGGCCGCCAGGTCCAGTGACCCTCCCGGGCGGAGCAGGTAGAGCGCCGAGCTCGGACTGGCCAGCAACTGGCCGCCCTGCGCGACGATGACCGGCGCCAGAGCATCCTCGGACAACCCGGGATCGAGCACCGCCGCCTCGTGCAGAGCGCGGACCTCGTCCGTGAGAAAGCGCAGCACCGTCTCGCGCTCGCGCAGCGCCTCCTCCGCGCGGCGGCGCTCGCTGATGTCGCGCACGATCGCCCACATGGCGAAGGGGGTCCCGTCCTCGTCGCGCAGCAGGATACTGCGCAGCTCGACCGGCACCACGGCGCCGTCCTTGCGCCGGTACTCCTTCTCGTACACGCGCGAGTAGCCGCGAGCGAGGATCTCGTTCTCCACGATCCCCTCCTCCATCGCGTGCCAGCGGGCGGGCGTGAGCTCGACGTACGTGAGCTCGAGCAGCTCCTCGCGCGTGTAGCCCACGAGCTCGACGTAGGCGTCGTTGCAGTCGACGATCCGGCCGCTCATGTCGACCTGGACGAAGGCGTCTCGCAGGGTGTCGTAGAGCAGCCGGTACCGGTCCTCGCTCCGGCGGGCCCGGTCCTCGGTCTCGCGGAGCGCCGCCTGCACCCTGGCCTGCTCCACGGCAGTCCACGTGTGCGCCGCCGTGTCCTCCACCAGCGTCACCTCGAGCGGTCTCCAGCGGCGTGCCGAGGAATGGCTGGCGCCGAACACGGCGACGCACCTCCCGTCTCTTACAAGCGGTACCGCAACGAACGCCCGGATCCCGAACTGGCTGAGCGCCGCGCGATTCTCCGGAGTGAACAGCGGCGACTCGAGGACGTCGGACACGGCCAGCGTCCGTCCTGTCCCCAGGCTCTCGGCCAGTGCCCAGCCAAAGCGCATGCCCGAGCCGTTGAAGTCCCGCAGGAGTGCGCCAAGCCCATGACCCGCCTGTGTCCGCACCTGTCCCGGTTCCTCGCCGCCGGCCATGACGGAGTACCCGGCGGAGTCCGTGCCGAGCTCCCGGCAGATGACCCGCGACGCCGTCTCCTGGATGGTGAGTGGATCGGTGAGCGGCCTCAGAGCGTGCTCCAGCCCCACGAGGAACGTGAGCCGCTGCTCCTGCTGTGCTGCGTGTCTGTCCACCGGCGATCTCGCGTCCACCGCCCCGGCGGCGGACCACTCAAGGACGAGCGGGTAGGGACCCCGATTGTAGCCCGTCGCGGGGTCGGAAGGCCGCGCTGGGCTGTTGTGCCTGCGCCGCTGGTCGCACGACCGTCCGCGACTCCGTTCGTGGGGGTAGGATGTGGGAGTCGTGGACCGGCGAGGAGGCCCCATGGAGAGCGCGTCCCTCAGCGAGTCTCGCGGTCGGCGCGACGCCGTCGACCTGCTGTGGACCGGAGGCTGGGACTCCACCTTCCTGCTGCTCCAGACCCTGCTCGTGGACGAGTCGCCGGCCGCTCCTCACTACCTGCTGGACCCCGCACGCCCATCGCTGCAGATCGAGCTCGTCACCATGCGCCGCCTGCGGGAGCGCATCGTGGCGGAGCACCCGTCGGCGCGCGACCTTCTCGGTCCGACGTCGTACCACGCCGTCTCCGATGTCGAACTGGACACGGACATCGTCGCCGCGCATGCGTCCATCCTCGAGAAGCGCCATCTGGGCACGCAGTGGACTTGGATGCCCAGCTTCTGCCGCCAGCACTCACTGAACGGATTCTGCTTGGGCGTGCACGGAGGCGACAGGACCTTCGACTGCCTCAAGGCGATGATGACGGACCATCGAGGTTCGGGAGGGCCGGGTGACCAGGCTGAGATCGCGCGGCTCGACCCCAGCCACGCCGGGACGGACGAGTACACGCTGTTCCGCTACTTCGCGTTCCCACTGTTCGATCTCACGAAACTGGACATGGAGGCACTGGCCCTGGAGCGGGGGTGGAGCGGGATCATGGAGATGGCCTGGTTCTGCCACACCCCGCGGAGAGGCGCCGTCCCGTGCGGCACGTGCGCGGCGTGCCGCGCGACGATCCGCTCCGGCCTGGGCCGGCGCATCCCGGCGAGCAGCCGCGCGCTCGCGCGGGTCGAGACGAGGGTCACCGACCCGCTGCTCGCCGCCGCGCGCCGGGCGGCCCGCAGGGCGCGCGAGCGCTTCGACGGACGGTGATGCAGGCGGGCGGCGCTTGCCGGGCCGGAGCGGCGCACGCCCAGCCAGGGCGGGCCCGCCTGCGAACGACGGCCGGCGCGACCCTATGCGGCGGAGCCTCGAGCCGCGCCGACGACGTGGGGAGCCGACTCGTCCCAGCTGACGGTGATGGTGTCGCCGGGGACGACACTGTGGAGTGCAGGCTCCGCGGCCGAACGCCGCTCCCGCACGATCACGTCGGGGCCGCGCGCCAGACGCGCGACGATCTGGATGCGGTCGCCCACGTACGTGCGGGAGACGACCTCGGCGAGAGCGCAGTTGACGCCCGCCGCGGCGCAGGCCGCCGGGGCGGTGCGGTCGCGGGACGCGACCATGCGCCCGGACCGGATGCCGAGCGTGACCTCGTCACCGACCCGGGCGCCGCCGTCCAGGACGCGGACGACGAGTCCGTCCCCGACCTTCGCCACGAGGCGGCCGTGGCGCGCCTCGGTCACCTCGGCGGTGAGGAAGTTGGTCTCTCCGACGAACTCGGCGACGAAGGCGGTCCGTGGGTGGTCGTAGACGACCCGCGGATCGTCGATTTGCTCGACGCGTCCGCGGGACATCACGGCGACGCGGTCGGACATCGAGAGGGCCTCTTCCTGGTCGCGCGTCACGCAGACCAGCGTCATGCCGAGTTGCTCCTGGATGCTCTTGAGCTCGACCTGCATCTCCGAGCGAAGCCTCGGGTCGAGCCCTCCGAACGGCTCGTCGAGGAGGAGCGCGCGCGGGTGCAGCACGAGCGCCCGCGCGAGCGCCACCCACTGCCGCTGCTCGCCGGTCAGCATGGACGGACGGTAGTCCTCAAACCCGGTGAGACGCACGAGCTCAAGGGCCTCGCGCGCCCGCGCGTGGCGCTCGGTCCTCGGCAACCGGCGCTGCCGGAGGACGTACTCCACGTTGTCCACCACCGTCATGTGGGGGAACAGCGCGGTGCGCTGCAGCACCGTCGTGACGGCGCGCGTATACGGCGGGATACCGTCGGCGTCGCGTCCGCCGAGGAGGACCTTGCCCTCGTCCGGCTGCTCGAAGCCGGCCATCAGGCGGAGTGACGTCGTCTTGCCGCAGCCGGCAGGGCCGAGCAGGTAAAGGAACTCGCCCTTCTGCACGCGCAGGTCGACGGCGTCGACCGCCGTCAGCGAGCCGAAGCGCTTGGTGACGTGGCGGAGCTCCACGTCGATGCCGGTCTCTCCCCCTCCTCGGGGCATGAACTCCTCCCACTGGCGGCCGCAGGACGCAGGGCAGCCGGTCCAGCACCGAGTCCAGCAAGCGCGAGACTGTACAGGGTCAATTCCCACGAGGTCGCGGAGTAGTCATGAAGCCGTAGCCGCGAAGACCCGGGCGGCGACGCTACCGGGCCAGTCCTACTCCCCGCCGTCGGTGGCCGTCTCGAAGGTGGTGCGCGTCTCCGGCACCACCTCAAGCGAGACGGCCTTGCCGAAGAGTCGCCCTCGCAGGGCGTCCTCGAGCTCCTGCTGGGGTGGCAGAGAGCCCTGGCCGGCGACGACGATCCTCACGATCTCGTCGCCGACCTCCACGTCCGCCACCCTGTACTCCGTCCCCTGCACCCACAGTTCGGCGGCATCCGTCGCCCTGCTCTGCGAGAAGTTGCCGACGATCGAGAGGAGGCTCGTATAGCCGAGAGGGACGGTGATGACCAGGACCAGCAGCAGCGCGACGGCGATCGCCGTCGCCTTCGCCCGCCGCGACTTCTCCGCGTGGTAGGCCATGGGATACCCCATGATCGAAAACATCAGGGCGCCGGTCAGGAGGATCGCCAGGTAGTTGGTGACGAACAGCAGCATGCTCCCGTCGGCGAGACCGGAGTGTCCGGTGGCGAGCAGGATGCCGACGTTGGCGAGAGGCGGCACGAGCGAGATGGCGATCGCGACGCCGGGCAGAGTGTCGGAGACGTCCCTGCGGCCGGTGGCGTAGGCGCCTGCGAACCCTGTCGCAAGGGCGGCCATAAGATCGATGAGGCGCGGCGAGGTGCGCGCCATGATCTGCGAGTTGGACTCGACGTCGACGACGGCGGCGAACCCGCGTGTGAGCACGTAGCCGACGAGGATCGCGGTGGCGATGCCGAGGATCGAGATCCAGGGCGAGCGCCGGATGACCGCGCGAGCGCCGAGCCCGACGCCGAACGCCAGGCCCATGATCGGCAGCATCAGCGGCGCCACGATCATCGCCCCGATGACCGTGGCGACCGAGTCGGAGAGCAGACCGTAGGTGGAGATGGCCGAGGCGAGGATGAGGAGCATGAAGAAGCGGCCCGTCCGGCGCCCCTTTTCGGGTCCCTCGAACAGCAGGACGTCCCGCACGCGCTGGATCTCGCGGTCGTCGACAGGCTCACCGTGGAGAAAGCCGCTCACGCCGCGCGCAAAGCCCACCGCTCCCTCCTTGTCGTCCGGCCCGGCAGCGACATCCTGCCACAGCCCCGGTCTACCCAAAAGGGGCGGGAGGCGCTCGTCCGCGCGCTGGCGACGCGGAGCTACAGCGGGACCTCCTCGTGAATGTCCACCCGACCGCGCAGCGCGACCAGGATCCCCGATCCGAGGATGAGGGCGCCGCCGGCCAGCGTCCAGGCGCTGACGGTCTGGCCGGCCAGCGCGAACGCGAAGAACGGAGCCGCCACCGGGGTGAGAAAGCCCAGGACGGCGCTGTGCTGCATACGGATGCGGTGCGTGCCCTCCATCCAGAGGGTGTAGGCGACCGCGGTGCAGACGAGTCCGAGGATCACCGCGACCAACAGGTCGCGCTGCGTCAACGCGTAGCCGGCGCCGACGATCTGCCACAGGGCCAGCGGCAGCAGGAACAGCCCGTCCAGCGCGCTCTCGGTGAGCACCAGGGCGATGCTGTCGACCCGCCCTGAGAGGCTCTTGACGAGCAACGCGAAGCCTGCGTAGAGGATGCCGCAGCCGAGTCCGGCGGCGAGGCCCCACCACGAGGCGGCGGCGCCGCCCGACACGGCGGGCACGAGGATGAGGACGAGGCCGGCGAGCGCGGCGCCGATCGCCGCCCACACGGCCGGTTCGGTCCTGCTGCCGAGCAGGCGCGGCGCCAGGAGCGCGATCCACACCGGCTGGATGAAGTAGAGGAAGGTGGCGATGGCGACGCCCGTCTCGCGGACGGCGATGAAGAAGAGGAGCAGCGTCGCGGCGTCGAACGCGCCCATCAGAAGCAGCCGCCACCGTATATCCGGGGCCAGGAGTCCCGCGAGCCGGCGCCGGCGCGCGAACACGGCCGCGAGCACGACGAAGGCGACGGCGAAGCGAAGCACCAGCAGGACGCTCGCCGGGGCCGTCGCCAAGGCGACGAGCGTCCCTGAGAGGCCCACCAGCAGGTAGGCGGCCACGACCATGACGTAGCCCTGTGAGGGGCGGGAGGTCATGTGGCTGCCCTCACGTGGTCCAGGAAGATCGCGATGGCTTGTCGTCGTCACGGCGTCAGGGGCCTCCTCCACGTACCGGTTCACGGGACACTGCTGCGTGGCGAGTATAGAGACTGCAGCGCCTTCGCGATGAGGTCAGACGATCGCCACCCCTTCCGGATGTCGGAACCGTGGATCTCCACGGTTGCCGGTATACCATCAGGCTGTGACTCACCTGCAACACCTGACGACCACGGCGGCCATTGCCTCGTGCTGGGGAACGGTGATCCTGATCTGGATCGCCGGAGCCGCCCACAACGCCGTGAAGGCTCCGGCGCGCCTGCGCCGGAGGAGATCGCTCAACCTGGCCGTGATCGCCGTCGTCGTCGCAGCAGTAGCCCTCGTGCAGCTTGTGCCAGCCGGAGCGTGGGACGCTCTCATGCTGGATTCACCGTGGGTCACGCTTCTCGGACTGACTCTGCTCGTCGTCTCGACCGTCTTCGCGCTGTGGGCACGAATCGCGCTCGGCCTCATGTGGAGCGTGGACACCGTCGTCAAGCAGGATCACCGGCTGCGCACAGGCGGCCCCTACGGGATCACCCGCCATCCCATCTACACCGGCCTGCTCGGTATGCTCCTGGGAACGGTGCTGCTCCTGGGCGCGGGGCCGGCGGTCATGATCGTGCCGATCGGCCTCGCACTCGTCGAGATGAGGATCCATACCGAGGAACGCCTGATGTCGGCGACGTTCCCGGAGGAGTATTCCGCCTACAGGCAGCGGGTCCCGCAGCTTCGTGCCGGGCGTGAGTCTCCTGCGACGTGGCCGGACTGGCAGTCACTGAAGCGAGCCGCGAGGGAGGACGGCCTGGTCCGACCGCCGTGCGCACCGTCCGGGCACTGTGGCCGCCCACCCCGGCGGACGCCGAAGCCGCCGCCTTGTAGAGTGGACCCGGCACCTCACCAGATCAGCAGGGAGCAACGAACGGAGTGAGCCCATGAAGAGGAACCCCCAGGCGGGCGTGCAGCGCACGCTCGGCGCCCGCCTCCAGGTCTTCAGCGACGCGGACCTCGACGATATCCACCGCGCGACACTCGAGGTGCTGGAGCGCACCGGCGTGTTCGTGGAGAGCGAGGAGGCGCTCGACGTGTTGGCCGACGGAGGCTGCCGCGTCGACCGTGAGACCAAGACGGTCAGGATCCCGCCCTACATCGTGGAGGACGTGATCCGCTGGTCGCCCAAGAGCATCCGGCTCTGCGGCCGCACGCCCGAGAACGACGTGCTGCTCGAGGGTGGCCGCGTGGGCTTCACCAACTTCAGCGCCGGCATCATGGTGCTCGACCCGCGGACGGACGAGCACCGTCAGTCCACGGCGCAGGACGTCGCCGACCTCGCGCGCATGACCGACTACCTCAGCGAGATCGACACCTACGAGCACTCGGTGGAGAGCCGCGACGCGTCGCAGGACGTGCTCGCCGTGCGCGACGCAGCCATCGGCCTCGCCAACACGACGAAGTGCTGCGGCACGGGCGCCCTCTCGATGGACGACGTGGACGCCATCGTGCGCATGGGCGCCGCCGTCGCCGGCGGCGAGGACAAGCTGCGCGAGCGGCCGCTGCTCTACTTCTGCGAGTGCCCGGTCAGCCCGCTCAAGATCACGCGCGACGCGGCCGAGGTCATCATGGGCGCCGCCCGCCACGGCATCCCCAATACTGTCATCTCGATGGCGATGAGCGGCGCCACGTCTCCCGTCACCCTGTCCGGGACGCTGGTCACCCACAACTGCGAGGTGCTCGCCAGCATGACCCTGGCGCAGCTCACCGAGAAGGGCGCGCCCAGCATCTACGGATCGTCCACCACGACGATGGACCTGCGCCTCGCGACCGCCTCGGTCGGCTCGCCCGAGCTCGGCCTGCTCAGCGCCGGCGTCGCGCAGCTTGCCCAGCGGTACATGCTCCCGAGCTTCGTGGCCGGGTTGTAGGCAGACTCGAAGCTCGGCGACGTCCAGGCCGGTCACGAGAAGACGATGACCGCCCTCATGGCAGCGTTGGCAGGGGCCAACCTGATCTACGGGGCGGGGATGACCGAGTCGGGCGTCACCTTCGACTACGCGCAGTACGTGCTCGACAACGAGATCGCCACCATGGTCAAGCACGCGGTCGGCGGCATGCCGGTGAACGACGACAACCTCGGGGTGGAGGACATCCACGCGGTCGGGTCGTTCGGTCACTATCTGGGCCGCCAGTCGACGCGCAAGCGGGGGCGCGAGCTCAGTCAGCCGAAGCTGATGGACCGCCGCGGCCGCGAGGGCTGGGAGGCCGACGGCGCCGTGGACGCGTACTCGGCGGCCAAGGCCGAGGCCAAGCGGATCCTCGAGGAATATCACCCGCCGGAGCTGCCGGGCGACGTGGCGGACGAGGTGCAGGCGATCCTGCACGGGGTGGAGAAGCAGCGCGGCGTGAGCTGACGCAGTCCGTCGCGTGACGCGAGTGAAGAGGGGCGGCGAGGCCTGACGGCCTCGCCGCCCCTCTCGTTCGCCTGAGACTAGTCGGCGGCCAGGTAGTGCCGTGCCCTGAGCGCGGCGTTCTGGCGGATGCTGAAGAAGTACAGCGGGTAGTCGAAGCTGTGCAGGACCCCCTCCGGGAACCCGTGCGGCGTGAAGTCCCTGGCCGGGCGGGCGAGGCCGACGTCTCTCGATCCTCGGCACGACTATCGTCATCGGAGACGCCACGCTTGACGTTCGCGCCACGCGCGCAGCTCAGAGCGTGGGGCGGAGACGGGCGTGCTTGCGGTCCTTCATCGCCTGGCGGAACGCCTGCCACCCCGGGATCCCGCTGATCCCGCCGCCGCCGTGGGCGCCGGCCGACCCGTTGTACAGACCCTTGACCGGCGTGCGGTAGTCCGCGTAGCCGGCGGCCGGGCGCAGGTGGAACATCTGGTCGACGCTGAGCTCGCCGCCGTACACGTTGCCGCCCACGAGACCCAACTGCTCCTGCATGTCGTGCGGGCCGATGACCTGCCGGGCGATGATCGAGGCCGGCAGATTGGGGGCCAGCTCCGCGAGCCCGGCGATCACCCCGTCCGCATACTCCTCGAGATCCTCCCGGTGCGGCTCCGCGACCCACTCGTGCGGCACCCACTGCGTGAAGAGCGACAGGATGTGGCGACCCGTCGGTGCGAGGGAGTCGTCGAGCGACGAAGGGATCATGGCGTCACAGGTCGGGTGAGCGGCGGCGCGACCGGCGCACGCGTCGTCGAACGCCGCCTGGACGTATCTCGGCGACGGCGCCAACTCGATGCCGCCCGTGTGATGCTCCTGCAGCGTCGTCCCGGGCGCGGCGACGAAGTCCGGCAGCTCGCCGAGCGCGAGATTGATCTTGACGCCGCCGCCGCGGCACTTGAACCGCCGGATATCGGCGACGAAGTCCGGCGGCAGCTGCGCCGGGTCGAGCAGTTCCAAGAAGGCGACCTTCGGGTGCACGGACGAGATGACGACAGGTGCGTGCACCTCATCGCCCGAGGTGAGCGCGACGCCCGACGCGCGGTCCCCGCGCGTCATGATCGCGCTCACTTCCGCGCCGGTGCGGATCTCCGCGCCGCGAGCCTGCGCGGCGGCGCGGCAGGCGGCCGCGAGGCCGCCCGTCCCGCCGCGCACGAACCCCCAGCCGCCGGCGTGCCCGTCGCCGGGGTCGCCCATCGACAGGTGCAGCAGCACGTAGGCCGTCCCCGGCGCGCTCGGGCCGGCCC
>DAIQNY010000088.1:0-12394 GCA_036788155.1 Actinomycetota bacterium | reverse complement strand
CGCAAGGGCGAGGAGCAGGAGGAGGAGCGGCATGCCGCCGAGCCTTCTCATGCCGCTCCCCTGCCTGCCTCGAGCGTGTACTCATCCCAGCGCACCCAACGCTCGCCCGGGTGCCGCGCGAACAGGGTGTAGTAGTAGGTCCGGGTGGGGGCGAGACCGACGTCGCGGAACGACCCCGTCACGTCCTGGTACACCAGTTCCTGACCGTCCTCCGGGTCCTCATCGGCGGACACAGCCGGACGCTCGATGGAGCGGAGGATGCGGACCTCGAGGAGAGTGCGCCCCGGATAGTCCCAGGCGACGGTGAAGCCGTCCTCGCGGGCGCGCGCCAGCACGCGGCGCCTGTTGACGTCGGTGATGACCTCGTCGGCGTGACTCACGTGCCTCCCGCGGGTGGCTCATCAGGTCAACGAACCGTATCACGGGGCGCCGGGGAGGCGGGAGCCGGGAGGCCGGCGGCGGGTTCGACCTGCGTTCAGAACATCCCGAAACTCGCCGCGACGTAGCGATCGAGACGGCCGAACGGGCGCGAGGAGAGGAGCAGGCCGGGCGTGCCGTCGAACACCAGCCCGGCCTCCCAGAACGCCCGCTGTGCGCCCTCGCACCGCCCGGTGACGCCGGCGCGGACCTTGCCCGCGAACCCTCTCCGGGCCAGCGCGGCAACGCCGAACGCGGCGACCGGCTCCATGTCCCGGGCATGCACGGACGCCGCCGGGCCGATCCATCCGTCGCCGCGGGTCATGACGTAGGCGACGGGGCGGCCGCGACGCCTGAAGAGCCAGCCGCGCCGGCCGCTCGTCAGGTAGAAGGCATGATCGACGCCGCGGTCGAGACCGCTGGCCGCGGCGTCGATCTCGAGCAGCTCCGGGATCGCGGCGAGCGTCAGCGGCTCCGGCTCGAGGCTGCCGAGCCGCGGGCGGCGCAGCCCCTCCCGCGGCTGCCCGGCGAACCCCACGAGCACCTCGCGCGGCAGCAGCCCCCGGCGCGCATACAGGGTGTTCGAGACGGGCTGCAGCGAATCGGTGACGGTCGCGCGCACGGCTCCGGCCGGCGCGCCCGTCCCCGCCAGCTCGAACAGCCGGGCGCCGACCCCTGTCCCCTGCGCCTCCGGCAGCACGAAGAGGCTGCTGAGGAACCACCAGTCGCCCCGCAGCAGCCCACAGCCCCAACCGACGATCTCCCGGCTGCCCGCTCCGATCGAACGTCCGCCACCGCCTGCGAGCTCCTCGACGACCGCCTCGGCCACCCAGAAGCGCTCGCCGTCGTGCTCGAGGAAGTGACGATACGAGGGGGACTGCTGGTCGTCGTCCGGGATGGCCTCCTGACCGGCCGGGACGAGGTAGGCGTTGAGCGCCGCGCGGAAGACGACGAACGCGCGCGGCAGGTCCGCCTCTTCCGCCCGCCGGTACGTCACGTACGCCGTCCGATTGCCGTTCTCCGCGCCGCCGCTCATGGGTCAGAGCCTACCCGTCCGCAGCGTCTACGGGTCGCGGGTTTTCCGTGCGCCGGCGTTGTGCTACCCTTATCCGCCGCTGCCGCTGAGAGCATCGGCCCTCACCGCAGCAGCCCCGATCCAGCGTGGCGCATTCGTCTAGGGGCCTAGGACGCCGCCCTCTCACGGCGGTAACATGGGTTCGAATCCCATATGCGCTACCACCTCACCTGTCGAGCGCGCCGTGCGGTTCCGCTGCGTCCTCGCCACAGTGACTCCTGCCCCCGCGGGACCCCCGGGGTCGCCGCTCTGCTCGTCCCGCCTCAGGGAGGCGTTCGAGCGGCAGTCGCCCCTTCACCGGCCCGAGGGGCTGAGCCGCCGGACCCTCGCGACATGATCTCCACGGGAGCGTCGATGTCGATCCAGCCCAGCAGCGGGCCCGAACATGATGCCGGCGACGAGCTCGAGCACGGGCGAGGCGACGCGGACGCGCGGGAAGAAGGCCGGCACGAACGGCACCGCGAACGCGAGCAGCGCGACCAGCAAGAGGTTGGTGAGTGCGAACTCCTCCGCTTCCACGACGCGTCCTCCAGAGTGCCGACGGGCGGATGCTACCACCGGTCGACTCCGGCAAGAGGGAGGAGAGCAGAGAAATGGCTGGCGAGGGAGGACTCGAACCTCCAATCCCCTGATCCAGAGTCAGGTGCCTTGCCAGTTAGGCCACTCGCCAGCGGCGTCCGAGAGTGTACCCCGAGCAGGCGGAACGCTCAACCATCACGGGATGTCGCGCGGCCGCCCGCGAGGCCTCACGCCAGGTCGTGCTTGCCCTGCTTGCGCAGCTTTGCCCAGGTGTCCTTGAGCGTGAGCGTACGGTTGAAGACCAGGGCACCCGGCGCCGAGTCCCGGTCCGGGCAGAAGTAGCCCAGGCGCTCGAACTGGACCGTCTCGCCGGCAGGCAGGGCGGCGAGCGACGGCTCGACGAAGCAGCCGGCGAGCACCTCCTCCGACGCGGGGTTGACCGTCTCGAAGATGTCGCGGCCGTCTGCGCCCGGATACGGGTCAGTGAAGAGGTGCTCGTACAGGCGGACCTCGGCCGGCACGGCGTGATCGGCCGAGACCCAGTGGAGGGTGGCTTTGGGGCGGCGGCCGTCGGGAGCGTCGCCGCCTCGCGTGGCCGGATCGTGCGTGCAGCGCAGTTCCACGATCCGGCCCTCTTCGTCCTTGACCACCTCGTTGCAGGTGATGAAGTACGCGGAGCGCAGCCGCACCTCCCGGCCCGGTGCAAGACGGAAGAACTTGCGCACCGGCTCCTCCATGAAGTCGTCGCGCTCGATCCACAGCTCGCGGCTGAAGGGCACCGTGCGCGTGCCGGCATCCGGGTCCTCCGGATTGTTGGGAACGTCCATCTCCTCGACCCGGCCCTCCGGGTAGTCGGTGATGACCACCTTGAGGGGGTGGAGCACACCGAAGCGGCGGAGGGCCCTGCGGTTGAGCACGTCTCGCACCGTGTGCTCGAGGTACTCGACCTCGACCACGCTGTCGGTCTTCGCCACCCCCACGAGGGTCGCGAAGTCGCGGATGCCCTCGGCCGGGAAGCCCCGTCTGCGGATGCCCGAGAGCGTGGGCATGCGCGGGTCGTCCCAGCCGCGGACGAACCCCTCATTCACCAGGCGCAGCAGCACGCGCTTGCTGAGCACGGTGTGCGTGAGGTTGAGGCGCGCGAACTCGTACTGCCGAGGCTCGGCCGGCACCGGCAGGTTCTGGATGAACCAGTCGTAGAGCGGCCGGTGGGCCTCGAACTCCAGTGTGCAGATGGAGTGCGTGATGTGCTCGATGGCGTCGGACTGGCCGTGGGCGAAGTCGTACATGGGATAGATGCACCAGGCGTCGCCGGTGCGCGGGTGCTCGGCGTGCAGGATGCGATACATGACCGGGTCACGCAGGTTGATGTTGGGCGACGCCATGTCGATCTTCGCGCGCAGAACGCGCGCGCCGTCCGGGAACTCGCCGGCGCGCATGCGCGCGAAGAGGTCGAGGCTCTCGTCCACGGGCCGGTCCCGCCACGGGCTCGGCCGGCCCGGCTCGGTGAGTGTGCCGCGGTACACGCGGATCTCGTCGGCGGAGAGGTCGTCCACGTAGGCCTTGCCGGCCTCGATGAGGTGGATCGCCCACTCGTACAGCCGCTCGAAGTAGTCCGAGGCGAAGTAGAGGTGGTCGCCCCAGTCGAACCCCAGCCAGCGGATGTCGCGCTCGATGGCGTCGATGTACTCCTGCTCTTCCTTCATCGGATTGGTGTCGTCGAAGCGCAGGTGGCACCGCCCGCCGAACTCCTGAGGTATGCCGAAGTTGAGGCAGATGGACTTGGCATGGCCGATGTGCAGGTAGCCGTTGGGCTCTGGCGGGAACCGGGTGACGACCTCGCGGACGCGACCTTCACGCAGGTCGGCGGCGACGATGTCGCGGATGAAGTCGCTGCGTTCGGGGGGATTTTGTGCGGGAGTGCTCATGTTCGCCCGAATATAGCACAGGCCTCCGGGCGTGGTTCCCGGGGGGCGCGGGGTACACACCCCGTGTGAGACAGCTTCAGGCGGAGGCGTCGACATGATGAGAGGACAGCTCAGGAACCGCGGGGTCGCCGCGGCCGTCATCGGGGTTCTGGCACTCGTGACGCTCGCCGTCCCGACGTGGTGCGTGGCCTCCGGCACGTGGGGCTGGTGAGCGCTGGAGCGGAGCGCTTGAGCGCCGCTCCCGCCGGAGGCGTCAGAGCCGGCGCTCGAGCCAGGCGCGGTGGTCGACCTGGGCCGCGCCGTCAGGCGCGGCCCAGTAGTCTCCGTGGCCACCCGGGAGCCACACCAGGCGACTGTCTCCCCCGGCCTCTGCCTGGTAACGGGTGACGCTCTGACGTGAGAACAGGATGTCGTCGACCCCGGCGATGAAGAGGTACGCGGCATCGGAGCCGGCGGCGCCGATCGCCTCGGCGGGGTCTGCGGCGAAACCGCCGGCCGCCGTCGGATCGGCGCCCACCCAGTCCGCACCGGCGTACGTGAGCACGTAAGCGCGGACCGGCTCGCGGAGGCCGGCCAGGTAGCCGCCGACGAAGCCGCCCCAGCTGTACCCGACGTACCCCAGACGATCGGCGTCGATCTCAGGCAGCGAGCGCAGGACGTCCAGCCCGCGACGCAGGTCCGCGACGTAGCGCGCATGCGCCTCGGCGGCCAACTCCGGATCGCCCGTGATCGGCTGGACGAAGGGATCGCGGCCGTCGGGCGGGTCCACGGCGAGGGCGGCGATGCCGGCAAGCTGAAGGGCCGCGACGTCGAGCGCGAACATGTCCCGGTGGCAGGTGACGCCGGGGGCGTAGAGCACAGCGGGGAAGGGTCCGTCCCCCTGGGGCAGGGAGAGCGTCGCCGTGACGGTCGCACCCTCGCTTCGATAGCTGACGTGCCGCACCGGGACTCCGTCCCACTCCGCCGAGCCCGTGACCTCGAGGCGGAGCGGTCCCGACGGCTCCGGGAACTGGCGCGCCAGGGCAACGGCGGCGGCCGAGGGCGAGACGGCCGGCGACGGAGAGGAGATCGGCGAGGCGGTCGCCGTCGCCGCCTGTGAGGCAGCCGGCGGAGTCGAGGCGCCGGATGAGTGGTCGCCCCCGCCGCAGGCGGTCAGGGCGACGGCACCCGCCGCCAGCAGGGCCAGGACAAACCGGAGAGCGCGAGCGGAGAGCGGTCGGGCTGGGCGCACGGGCCTCAGGCCGCCGGCTTCACGGCGTCGTCGTCGTCGCGGGTGCGGGCCGTCCGACGCCCGCGCCGGTCGGCCCCCGTCGCGCCGGTCGTCGTGACGGCGGTCTCGTCGTCGGACGCCGGCGTCAGGTCGAGCCGTTTGAGCAGCAGGGCGTTCACCGCCACAAGGATACTCGAGCCTGACATGGCGATGGCGGCGATCTCGGGGCGGAGCGTGAGGCCGACCGGCGCGAAGACGCCGGCGGCGACCGGCAGCGCGAGAGCGTTGTAGCCCACCGCCCACCCGAGGTTCTGGCGCATCTTGCGGACGGTCCCGCGTCCGATGACGACCGCCCGTGCCACGTCCGCCGGGTCCGAGCGCATCAGCACGACGTCCGCCGTCTCGATCGCGACGTCCGTGCCGGCGCCGATGGCGATGCCGCCGTCGGCACGCGCGAGAGCGGGCGCGTCGTTCACGCCGCCGCCCACCATGGCGACGCTGCGTCCCTGTCGCTGCAGGTCTTCGACTGCCGCCTCCTTGCCGTCGGGCAGCACCTCGGCGAGCACCTCCTCTATGCCCACCTCCCCGGCTATGCGCCTGGCCGTAGCGCTGGAGTCGCCCGTCAGCATCACCGGCCGAAGGCCGGCGGCGCGGAGCGCGGCGACGGCCGGTCTGGCCGTGGGTCGGACCCGGTCGGCGACCGCGAGCAGCGCGGCGGGACGCCCGTCGACCGACGCGTAGACGACGGTCCTGCCGGCCTCCGAGAGGGCGTCCGCGCGCGCGGCGACGTGGGCAGTGCGCACGCCTTCGTCGCGCAGCAGGCGCGCGTTGCCCACCGCCACACGGTGGCCGTCGACGTAGCCGATCGCGCCGTGTCCGGGCACCGAGGCGAACCGCGTCGCCGGATGCACGGGCACGAGACTCGCCTCCGCGGCGGCCACCACTGCCTGCGCCAGAGGATGCTCGCTCTGGCTCTCGACGGCCGCGGCGAGGCCGAGGGCCTCGTCGCGGCCGAACGATCCGAGAGACGTCACGCTCACGACCGACGGACGGCCCTCGGTGAGGGTCCCCGTCTTGTCCAGCACCACGGTGTCCAGGCCGGCCACGGCCTCGAGAGCGACGGCGTTCTTGAACAGGATCCCGTGCCTGGCCCCCAGTCCGCTGCCGACCGTGACGGCCATCGGCGTCGCCAGCCCGAGCGCGTCGGGACAGGTGATCACGACGACCGTAATGGCGAAGAGGAGCGCGGTGGACACGCCGGCGCCCGCCGGGCCGACCCACACGACGAACGTGACCGCCCCGCCGACGAGTGCCACGAGGACGAGCCAGAACGCGGCTCGGTCGGCGAGGCGCTGGGACGGCGGCTTGCTCGCCTGCGCCTCCTGCACGAGCTTGACGATCTGGGAGAGCGCGGTGTCGGCGCCCACGGCGCTCGCCCTCGCCCGCAGCGAGCCGTTGCCGTTGATGGTGCCGCCGATCAGCGTGTCGCCGCCCGCCTTCATCACGGGCATGCTCTCGCCGGTCACCATCGACTCGTCCACGTGGCTCTCGCCGTCCAGGACGTCGGCGTCCACCGGCACCTTCGCTCCAGGCCTGATGAGCAGCACGTCTCCCACGCTCACCTCACCCGTCGGCACCTCGACCGGCCCGGTCTCCCGCTCCACCAGCGCCATGGGCGGCGCGAGCTCCAGCAAGGCACGGACGGCGTCGTTGGCGCCGCCGCGGGCACGCATCTCCAGCCAGTGGCCGAGCAGCACGAACGCGGCGAGGAAGGCGGCGGCCTCGTAGAACACCTCTCCGTCGATGAACAGCGTGACCGCTACCGAATACAGCCAGCCGGCCGCGATGGCCACCGCGACGAGCACCATCATGTCCAGCGTGCGGCGCCGCAGGGCGTGCAGCGCGCCGCGGAAGAACACGAGGGACGAGTAGAAGATGACCGGCAGGCTGAGGAGGAGCTGGAAGGCCTCGGACGTGAGGCCGGGCGGCGGCGGGAGCTCACGTCCGAGCAGCGCCGTGCCCATGGGAGACCAGAGCATGATGGGCACGGCCAGCGCGGCGGCGACGATGAAGCGGTCACGCAGGTCCCGCGCCATCGCCGCCGTGTCCATGCCTTCGTGAGCGGGGTGGACGTGCCCCTGGACCGCGTCCGGCGGCCTCGCTTCCCCCACGTGCCGAGGCACCGATTCCCCAGCGCAGCGATACCCGCACTCGACGACGTGACTGCGCAGGACGACAGGAGAGGTGACCGAGGGGTCATAGGTGACGGTGATGGTCTGGGCGACCGGATTCGCCTCCGCATCGATCACGCCCGGTCTGCCCAACAACCCGTGCTCGACGATCCTGCTCTCGTCGCCACGCCACTGCCCGGTCGCATCCAGGACGACTGTCGCGCGGGTGGTCGCCGCCTCGTCCGTCTCTGTCCCGCCCCTCTCTAAGCCGCGTCGACTCATGGTCCTCTGCTTCCCGGCGGTTCGACCCTCGACGCGTGCGGCCGTCCACCCTTCCATCGTTCACGCCGGCTGCGCCCGGAGGGTGCGGGAGAACCGGATGCGCGTCGCGCCCTGAAAGATGCGAGCAGGGCCGCGTCAGGAGAGCCGCGCGACCCGAGCGAGGCGAACGCACGCCCACTCCTGCTAGAGTGCGTAGCATGGACGAGCGGGCCGGTGTGGATCCGAGACGTGTGGACGAGCTGTGGCGACGCGAGAGTGCCCGCTACGAGCGCGAGCACTCGCGCTGCTTCCGCCTGCGGGAGCGCGCCCGGTCGAGCATGCCGCACGGCGTGCCCATGCTCTGGATGGCCAGCTACTTCGCCCACCCGCCGGTGTGGATAGACGAGGGCCACGGCGCCCACTTCACCTGCGCCGACGGGCGCCGCTTCCTTGATACGAACGTCGGCGACAAGAGCACCTTCTGCGGCATCGATCCGGCGCCGGTGGTACGCGCCGTGCAACGGCGCGTGACGGCCGGCGCCCAGTTCATGCTGCCGACCGAGGACGCGGTCGCGGTCGCGGAGGAGCTCGCCCGCCGGTGGCGTCTCCCCGCCTGGCAGTTCACGCTCTCCGCGTCCCAGGCGAACACCGAGGCGCTGCGGCTGGCGCGGCATGCCACAGGCCGTCGCAGGCTGCTGAGCTTCACGGGCAACTACGGCGGGCACGGCGACGAGATGCTCACGGCGTTCGCCGGCGAGGGCCGGCTCTCCTACCTCGGGCTGGCACCGGCCTCGGGCCGGGATTTGGACGTGATCCCCTTCAACGATGCCGGCGCGCTCGAGCGCGCCCTCGCCGGCGGCGAGTATGCCTGCGTCTTCACGGAGCCGGCGCTCACCAACGAGGGCGTCGTCCTGCCGGACCCCGGTTTCCACGAGACCCTGCGTGACCTCACGCGCGCCGCCGGCACGCTGCTCGTGCTCGACGAGACCCACACGTTGATCTGCGCCCCCGGCGGGCTCACCGAGCGCTGGACGCTCGAGCCGGACATGGTTGTCGTGGGCAAGGCGATCGGCGGCGGCCTTCCGCTCGGCGCCTACGGCATGACCACCGAGCTCGCCGACGCGTTCGAGCGCGGCAAGAGCCTGGCCGGCGAACCCGGGGAGCTCGCCACCGGCGGGACGCTGTTCGCGAACGCGCTCAGCATGGCGGCGGCTCGGGTGGCGCTCGAGGAGGTCCTCACGCCGCCCGCGTACGCGCACGCGGCCTCTCTCGGCGCCGAGCTGGCCGACGGCCTCGAAGCCGCCGTGCGCGAGGCCGGCCTTCCCTGGCAGGTCCAGCGGCTGTGGCCGCGGTCCGGAATCACCTTCAGTGAACGGCTCGCGCGTACAGCCGCCGAGGCCGACGCCGACGAACAGCCCGAGCTCAACGCGCTGCTCCGGCTGCACCTCGCCAACCGCGGGGTGTGGGAGGCCATCAGCACCGCCGGGCCCGCCATGTCGGTGGCCGCGACCGGTGAGGACGTGGCGGCCTACGTCGCCGCCTTCGCCGAGTTCGTCGCCGACGTCACCGGGACCGGCTGAGCCAAACCACGGGGCCTGCCCTGCCGACGCCGTCTCCCGCTCAGGAGGCCTCGGCGGCGATCTCGTCCAGCTCCTCAGCCAGCGGCTCCCGGTCGGCGAACTCCAGTACCAGACTCGTCCGTCCCGGCCGAGTGCTGAGCAGCACACGCTCGCACACCTGGAGCATGATGGTGAAGCCCATACCCAGGCTCGCCGCCGTGGAGAACCCCCGCTGCAGCGTGGCGTGGGGGAGCGTGCGGAAGTCGATGCCCGGCCCGTCGTCGCGCACCAGCACCTGCAGCTTGTCGTCGCGGGCGAAGAGCTGGTAGGTGCCGCCGCCCGCGTGCCGGAGAGCATTGACGAGCGCCTCGCCTGTGGGCGTGCGCACATCGACTGACGACACCCAGCCCGGAAAGCGCTCAGTCGCCGTGCTGGTGATCACCGAGCGCACTCGCGACAGCTCACGCGCCGCCGTCACGAACTCAGGTTCCGTCAACGGCAGGCCGAGCTGCTCCGCCAGCTCCTCCTCGGTCAGGAGGATGAGCTTGCCGCCGGTGACGGCGTCGATCACGTCGACGTAGGCCCGGCGGATGTCTTCCTCCTGTCGCCGCAGAGCTCGCTCGGCGTGGCGCACCTTGCTGATGTCCAGCGCCGAGAGCGCCCAGCGATCGCGGCCCACCGGGTATGCCTCCAGGAGCTCGAAGGCGTCGTCGTCCTCGATGTAGAGCTCGGAACGGGCGGAGGCCCCCGTCCCGGCCGCGCTCGCCACGACCTCCAGGTACGAGCGCATGCGCTCGTCGAGGCCGTCCGGGTGGCTGAGCCGCCGGCCGACGGCCTCCCCCCTGCTCAATCCGGTCCGCTCCAGCTGGATGGGATTGACGTCGACCAGCTCGAGATCCGAGAGCTGGCCCTCACGGTCGCGCAGGGCATGGAACACGGTGAGCCCCTCCACGGCGTTCTCGAACAGGCGCGTGTAGCGCTCCTGCGAGGCCTCCAGCCTGCGGAAGTAGCGCAGCCCGAACACGAGCACCAACGCCGCGGTGACGACCACGAAGCCGATACCCTTGAGCGAGGCCACGATGGACTCCGCGTCGTCCGGGAGCGCCAGCCACTGCAGGACGCGGTCGGAGAGAAGAATCCAGAGGATGGCCGCCGCGGCGTAGGTGAGCGCGTACTGCAGCGCCATCCGGCGCGCCGCGCGTCGCCGGCGCCTCCTGCCCTCGCCGCGATCTGTCCTGCCCTTCCTCATCGCCGCACTCTGGTGGCCGCCGCTCCTCGTAGGTCCGGCCGGGCCTCACTCACATGGTACCTACCCCCGAGCGGGCGATGAAACCGCGCTCCGAAGGATGGGTCCACAGGAGAGACGCGGCCGGCGGGGTGCACCGTTCGACGGTTTCACGCCCGGAGAAGCACGGAACGGCAAAAGAGTCACCGCACCAGGCAGGTCCGCCGACTGGAGAGACCGCATGGGCCGACCAGGAGCCCCTACCGCCAACCTCGCACGGCTCATCCGTGCCTTCCCCCGCCTCGACGTCGGCGTACTCGGCGACCTCATGGTGGACGTCTACGTGGAGGGTGTGACCCGGCGCCTCGCGCGCGAGGCGCCGGTTCCGACGGTCGACATCGAGCTACGACATGACGAGCCGGGGGGAGCGGCCAACGCGGCCGCGAACGTCGGCGCACTCGGCGCGTCCGTCACCCTCTTGGGCGTGCTCGGCGACGACCCGGACGGCGACGCCTTGCGGGAGGCGCTCCGGCGCGACGCCGTCGGCGACGGCCTCGTCGTGCGGCAGATCGGCCGCAGGACGCTGGTCAAGCAGCGCGTCGTCGCCCAGGGACAGCTGTTGCTGCGCCTCGACCACGGCGACACGACTCCCGTCGGGGCCGAGGCCGAGAGGACGCTGCTGGAAGGACTGGAGCGCGTCCACGCCAGGGCCGACGCGCTCATCGTGTCGGACTACGGCTATGGGACGATCACGCCCGCCGTGCTCGAGCGCCTCGCGGCGCTCCAGCGCCGTGCTCCCAAGGTCCTCGTGGTCGACGCCAAGGACGGCCTGCGCTACACAAGCATCGGCGTCACCGCCGTCAAACCCAACTACGAGCAGGCGGTCCGCTGGCTGGGGCTCACGCCGCTGCGCGGCGAGCGCCGCATCGCCCAGCTCGACCGGCGTGGCCCGGACCTGTTGACTCTGACGGGCGCGGAGTTGGTCGCGGTGACGCTGGACTCGGACGGCGCACTCCTGTTCGAGCCCGACACGCCCCCCTATCGCACGTTCGCGCGACCCGAACGCCAGAGCCGGAGCACCGGCGCCGGCGACACCTTCGCCGCCGCGCTCACGCTGGCGCTCGCGGGCGGCGCCCAGACCGCCGCGGCCGCGGAACTCGCGTCGGCGGCCGCCGGCGTCGTCGCCGCCAAGGACGCCACCGCGCGCTGCACCGCCTTCGAGCTGCGCCAGCGGCTGTTCGCCGACGACAAGGTCGTGCTCGACGAGGAGAGGCTGCGCGAACGCGTCGAGTACTACCGTCGCCAGGGCAAGCGCATCGTGTTCACCAACGGTGTGTTCGACATCCTCCACCGCGGTCACGTCTCGTATCTGAACCGCGCCAAGATGCTGGGCGACGTGCTGGTGGTCGGCGTGAACAGCGACGCGGGAGTGCGTCGCCTCAAGGGCGCGACCCGGCCGGTCAACCCGCTGGAAGACCGAGTCCAGGTGCTGGCCGGGTTGAGCGGAGTCGATCTGATCGTCCCGTTCGAGGAGGACACGCCCGTCGACATCATCCGCATCGTGCGACCGCACATCTTCGCCAAGGGCGGGGACTACGACGTGGAGTCGCTCCCCGAGGCGCCGGTGGTGCGCGAGCTCGGCGGCGCCGTGACCACGCTGCCGCTGGTGCCCGACCGCTCCACCACCCACATCATCGCCCGGATCAAGGACGGCACGGCGCCCGGCGAGGGCCTCACGAGGACCGCCGGGAGCGTGCAGTGAACGGACCGGCGAGCCCGGCGTTGGGCCACGTCCCCGGTGTGCGGCGGCTCGCCGTCCTCCGTGCGAACGGCATGGGGGATCTGGTGTTCTCGCTGCCGGCACTCGCCGCCCTCCGGGCGGCCTATCCGGAGGCCGAGATCACGCTGCTCGGAGCGCCGTGGCACGCGGAGCTTCTCGAGGGACGCCCCGGGCCGGTGGACCGCGTGCTCGTGGTCCCGGTGAGCCGGGGCGTGCGCGGCGACGAGCGGACGGGGGACGACACCGAGG
>DAIQNY010000087.1:0-12431 GCA_036788155.1 Actinomycetota bacterium | reverse complement strand
CTGCAACGGCTCGGAGCGTTCGCCGCACGGCTGCGGCGCGCCGCGAGCCCCGGGGACCCGAGCGGCGGCGGCGCACGCCGCCGCCGCTACGACCCGGGCGGCATGCGCGCGATGCGCTCGCTCGGCGCCGGCCGGCGATGACGGATCCCGCCGTCCGGCGCTCAGACCGACGTACCTCTGTCTGAGCGCCGGACGGCTCCCCCGGGCCGGCCGGAACGGCCGGCCCATCGATGATCACAACGAAGGAAGGCAGAGTGATGACTCCCACGGCCGTCAACGGATTCCACGCGTCACCCCTCGCGAGGGCGCTCGCGTAAGCTCTGCCCCGCTGCCGGGCTTACTCCGGCGCGCGACCGCGGCACGCGCGGTCGCGCCCGCCCCGCGCCCTCGCGGGTGACGCACAGGGGCGCACGTCCCGTCGTCGCCGGTCCCGGGTCCGCCCTGAGCGGTCGGACCCGTCGACGCGACGTCACACGTGCGCCCAACCGTGACGGAACCCGAGGGAAGGGCACCTCCAGCGATGGACAAGAAGCGACGCAGACTGCTCGGAAGCCTGCTCGCCGAGCTCGACGCCGGCGAGAGGAACAGACTCACGAAGCGCGCCGCCAAGCTGCGTAAGGCGGCGCTGAGAACACGAAAGCCGGGCGTCCCCCGGCCGAACCTCGAGGACTTTCTCCTCGAGCTGGTCGACGAGGAACTCGGGATGGGACCGGCCGGCGGCGAGGGCGCTGCCGACGGCCGGATCGGTCTCTCGCAGGACCATGACGCCGGCGCAGCTGATCTCCACGGCGTCGTCAGCGGCATCTCCGCCGGCGCCTGCGCCGTCCTACTCAACGGCTGCAGGCCCGGCGAGGAGACGCCGGCGACGCTGCCGGCGGAGCTCGCCGGGCGTCAGCAGAGCGAGCTCGCCGTGGGCGACCGGGTGCTCGCCCAACGGCAAGGCGACACGCACCGCATCATCGCGGTGCTGCCGCGACGTACCCTGCTCGCCAGAGCCGACCCGCACGTGCCGCGGCGGCGGCGGGCCATCGCCGCCAACGTCGACCTGGTGGGCGTGGTGGTCGCCGCGCTGGCCCCGCCGCTGCACCCTCGACTGATCGACCGCTACCTCGTGGCCGTGGAACAGTCCGGCGCCGATCCGGTGCTGGTGGTCAACAAGGTAGACCTTGTAGACGAGACGGATCGTCACGAGCTGTTGGCGCGGCTCCAGCCGTACCGGTCGCTCGGCATGCCGGTGCTGCCGTGCAGCGTCGAGCTGGTCGAGGGTGTGCGGGAGATCCGCGAGACGCTCGCCGGCCACACCTGCGTCTTCGTCGGCCAGAGCGGCGTAGGCAAGTCGTCGCTGCTCAACGCACTCGGCGGGAAGGCCGCGGCACCGACCGGCGCGGTCCGCGCAGGCGACGGCCGCGGCCGCCATACCACGACGGCGTCGGCGCTCTATGAGCTGCCCGGCAGCATCCGTGTGATCGACACGCCGGGCATCCGCCGCTTCAGTCTCGACGGCGGGGATCCGGCCGCCGTCGCCGCGGGCTTCGCGGAGTTCCGGTCCTACGCCGCGGACTGCCGCTTTCGTGATTGCACGCATGTGCACGAGCCCGGTTGCGCCGTACGTCGCGCCGTCGCCGACGGCGCCATCCCGCGCAGCCGGTACGTGAGCTACCGCAAGCTGCTCGGCGGCGACGGCGACGACCCTCGCCCTGCCGAAGGGGAGCCTGCTCCGGCGGACGCCGGGGCCGGCGGTCAGTTCACCTGCGCGCACTGCCGCCGGCCGGTCGCGCCGGACACGGCCGGCAGCAGGCATCGTAACCACTGCCCGCACTGCCTGCACAGCCTCCACCTGGACGAGAAGCCGGGCGACCGCGCCGCCTGCTGTGGCGGCGTCATGGATCCGGTCACCGTGTGGGTCCGCGGTCGCGGGGAGTGGGCGCTGGTGCACCGCTGTCGCACCTGCGGCCGCCTGAGCAGCAACCGCATCGCCGGCGACGACAACGAGGCGCTGCTGCTCTCGCTGGCGGTGAAGCCGCTCTCGGCACCGCCGTTCCCGCTGGATGGGTTCGCCGGGCGTTCGACGGCGGGTCCACCGGACAGACCCGGCGACGGCGACAGACGCGACCCGGTCCGCGAGTGCGGCTGGGACGGGGGCCTCGACCCGGCCGTCGGGCAGACCGGCTGACCCGGCCCGTACGCGAGGGGGCGACGGGTGCAGACGCACCCGTACGCGAGAGGGGCGGCGGGTGCAGAAGCACCCGCCGCCCCTCGTGGTTCACTTGCGGACCGTGAGGATCAGAGTCCGCGGACGAGCGCAGCGGTTGCCCGCGTAGTCCGACACCCGGACCACCATGCGGTAGGTCCCGGCAGGATACGACGCGTTGTAGCGGATGGCGTGCCAAACACCGTCTGCCGGAGCCGACGCCCGGGCCCGGCGCAGGCGCTTGCCGTCCTTCTTGAACACGTCGATGGTCACGCGCACTCCCGGCGAAAGGGCGTCGTGCACCTTGAGACGCAGGGTGCCCCTGCGCATGGCGCGCGCCCGGGCGCGGTCGCGCGTGACCAGTCGGGGCGGCCGTGTATCGACCACGACGAGCGCGGCGTTGGCCTCTTCGCGGTTACCGGCGAGATCGACCCCCCTGTATCTGATGAGGTGGTAGCCGTCGTTGGTGTGGCTGCGCGGCGCCGCGATCTTCTGCGTCGCAGAGTCCTCCCAGGGCCCGTCTCCGAGTCGCGTCTGCGTCGGCGCGAGGCCGAGCCCGTCATCCGCCGTGTCGACCTTGAACGTGAAGGCCTTGCGGACCCACTCGGGTCCCAACATCGCGTTGCAGACGCTGAGAGGGGCGATGCCGCCGCCGTCCGTGGTGGCCAGGATCGCGTTGCGGCCGGCGACCCAGCCGTCGTCGTGCCCGGAGAACCAGATCGTGCGGAGGTCCCACACGTCGCCTATCCGTACGGCGCCCCAGTGGGCGCCGCCGTCCACGGTATGCATGACCAGCGTCTGCTCGTAGTCGCCGGCGATGGCCAGGGCCCACCCCTCCAGTGCGTCGGCGAAGCAGACGTCCAGGAACCGCCGCACGGTGCCCTTGGGACCTGCCTTGGCCTGGGTCCAGGTGGCTCCACCGTCCGTCGTGTGGAGGAGGACGCCGCCGGAGTCCCACCAGTACGAGAGCCCGGACACTGCCCACCCCTGACCCCCGCCGGGCATGGCGAGATCCAGGATCGCGCGCGGCCCCGCCGGGGTCGTCGTCCAGGTCACGCCGCCGTCGGTGCTGTGCGTGACGAGCCCGGGCCCTTCTTCCTCACATTCGCTGCGATAGGCCATGCCGCCCAGCCAGATCTCTGTGCCGGACGCGAGCACGGTGAAGTAGCGCTCACGGGCGCCGACCGCGGTCAGCCGCCAGTGGTCTCCGCCGTCGGTGGTCCTGAGCACCGTGCCTCGCATGCCTGGACTGACCGCCCACCCGTGCTCCGCGTCGCTGAACGCGAGACCGGTGAACGACGAGCCGACGCCGGTCGGCTGCTGACGCCACGTCTGGCCGGCGTCAGAGGTGTGCAGGATGCGTCCGCCGTCGCCGGCCACCCAGGCCTCACCGCCGGCGACCGCGACCACCTGCGTGAATCCGGCGGCGCCGAAGAGCGGGTCGTCCAGAGCCTCCCACGTCGCGCCGCCGTCAACGGACCGCCAGACGACACCGGCGCCCCCTTCGTCGCCGTCCCCCGTGCTGCCGACCGCCCACACAGTCCCGTCGGGCGCGCGGGTGAGGGCCTGGAAGGCGACCGGCGGGGTCGGCTCCCGTCCGACGACGGCCCAGGTGGCTCCGCCGTCGTCGGTGACGTACGTGGTGCCCGACTGCCCGAGCATGCGGCCGTGGTCGGCGCTCTCGAACTGCACCGACATGGGCGGGTCGGCGTCAAACAGCGGGTCGACGACCGGCTCCCAGGTCGCGCCGCCGTCGGTGCTGCGGAGGACGATCGCGGGCTCCAGGTAGGAGTCCGTGAACCAGTCGCTGGAGTCGCCGTATCCCACCGCCCAGCCACCGCCCGACGTCATGGCGATGCCGGTGAAGCAGACCGGAGCGGCCATGGTGTCGCGCGTCCAGTGCACGCCGTCGGGACTGTGGGCGATGGCGTTCTCATCCCCCGCCGCCCAGTACATGCCGTCGACTGTTGTGACGGTCGCGAACGAGGAGACTCCGCTCACCTTGGTCTCGATCCACGTGGCGCCGCCGTCGCTTGTGCTCCACGCCACGCCGGCGTAGTCCTCCTCCTGACGCTCCAGGGCATGGATGCCGACCACGCACCCGTGCTGCGCGTCCGCAAACGCGGCCTGACGCATCATCGCTTCAGGCCAGTACCACTCCCAATCCATCAGGGACCCGTCGCCGAGCTGGAGCCTCCACGTCGCGCCGCCGTCGGTGGTCGCGAGCAGCGTGTCCAGACCGAGGACCCAGCCGTGGTCGGCATCGACGAACTCGATGTCGTACAGTGAGTTGAGGCTGTGACTCGCCTGCCGCTGCCACGTGACGCCTCCATCCGTCGTGTGCAGGATGGCGCCCCATTCGCCGACGATCCAACCCTCGCTGAGACTGACGAACTGGATACCGTAGAACGCATCGTTCTCGCCGGCCGGCAGCTTGCTCCAGCTGACGCCGCCGTCGACGGTGTGCAGGACGTTGTCGCCGCCCGTGACGCCCCAGCCCACATCACCGATGAAGCTGGTGTCCACCAGCCCCCCGTCGGGCGGCAGAGGCGACTGCCAGGTCCAGTGAGCTGAGCCCGCCGCCGCGGGCGCGGCGGCGACTGCGGCGAGGACGACCGCACAGAGTACGGCGAGCAGGGTGAACCGGACACGGTAGACCATGGACCCCTCCTTGGTCGCCGCCCCCACCAGGCGGCCTCCCCGCAGTCTACACGTCTCCGAGCATCATAAGAAGGCACGAAGAAAGCCGCCGCCGGCCTCGTCCTCGGCCGGCGGCGGCTTCGTTCAGGTCGGCGTCACCCGGCCTTCGCCAGGTTCTCGTTCACGAAGTCCCAGTTGACGAGACTGTCGAAGAAGGCCTGCACGAACGCCGGCCGCAGGTTCTGATAGTCGAGGTAGTAGGCGTGCTCCCACACGTCGACCACGAGCAGCGGCGTGACGCCCGGCGCCGCCGGCATCTCCGCATTCGGCGTGCTCACCATCTTGCACTCGCCGTTGTCCAGGACGAGCCACGCCCAACCCGACCCGAAGCGGCCCACCGCCGTGGCCTTGAAGTCCTCGACGAACTCCTCGTACCCGCCCAGGCCCTCGATCCGCTCGGCGATGGCGCCCGACGGGGCACCGCCGCCGTCCGGCTTCATGCAGTTCCAGAAGAACGTGTGGTTCCACACCTGCGCCGCGTTGTTGAACACGGCCTGCTTCTCCGGCTGGCCGGCCACGGCCATGATCACGTCCTCGAGGCTCTTGCCCTCGAGGTCGGTGCCGGCGACGAGCTTGTTGAGCGTGTCGACGTACGTCTTGTGGTGCTTGCCGTAGTGGAAGCTGACCGTGCGTGCGGAGTAGGCAGGCTCAAGCGCGTCTTCCGCCCACGGGAGCGGCGGCAGTTCGAACGCCATCGTTCCTCCTTGTCGTCTGGTCGGGGTACTCCCCGGTGCTGGCACGGCCCCGCGGGGCCGGATGATGGCTCGTCGGACGGCCGGAGCCCGCGTCAGGCCCGCTCCGGCACGTCGACCTCGATGGCGCCGTCTTGCACGCGCACGGCGTAGGTGTGCAGGTCGTGGACCCTCGTCTTCCACTGCAGTCGCTTCTCGAGCTTGAAGAAGCGCCGCACAGGCTCGGGGATGTCCTCCTGCGGTCCCATGTCGTGGTCGATGGGCCAGGCGAGATTGGTCCCGGAGCGGATGTCGAACTGGGCGTTGTGGAGCGGGCAGGTGAGGATCCAGCCCTCGAGCGCTCCCTCGTTCAGTGGAGCGTTCTGGTGCCCGCAGCGACGGCTCACCGCATAGACGGAGCCGTCGTATTCGCAGAGGCAGATCTCGCGGTCCGCGGCGCGCACGTACTTCATGCCGCCGGGAGCGACGTCGCCGGTCTTCGCTACTTCGTGCCACATGGTCAGACCTCGTCGGGCGGGAACTGGGGCAGACTGTCCGGATCCGTGACGTCCAGGTGGACGTAGAGACCACACCAGCAGCGCTTCATCGCGTCGAAGTGGGCGCGGTGGAACGGGATGCAGGGGCACACGATCCTCATGTCCTCCTCGCGGACTCCCGTACGCCCCTGACAGGGACAGAACGGGGCCCCGTGGTCCTGCTCCAGCTGGACCTCGGCGTCGAGGAGGTCGTCGACCAACTGCTCGTCGGGCGTGAACTTGTAGCCGAGCGGGGTGACGACTCGCTCGAAGAGATACCGAAGCGACTCCTTGCGGGCATCCGTGCTCATGAGCCCCCTCCCCAGCCCTTGAGATGCTCGAGGAACTTGTCGGGACTGTAGCCGACGATCACCTCGCCGTTGATGACCACCACGGGGAAGCGGCGGCCGCCGCTGAGCTCGTAGGCCTTGTCGGCGGCGGCGTCCTGCTCGCCGTCCGGCAGCTTGTCCACGTCGACGAAGTCGTAGGCGATCCTGCTGTCGTCGAACCACTGCTTGGTCTTGCGGCACCACGGACAGGTACTGAGCGCGTAGACGAAGACCTCGTCGACCATCACGCGCCCCCTACCTCGACGTGGATCCTGCCGTCCTCGACCTTGAGCGGGAACGTCCGGATCGCGAGCTCGGGCGCGTCGAGAAAGGCGCCCGTGCGCACGTCGAACCGCCAGTCGTGGCACGGGCACGTGAGGACGTACCCCTCGAGCTTGCCGCCCTCCATCGGGCATCCCATGTGGGCGCACTTGTTGGCGACCGCGTACAGGTTCCCGTCGATGCGGGCCAGCACCACGCCGAGGCCCTTGGGGAAGACGGCGACGTACGCGCCGTCACGGACCTTGGTGTCGTCGATGGTCGGGACCCAGCAAGGTCCGGTCACGGCTCACCCCTTCGCTCCGCCTGCAGTGACTCATGCTGACGACCCGTGGGGCGGAGCCTGTCTCGCCGGCGCCGGGCCGGAGGGCGGCACCCGCCACGTCACGGGTCGGATGCCAAGAGTACCCCCGGATGGGGCCGGAGAAACAGATGTCTCGCCGTTGACGGGACGCCGGCGGCGCCCGCGGCGCTCACCAGCGCTCGTGGCGGACGCGCGCCGGATCGTACCGGTCCGCCGGCTTCTTGCGCTCCCGCGGCCAGCCGAACGGGACGACGGCGAAGGGCACCAGGTGCTCGGGGATGCCGAGCAGCTCGCGCAACGCAGACTCGCGCTCGGGCAGCGGGTGAACGCCGAGCCACACGGCCCCCAGGCCGAGCAGCTCGGCCTCGATCAGCATGTTCTGGACGCACGCCGAGCAGTCCTGAGGCCACATCCCGGCCCACTTGAGCCCGGCCGGGTCGCCCAGGACGAGTACCGCCACCGGCGCCGACGGCAGCATCCTGGCGTACGGGTGCCAGGTCGGGATCTGCGCGAGCGTCGCCCGATCGCGGATGACGATGAACCGCCACGGCTGCTGGTTGCCGGCAGAGGGAGCAGCCATGCCGGCGCGGAGCAGCCGCTCAACGGTCGCGTCGTCGACCGGATCGTCGCGGTACTTGCGGATGCTGCGCCGCGTGAGGACGGGATCGCGGTCGGGGTCGTGCATGCTCACCTCGGGGTCGCGAGAACCTGCGGGGGTGAGCGTATCGACCGGATGCGCAGACTGGCAAGACGCGCGGTCGAACGCGGTCGCCGGGTCAGGCACTGCGACGGCGGGGAACGGGCGGACGGCCCTCCCGGGCCGCCCGCCCCGCCTGGTCCCCGCCCCCCTGCCGCTGCCGACGCCGGCCCTTCCCCGCCCGGCGCGGCGTCCTCCTGCGGCACTGCTGGCGGCTCCTTCGCGGCCAGCGTCTTCGAGCCCGCAGCTCGACCGATGCTCAGTCGGTGCTCTTGACCGTCACCGTGATCTCCGTCGCCTCGCCCGGCGCCGGCGTCTCCCAGCTGCGAGCGTACGAGCCCGTCAAGTCGGACTCGCCGGCCGATGTGACCCGAAGCGTGACCACCTGCGTGCCGCCGCTGCCGACGAGCTCCTCCGGATTCGGGTCCGGCACGTAGTCGCTCTTCTCGATGGAGAAGGTGTCGCCGCCGGTGAACGTCCACTCGTAGCCGGTGGTTGCGTTCGCCGCCAGCGACACCACGACGGTGTCGCCGACCCTGGCCTCGACCACGGTGGACGCGCCCTCCGCGGACGGCGTGACCTCGATGGTCGACGGCGAGCTCTGCTCCGCCGGCTCGCCGCTCCCGCACCCGGCCAGCGCCGCGCCGAGCGCGGCCAGCACCAGCAGCGCCGCACCGACGGCGAGACCTCTCTGCGTCCTCATCGTCATCCCGACCTCCGTCTCAGGCTCCCCGACCAGTCCCCGCTCGCCTTTCGAGACGCGCGACGTTTGTCACGCGTTCAGGCCGCGGCTATCATCTCCACAAGGGAACTCCACACCCTTTCGTCGACCCTCCCCCGCCCAACGTCATGGATACGGCACGCTCTCACTACGACGTCATCGTCGTCGGCGCCGGCCCGGCCGGCATCTTCGCGGCGCTGGAACTCGTGCGCCGCAACGGCTCCTCCGTGCTCATCGTCGAGCGCGGCCCTGACATCGGCCGCCGCGGCTGTCCCGCCCGCACGACCGGCGTCTGCGCCGGCTGCGACCCGTGCGACATCACCTGCGGATGGGGCGGCGCCGGCGCCTTCAGCGACGGCAAGCTCACGCTCTCGCCCCAGGTCGGCGGCTGGCTCGACCGCTTCGTCGGCAAGGAGCGCCTGCGGGAGCTCATCGACTACGTGGACGGCATCTGGATCGAATACGGCGCCCCCGAGGAGGTCCATGGCGGGGGCAAGAAGTTCGAGCGCATCCGCAAGGAGGCGCTCCTCCACGGCATGACCCTGGTCGAATCGCCGGTGCGTCACATGGGCACCGAGCGTTCCTACGACATCCTCACGCGCATGCGCTCCGAACTGGAGTCCGAGGTCGAGGTGCTCAGCCGCTGCCGGGTCGACCGCGTCCTCGTGGAGAAGCCGGCCGGCGAGACCGACCTCCGCGCCACCGGCGTGGTGCTCGAGGACGGCACGCGCATCACGAGCGACGCCGTCGTCGCGGCCCCCGGCCGCGAAGGGGCGTCGTGGCTCGTCGAGGAGTGCAAGCGCCTCAAGATCGGACTGCGCACCAACCCCGTGGACATCGGGGTGCGCGTCGAGACGTCCGCGGCGATCATGGAGCCGCTCACCAGCGCGCTGTACGAGAGCAAGCTCATCTACTACACGCCGAGCTTCGACGACCCGGTACGCACGTTCTGCATGAACCCCTACGGCGCCGTCTCGCTCGAGAACTACGGCGACGTGGTCACGGTCAACGGCCACAGCTACGCCGACTTCAAGACCGACCGCACCAACTTCGCCCTGCTCGTGAGCACCGACTTCACGGAGCCGTTCGACGATCCCATCGCGTACGGCAAGAGCATCGCACGACTGGCCAACGTACTCGGCGAGGACATCATCGTGCAGCGTCTCGGCGACCTGCACCAGGGCCATCGAAGCACGATGGACCGCATCAAGCGAGGGACCGTGCAGCCCACACTCGTCGGGGCCACCGCCGGTGACCTGGCGTTCGTGCTGCCGTACCGGCACCTCACCGACATCCTCGAGATGCTCGCCGCCATGGACAAGCTGGCGCCGGGCGTCAACGGACGCGACACGCTGCTCTACGGGGTCGAGGTGAAGTTCTACTCGGCGCGGCCGGAACTCGACGACGGCCTGCAGACGCCGGTGACGCGTTTGTACGCGGTCGGCGACGGCGCCGGCATCACTCGCGGTCTGATCCAGGCCTCGGCGGCCGGCGTGATCGCCGCGCGCAGCATCCTGAACGGCGGACGGCCCGCGGTCTGATCAGCGCCCGGATTCGCGCCGGCGGTCCAGCGCCGGCTGCGCTCTGCGCGGAAGGCCATGGCGGCGCCCCGACGAGGGTCGATCACTCGCGGCGCCAAAGCCCCGCTCCATCTGCGCCACGGACTAGGCAGTCCCGTGCGCTCTTCGCGCTAAAGCCGCCCGGTAGATGCCCTCATAGTCGGACGCTGAGGCGATCTCGCGCGGGTTGCCCTGCGTCTGTGGGTCTTCCAGGGCGATCCGCGCCAACATCGGTATCTCGTCCTCCACGAAGCCGAGCTCCGCCATGGTCGGGATCCCGACCGCGTTCGTGAGCCGGTCGATCTCCTGTGCGCCGGCGAGGGCCGCCTCCAGCGGGCCCAGGCCCGAGACGTCGACACCCAGCCCTCGGGCGATGCGCGCGTAGCGCTCGGTACTGGCGGGCGCGTTGAACGCGCTCACCGGACCCAGCAGCCGTGCGGTGAGCGCCCCGTGCGAGCAGTCGTGCACGCCTCCCGCGGACTGGCTCATCGCGTGCGCCGCGCCGGCGCTCTCCGTGCCGTAGGCCATGCCGCCGAGCGTCGCCGCGTGGGCCATCCCGGTCCGGGCGGCGATGTCCGCACCGTCGGCGACCGCGACTTCCAGCCAGGCTCCGACGAGCTCGATGGCATGCAGCGCGACAGCGTCGTTGAAGGGCTGATGGTAGTCACACGTGTAGCACTCGACCGCGTGCGAGAGGGCGTCCATCCCGGTGGCGGCGGTCACGGCCGCGGGAAGGCCGAGCATGAGCTCGGGGTCGACGAGCGCCGCATGGGCGGCGATGAGCGGCGTACCGCCGACGTTGAACTTGACGCGGCGGACGGGATCGGTGACCACGGCCCACAGCGTGACCTCGCTGCCGGTGCCGGCGGTGGTCGGAATGGTGATGAGCGGCGGCACCCGGTGCCGGATCGGATCGTGCCCCCACTCGTACCGCGCGATGGAGCCGCCGTGGCAGGCGACGACGCCGACCGACTTGGCGGTGTCCATCGGTGAGCCCCCGCCGAGCGCGACCAGACCGTCGCAACCCCGCTCGGCGTAGAGCGCCGCCGACCGGTCGATGAGCGCGATGTCCGGCTTGGGCAGCACCTCGTCGAAGAGCACCGCGTCCGGCAGCTGGGCCAGGACGCGTTCGGCGAGCCCGGAGGCCACAACGCCGGCGTCGGTGACCAGCAGCGGTCGCCGCATGCCGAACTCGGCCGCAAGCTCGCCCAGACCCGCCACCGCACCCGCCCCGTGCACGATCCTGGTGGGCACCTCGACGGTACGGATCGCTTCGACTTCCACGCCCAACGGTTCCGCCCCCTTCTTCATGCTCTGCGCGGGCACACGATCCTCGACGCCGCCTCTCGTCGCAGCCGGCGAATGGACATCAAGCTATAGCGCGAGCCCCACGCGTTCAAGCTGGACCCATCGCGGCCAAGATGGAAGAGACGTCGCCGGGTGGTCACGCCCCGGGCAGCACGATGCCTCCGCCGACCCACTCCGCCGGCAGCACGCCCTCGATGGGTCGTTCGATGATCTCCTCCACGCGCCGCCGCACTTCCGCCGCCTCCGCCTTCCGGGCGTGCGCCCCGGCCAGCGCCGCGGGACGGTGCACGAAACGCTGGAGCCGCGCCGCGAAGCGAGCATCCAGGCCCACCAGCCTGTTCCCGTCCACGAGCTTGTCGGCAAGGTAGACGACCGCGGCTTCATCCACGTCGTCAGAGGCGGCGTCCAGGACCATGTGCCGCCGGACGACGCCCGCAACGCGGCCGTAGCCCAGTCGTTCCAGCCGGTCGGCGCCCACATCGGCGTGCTTGGGCTCCGAGCGCGCGAGGTCGTGGAGCAGGGCGCCGGCGCGGACCAGCCCCGCGCAGAGGTGCTGATCGCGCTCATTGAGGGCGGCGGCGAGTGCGGCCGCCACCGCCGCCACCGCTCGCGAGTGGGCGACGAGCGCGGACGGCGTGCCTCGCTCCCCCAGGAGCTCGAGGCAGCGCGCCTCGTCTGGCAGCACCTCGCCCGCTGCCCGCTCGCGGATACGCGACAGGTCGTCCGGCGTGTCGGCGTCGAGCAGCACGCCGGGGTCGTCCACCTCAAGCAGCAGCGACGATGCGGCGTACCGCATCAGCAACTCGCGCAACCCGCCGGGAGGATCCTCGCCGAGGATCTCCTCGCGCAGTGCCGTGGAGATCAGCGGGGGGTGCCCCGTCGCTTCGTCGTACGCCGGGTACACGACGCTGATCCCGTCCCCGGGTGGGCCGGTCCGCGCGGCGTCGGCGGCCGGTCGGCGCGCCCGCGCCAGCCGTCCGACCGTCTCAGGCCGGACCAGGGGCACATCGGCCGGCAGCAGGAAGAAGCGCGAGACGCCGAGGTCCAGCGCCGCCACTCCGGCCTGGACCGACGAATACATCCCGTCGTCGAACCGCGGGTTGAACACGGTCCGGGCACCGACGCGGGCAGCAGAC